>JAFTXO010000041.1 GCA_017461765.1 Clostridia bacterium | reverse complement strand
GCCTATGTATGCGTTGTTTTCATCAAATTGTACATTTGCGGCATTCGACATTACGATACCGTATGTGAGCTTTGTGTTATTATAAAGATTATACGCTTTAAGCGCTTCGGTATCTATCGTATATCCGCCAAGAAGTGCCTTTCCGTCCTCTCTTACTGAATATCCGTTTGCTGTGAAGATAGGGGCTGCTACTGCATCCTTTTCATCGTACTTTGTACAGCCTTCATTTGTACAGTCACAGTTTTTAACTCCGTTTGCAGAAAAGTCAGAATAAACTATTGATCTTACAAATGCGTGCGCTGTGTAAAGTGCTTTTTCCACCTCATCACATCTTGAGCATTCATTATCAGTCACGCAATCAAAGTCGTCTACAAAATTGTGTCCAAGAGCGGTGTTTTCCATCTCTCCTTCAGATATTTTTGCCGAGCAGAAGCAATATGTCGCACCAATCGAATTGTCAAGACAGGTAGCTTCTACAGTTATCTTATCCAAGTTAGGATTTCTTAAATGTGTTACTGATGAATTTACTGTTTCTTGGGTTTCCTCATCGGTTTCTGTTGCGATTTTTAAATCAGCCACAGCAGGTGTTAAATTATAATAACAATTTACTTTGCAAAATATAAGCTTGCTTTCACTTACATTTTTAGTGGCAGATGATTTAACATCAACAATATCTGCTCCAATACCTGTATCCGCACTGTTTACAAAATAGAAATTAATATTATATACACTAGACGAGTATCCAAAGTCTGACATATCGCCCAAAAATACTATGTTTTTAACTTCACCTTTGCTAGAATTTATATTATTAAATACATTGTAAGCATAGGTTGCATTACTATGTGTTGTAACAAACGATTTGAAGTTATCGCCAAAAACAATAGTCTTATTTAAATTATAACAACCGCTGAATGGCGCGCTATTAGCATAAAATTCGGTAAAGCTATCAGGCATAAAATAAACATCGGGCTTATTTGGAGCTTGATAATTTGTAAGATCCACCTTGCCGTCAACAATATATTGATTTACAGAGAATGGTTTATCAGTGAAATACATATTTGAACAGTTATTAAATGCACCATGATTCCAGTTCTCGTTATTTCCGGATATTGTTACAAGAGTTGATGGCAAATATACTGCTTCCAAAGCCTTACACCCATCAAATACTCTATTCGATATATTTGTAATTCCTTCGGGCAAAGAAATAGCTTTTAACGAAGTACATCCGCTAAAATTAGAACAGTTATAAAATCCCGTTAAATCTGTAACGCCTGTAAAATCAACAAAAACAAGTGATGTACACCCTGCAAAGGCGTTCTGACATACAAAGTTAAGATTTGTAGACATCTTAACATATGTTAATTTTCTACATCCGGAAAAAGATGGTGATGCATTATTTGCTCCTATTGACGTAACTGTCTCGGGCAAAATCAAAATTCCGTTTTCATATGTAGTGCTTATAATGTTTCCGTTTTCATCTCTTACATCTACCGTAATAGTATCAAGTTCATAACAATTTAAAAATGCATTTCCACCTATTTGTGTAACACCGGCAGGAATTTTAGCATTTTTAAGTTTTTTACAATCTTGATACATACCTCCGATTGTTGGATTTGAATCACTCGATGTCAAGGATTCAATATTCACAATCTCCTCCAAATTGTTACAGCCTTGAAACAATGAATTCATCGTTTTGCTTTGATGAACACAATTTTTCTTTAGAACTATTTGCTTACAATTGGAAAATCCATAGAAATTTTGAATAGGATTGCTGCTGTTTCCCGTTCCCGCAAGACCTATTGGCATTTCAAAGCGAATAATACTTGTTTTGTCAAAAACTATTCCTTCAAGCTCTGTTCCTGAAAATGCATTGCTAAACGCAGTCATATCAAGCTGCATTACATATTTTCCGTACGGATTTGTTGTAAGAAGATACGTTGTTGGAACGGTAATATAGTAATAGGTAGTTACCTCTACAGCCTCTTCACCCTCGCCCTCTGTTGTAACAACCGCATAGCGAAGAACAGTTCTTGCAATAGTTCCGTCATCCTTATTGCCGTCTATATCAGTACGTCCAACAACGGGATCTAATGTTGTGATTTCACTATTATATTCATCAGATGTTGATGTATGAATGGCGGCACTCGCCGATATTGCCATAAAGCACATAAGAGTTGCCATCATAGCAATAAAGAAAAGTAGTCTCTTTTTCATAAATTCTCCTTTATAAATTTTTATTTGTATAGTAGTGTTTTTTATATTATAGTACCATATTTTTGCTTTGTCAAGTTATTTTCCACAAAAATATTGCCCCCCCCCCCGACAATTTTGTGCAAAATGCACAAAAAACGAATGAAGTGTACTACGTACATGAAAAATGATGTCGCTACGCTAATGATGTCGTGCTAATGCACTAATTTTGGTTACTTTGAGTACGCTTCCCTTCGTGCAACCAAAGGTTGCACTTCATTTTCACGCAGTGAATACTTCATACGAGCTTGCGAGTGCATCATTTATTACTCTGTCGACATGAACAATATAATTCTCGCGTGTAAACACACAATTCATATCGCACATAATCGAATTTATGAGTCAAGCATTTTTAAAAGAAATAGGATGGCGAATTTCGCCATCCTATTTGTTTATTATTTAACTATTATCTCTACGCTATGTGTTTTTCCGTCGGAGAATGCGGGGATGATATTGCCGTCAAGCTTGCTTCCGTCAACTGTGATATCAAGTGTATAATCCTTTGCCTTCTTTTCGGGATTGGAGATCACAACATCATACTCTGCTCCTCTGAAGGTGCGGTGCATCTTTGCGTTATCAAAGGGAAGATGAGGATCAACAACGAGTCCTGCGTATGTGGGACGGATACCTACAAGATAGTTTTCCATAGTATTCGTGTACCATGCAACAGATCCCGTGATCCAGCTGTATTCCATTTGGAATGCGCTGTTCTTATGCTCAGGGCCAAAGTAGCAGTTTGAGAACATATAAGGCAAGCATTTATTCTTTATCTCTGCATTATCGCCTACTATGTAGCCCGGAGCTATCTTCTTAAAGAGCTCGTATGCAAGATCAGCCTTGCCGTATTTAAGAAGTCCCAAGATCATCCAGATATTTGTATGTGAATAGATCGTTCCGTTTTCGCAGATACCCGGCTCCATAGAGGAAATTCTTCCGATCGTATCGTCAAATTCCTTATATGAGGGTGTAAGGAGCAAATATCCTACGGGAGTAAGCATATGCTCATCCATAGCCTTTATAAGAGTGTTTGCTCTTTCCTCGCTTGCAACGCCTGCAATAAGCGACCAGCACTGAGATTCCATAAACATCTTGGCATATTTGTTTTCCTTTGAGCCAAGAGGCTTACCGAGGTCAGTGTAGCAACGGCGATACCATTCGCCATCCCAAGCGTTGTCGTTTATAGCCTTGATTATAGACTCGCGTCTTGCAAGGTAATTGTTTTCCTTTTCGGTATTGCCCATAAATTTAGCGAGCTCAGCCATTTCAAGAAGCGCCTGAGCATACGCGATAGAGAGCCATACGCTCTCGCCCTTACCCTCTTTACCAACGCCTGTGAGTGAATCGTTCCAGTCACCGAACTTGATAAGAAGAAG
The DNA here is from genome assembly GCA_017461765.1 of Clostridia bacterium. Classification (GTDB taxonomy): domain Bacteria; phylum Bacillota; class Clostridia; order Oscillospirales; family CAG-272; genus RGIG2000. The sequence goes on along the minus strand of JAFTXO010000041.1, from coordinate 18,128 downwards.
GTCGTGCGCGCCTTTATTGCTTTCAAGGAAGTCAAGAGCTCTGTCCATATGTCCGAGAACAGTTGCCTCTCCCTCGTCTCTGAAGGGATAAACCTCGTTTAAGAAGTCGATATCCGCAGTTTCGCGAAGATATGATGTAAGTGTGAATTCAAGCCAGAGTGCAGAGTCGGAGTACGGCTTTGTATCAACGGGATTCCAACCGCGAACCGCCATACCGCTCGAATACTGATTTTGAATTGCTTCCTTAAGAATTTCCTTTGTTCTTTCGGTCTTGAAGGAAACTACGCCGAAGCCGTGCTGTACAATATCACGGTATCCGTTATAGCCCCAACGGCACCATGTAGCGCCGAAGTGTGTTGCGTGCTTGCCCCAATAGTTGATAAGGCGGTCAAGGTGCTTATCGTTCGTTGTGATATGATTTTTAGCGTACATTTTCTTATAGTGCGCCTTCATTTCATCAAAGTACTTTTCCTGACTGTTAAGATATTTATCCTCAAGCGCCTTTGATTCGCTCTCCTTGGTCACAACTCCCAGCATAAGGCTTATATCCTTGCTTTCGCCGTCTGCAAGCTCAATATCAAACTGGAGCGAGCAAATCGTAGCGTTGGCAGAGCCTATTGAGTTTTTGCACTTGCCCTCTCTTACAACCTCAGGAGAGCCTATTGTACCGTATTCGCCAACGAATACGTTCTGACAGCCGTCACTGCCAACGATCTTAGCATCAGATGTCATAAATGCCGTGAGGTAATTATGAGGCTTTATAAACGGATGCTTTGTCATATAGAAGGTATTCTTCTCTTCGTCAAAGCGAGTTGCGCGGTACATAGTATCGCCATAGCTGTCAAAGCCCCACTTGAAGCGGAACTGTATTTGGCTGTATGTGAAAACGGAATAGGATTTTTTCTTTCCCGTTTCGTTCTTGAACGAGAGCTTCCAAAGCTCAACCGCATCCTTGCCTACGGGAACGAAGATGCGCATTTTCGACACAAGGTCGTTCGTTTTGTTTTCTATTTCCGTATAGCCAAGTCCCTGAATACACTTATATGCTTGGTATTCGTGGCAAACAGGTTCCCAGTTAAGAGTCCAGAAATCACCCGTTTCATTATCTCTTATAAAGATAAGTCTGTTATAAAGATGATCCTTACCGAACACATCGTAGTCGCAAATTCTTCCTACGCCTGTGTAAAGCTGAATTCCTTCTTTTCCGTCGATCTGATAATCGAAGCAGCCTATGCCCGTCTGATGAACGTTTGCATAGCATGAATCGTTGAAAAGGAAGTTATCAAAGGGTCTTGGTGTTTTTGGGGAGGTTATGATAAATTCGTCTCCCGCTTCATTGAAATAACCGTACTTGTATTCCATATTAAAGTCCTTTCATCAAAAAGAATATTATTTTACTATAACCTGCTTGCCCGACATAAGATCGTCAAGCGCGCCTGCAACTATAATTATCTGTTCCATTGTGGTATTATATATGATCGTTGGCTCTTTAAAGGTCTGATCCGTAAGCTCGCACATTACGTGGCTGCCTTCATTTATTCTGTAATAGTCATATGTAAGCAACGTTCCGTCGTTAAGCTCTACGTGGAGTGACATAACAAGTGCCCCCTCCTTCGCCTTCACTGCTTCTTTTTCCTCATCCGTCATCTCGTTAAAGACGTACGGCATAGGATAGTTAAGAAGCACTGCGTAGAAGTTATTGAACTGATTTCTTTCAGATACCGATTCGTAAGTTTCCTTATCAACGAATTCAATATCCTTATTATTGTCGAGCCATACTCTGAGCTTCTTTCCGTCGTCATCGTCAACAACCGTATATTCAAGATTGAAGGTATCGTTAAACTGATATCTTGATGTGTTCATAACGATCGATATCTTTTTAACGCCTATTGAGTCCTCCTTTGCGGAAATACTCTCCAAAAATCCCGATTCTATGGAGTTTGTAGCTATCCATCTTATGATGTTCTGCTCCTCTATAAAGGAAATTGTGGCTTGAGGTATCCTGATTATAGAATTCGGTACGTAGCTTGATGTTGCGGGATCGCCCGAGCCTGCAAGCTGGAGATAGTAATATCCGTCAATCAGCTCGCTTATCTTGTACATAATTGATGCAGGAATCTCTTCCTCATCCTCAGGATCACTCTTGAATTCGTTTGCAAGGATAACGTATATCGTATCTCCCTCTCCGAAGCCGTATTTATCAAGCGTTTCCTCATCGGGATCGAGAGCTACTACCGCATCTCCGCTGAACGAGGTAAACAGCGTCTGATACGCGGTGTAAATATAATTCTGATCGGCATTGAGTCCCGACGCTTTGGTGGGATTCATTATTTTGTACTCTATTGATATACTCTCGCCGACTACGATTTCCTTATCGGCGTGTATTCCGAGAGTTTGCTCTATCGCTTCGAGCGTGAGCTTTTGATCCTTATCGTAAACGAACTTGAATTTGTTTATCGAGAAATCCTCATAACGGTACATAGTATCCGTTGCATTCGTTCCCGTATAGATAAGCGGATTTACGTAAAACTCCTCGCTTCCGCCCTCCATAAAGCTATTAACGGTGCTGTCTATTATGTATACCGAGTTATCTCTGCCCTCTACCGCCGCGTAATACGAGGTTGTGCTGAGGTGAGCCTGCTCACCCACGTAAACCGTATGAGTAACGCTTTCCTCTCCTTCGGGAGTATATGTTACCGTATAACTCATCGTACACGTTTCGGGAGTTACTCCGTAATCCTTCTTCTCCTGCTCGGAAACATCATGATAGGCGAAGAAGTTTCCGTTTGAATCATATCCCACATATGTCGCTGTAATAGCTGTGTAGATATTATTCATTATCGCATCGTTGCATCTTATCGAGGGATATTTTTTGAGTCTTAATACTCTGTTTCCCGACGTTTCGCTTATTCTGCTTTCAAACGAAACGCTACCGTTTTTTGTGTTTATCGTAAGAGAGTCAATATCGTCGGTATTGAATGCTTCGTACATTACAAGACGGTTCATATACATAGCCTCGCCGTCTTGCAGCTCGTAATCTGTGTTTACTATCGTTGTCGGCGTGTCTTGTCCTTGATTTTGTATGATGGAGATAACTATAAAGTATGCCGCGATAGCCAAAACAAGCACTGCCGACGCCACTATTAATCCTATTTTTTGTTTTTTATTCATCTGCGTTTTCTCTTTACTATTATTACTACGCCCACGCCTATAAGCACAACGGGAATGATTACTGCAAGACAAATTGTTGAAAGTCTTGCATCCTTAGCACTTATTTCAAGATCGTAGTCTATAAACATTTTGTATTCTATTCCTTCGGGAGCGCCCATTTGCGAGCCACCCGTCGTTCTTATCAAAGAATAAATCAAATCGTCATTTATATAATAGTTGTCCTGCAAGAACTCCGTTGTTACCATCTCAGATGACATTGAGAGCAGAAAATACGAGGTTACGTCTGTTGCCGTTTCCTGATTATAGCTGTTCGTCGCGGTCATCGTCATAATATTGTATACGCCGTCCTCGCCCTTAAAGGTCGCATTTTTCGAGGTTGTTACAAGAGGCATTGTGAACGACCTATGGCTTCCGTAGTAATAGCCATCCTCGTCCCAATATTTATCGACAAGGGGAACTATAATACCCGATTTTGTAGCGCCGACCTTTGACGAGGTCTGATCACTGTATCCGGGCAAATATACAGTTGTTGCATTGTTTGTCGGAACAAGACCCGCAACGCCGAATATATCGTTTCCTGTAAAATCGTCATCCTGAATGAAGTTGGAGTCTGTCTGCACGCTCGAGCCCGTAGATGTTTCTATGAAGCTTGAAAGCCTTGTCATCTGCGTCATATCACTCTCTCCCGAAAGGAAGCAGAATACAGTTCCGGGCTCATCATCCATAAGATACTGAGTTAAATAGTCTATCTCGTAGGCTGAAAAGTCCTTCGTTGGCGCGTTTATTACTATTATTGACGGTGTTTCCTTAGACTGTGATGGCAACGGCTCCTTGCTGATATCTATCGGCTTTACCGTATAGCCTGCGTTTGTGAAAAGACGCATAAGCTCCTTTGCCTTCGGGTTTGCGCCCGTCGTTGCGGTGCTGTCGACATTTGAGTAGTTTACCTCTGTATTTTCGTTATAATTAAGGAACGAAAGCTCGTTGTGTCCTACTGTGAAATATACAGTCGGCTTTTCTTTTGCAGTAAGACCCATTATTGCCGATGCAAAGGTTATCTCTCCGCTATAGCCGTGTATTTCATTATTTTCATCAACTGCGAAGAAGTTATTTACACCGTACGAACGGATCTCGGCATATCTGCCGCCTGCGTCCTTACGGGCAACGATTATCGATTCCTCGGTAATCTTAGCTCCGCCGACCTCTCCGACCATTGCTCTTAATTCGTCGAAGAATGCTTTATCTCTTACCGAATCGTGATACGATACGGTTATATTGTCAAATTCCTTTGCAAGCTCCTCGGCAGTGGAAACTATAAAGCCGATTGATGCTGCGTGTGTCGTCGTCTGATTTTCTATAAGGTCCTTATTGGATGTAAAGATTATCTCTATCTGAGTATCCTTAGACACCGTTGCTATAAGCTCCTTAGCATCATCGCTCAGGGTAAAGATCTGCTCCTCGGTCATATCGATATACCAGCCGTAGTTTTCCGAAAGAGCGGTGAATATTGAGTTGAAAAGTATTATTATCGCAACAACGATTGCCGTAAAGGCTATGCTTATCGTTGAATACTTAAGCTTTTTCGAGCTTGCGAACGATCTTAAAAATCCGTTTTTCATGTGCGTCCTCCTTTAGCGGTATCTGCGTGAATCGAGAACACGCACCGTGAGAAATAAGAATACGCCCATTACGGATAGGTAATATACGAGCGCGCCGAAATCAAAGACTCCGTAGGTAAAGTTCTGATATCTGTTGAATATCGAGAGCCAGCTGAGGATAACTCGTATCGGGTACCACGATATCATACTGTTGAAAAGATTTATGATAAGGAAGAAAAGAAGCACCACGATCGTTATTATAACTGCGGCAAACTGATTTTCGGTAAGTGAGGAAACGAAAACGCCTATCGCGATAAACGCCATACCTACAAGCAAAAGCGCGATCATTCCGCCAACTATCATAGGAGTATTTGGGGAATGCTGAGTGTAATAATCGGTTATCGCGTATCTGAAGAGGACGAAAAAGTTTATCGAGGAAAGAAGAAGATAAATTGCAAACATTGCGGAGCAAGCCAAGAATTTACCCATAACGATGCTCGTCATGGAGACAGGAGAGGTATAAAGGAGCTGCTCTGTTTTCGTTCTTTTTTCATCACTGAAGGTCTTCATCGTCAAGACAGGCAAGAAGATGAGGAACATAAATATAAGCACTGTGAAATAGTACCTTGTGTACGAGGTCTGTATCATAAGAGTCGTAATTCCGAATACGACAGCCGAGAGGGCTATGGACAATGCAAGGAAGATATATCCTGTCGAGGTCGTGAAGTACGAGTGCATCTCACGCTTAAAAATCGAAAGCATTATTTTCTTCCTCCCTTTGCCTTTATGTTTTCGTTTGTGCTATTGATAAGACGCATAAACACGTCCTCAAGCTCCATTCCGACAGGCTCCATGCCGAGCATAGGCCAGCCCTTGTCCGCAAGAGCGCGGAAAAGATTTTTTCTTATATCGATATTCGGCGTGCTCTCTACGGTATATGTAAAGGCATCGCCCTCACGCTCGCCGTATACCTCGCAGTATGTAACTCCGACAAGGTTGCGGATAAGCGCGCAAACGAGCTTCGAAGGGCCTGCCACCTTTACTCTGTAGCGTGAGCATTGATTTATCTCGCCGTTTATATCTGCTGTCTTTCCGTCAGCAACTATCTTTCCGCCGTTTATAACGACTATTCTGTCACATATTGCCTGAACCTCGGAAAGAATATGAGTTGAAAGAATAACTGTGTGCTTTTTACCGAGATTTCTTATAAGATTTCTTATCTCGATTATCTGCTTCGGGTCAAGACCTACGGTCGGCTCGTCCAAAATTATAAATTTCGGATTTCCGACAAGAGCGGAGGCAATTCCGACTCTTTGCTTATAACCCTTTGAAAGATTTCTTATAAGTCTTTTCTTCACATCGGCGATCTTTGTTACGTTGCAGATCTCCTCAATATGTAATTTTTTATTTTCCTGACAGCCTTTAAGGTCAAAAACAAAATTGAGATATTCCAAAACAGTCATATCGATATAAAGCGGGGGCTGCTCGGGGAGATATCCTATAAGTTTTTTAGCTTTGGTAGGATTTTGCGAAATATCAATTCCGTCGACAAGCACACTTCCCGATGTTGCGGAAAGGTATCCTGTAAGAACGTTCATAGTAGTAGATTTACCTGCGCCGTTAGGGCCGAGGAAGCCGACTATCTCTCCGTCTCCGACAGAAAATGAAATATCGTCAACGGCGAATTTAGAGCCGTATCTTTTAACGAGATTATTTATTTCTACCACGGTTTTTTCCTTTCTTGTACTTAACAAATTAAAATTATCCGACTATAAGTATACCATATAAAAAATATAAAATCAATAATATTTATCTTAAAATGTCGTTATTTCACCTAATTTTCATAAAAAGCTACGTTATTTTCTCAAAAAAGCGTTTTTCGCCACAGGTAGCGTTTTTTCTTTACAAATCGTTGATTTGATGGTACAATATTATAAAAGGCTCTTAGCGAACACCGCGCTATGTGTCGATATTTTAACACTATTAACAATAGGAGGCAAGGATGAAAATACTTGTAACAGGCGGGGCGGGCTTTATCGGCTGTAATTTTATACACTACATGAAAAGCGCACATCCGAGCTATGAAATCATTTGCATGGATTCTCTCACCTACGCTTCACGAATAGACGCGCTTTCCGATATTATGAACGATTATAATTTTCGTTTTTACAAGGTAGATATAACCGACAGAGTGTCTGTTTTTGAGGTTTTTGAAAAGGAAAAGCCCGATATCGTCGTAAACTTTGCCGCTGAAAGCCACGTTGACCGTTCGATCGACGATCCCGATATATTTTTAAGAACGAATTTTCTCGGCACAGGCGTTGTGCTTGATGCGTCTTTCAAACACAGGGTCAAGCGTTTTCATCAAATATCGACCGACGAGGTATATGGAGATCTTCCGCTTGATATGCCCGAGCTTTCATTTACGGAAAGCTCTGCTCTGCGTCCGTCAAGTCCTTATTCTGCTTCGAAGGCGAGCGCGGATCTTTTGGTTTTATAGTATCACCGCACATATTCCCTGCCTGTGAGCATATCGCGCTGCTCTAATAATTACGGCCCTTATCAGCACACGGAAAAGCTTATCCCGCTTATGATATCAAGAGCTGAAAGAAACGAAGCGCTTCCTCTCTACGGAAGCGGAAAAAACGTGCGCGATTGGATACACGTTACCGATCACTGCCGCGCTATCGATCTTATAATCCATAAGGGCAAAGATGGAGAGATATACAACGTGGGTGCAAGCTGTGAGATAAGTAATATCGATATAGTTAAAATGATACTTAAGGAGCTTAAGAAGGACGAAAGTCTTATCACCTACGTTGATGACCGCCCGGGGCACGATCTGCGCTATGCTATAAACTCATCAAAACTTATTTCCACCCTCGGCTGGCAACCAAGTATCGATTTCAAAGCAGGTCTTAAGCAAACTATTGATTGGTACAAAAAGCACACATTATAAACAAGCAGGACAGAGAATCACATTTTCTCTGTCCTGTTTATTATTTTAAAATTTCTTTATGATTTTTCGTTTTAATAAATTTATTTTATAAGTGTTTCAACAAGGGCGAGTGCTTCTGCGATCTTTGAAATATCGCGGCCGCCGCTCATTGCGCTATCAGGGCGTCCGCCGCCCTTTCCGCCTGTTACTGCACTTACCTCACGCAAGATATTTCCTGCGTGTGCGCCCTTTGCAACGGCTTCCTTTCCGCATACTGCGATAAAGTTAAGCTTATCGCCCGAATGGATAGCAAATACAGCCACAGCCCTCGGGTTTTTGTCCTTTATCGTATCTCCGAGAGAACGGACTGCATTAGCGCCCATATCTCCGAGATCTGCCGTAATTACAGACACTCCGTTTACTTCCTTTGCGCCGTTTATAAGATCGTTTACACGCGAGGATGCAAGCTTGGAATTGAGCGCCTCTATCTCACGCTTAAGCGCTTTTATCTCATCGGAAACTCCAAGCGCACGCTTTGCTATATCGTTGGAATTTTGACATTTGAGCTCCTTTGCGGTATCGGCAATAAGCTCTTCCTTTTCGGAAAGGAGCCTAAGAACGCCAAGACCCGTTGTTGCCTCAATTCTGCGAACTCCTGCCGCAACGCTCGTTTCGGAAATTATCTTGAACATACCCGCCTTCGCGCTGTTATCAAGGTGTGTTCCTCCGCAAAGCTCTACGGAGAAGCTACCCATCTTAACCATACGTACTACCTTACCGTATTTTTCTCCAAAGAGCGCCATTGCGCCGTTTTTGCGAGCTGTATCGATATCTGTCTCAACGGTTTCAACCGTTTCACCGTTCAAAATAAATGCGTTTACTATATTTTCAACCTTTTCGATCTCTTCCTTTGTCATAGCGGCAAAGTGAGTAAAGTCAAACCTGCCTACGTTCTCATCAACGTAAGAGCCTGCCTGCTCAACGTGATTTCCAAGCACCAAGCGAAGTGCAGCCTGAAGCATATGAACGGACGAGTGATTTCTTGCTATTGCCTCGCGTCTTGCTTTATCAACGCAGGTCACAAGCATATCGCCAACCTTAAGCGTGCCGCTTTCCACATTACACATATGAATATATACGCCGTCGGTCTTTTTGGTATCTATAACCTCAATTTGAACATTGTCATTCGAGAGTGTACCCGTATCGCCAACCTGACCGCCGCCCTCACCGTAGAAGGTCGTCTTATCGAGGATAACCGAGCATTCGCCCTCGCTTACTGAGTCAACACTCTCTCCTCCGTCAAGAATGATCGCAAGCACCTTTCCCTCACCCTGTGTAGATGAATAGCCCAAAAATTCTGTTTTGGCAACGTCGATTTTGGAGTCTGCATTATCCCAGCCGCTGATATTCGCTCTTGCATCGCGCGCACGCTTTCTCTGCTCTGCCATAAGAGCCTTAAAGCCTTCCTCGTCGACAGTAAGTCCGTTTTCCTCAGCTATCTCACGTGTAAGGTCGATCGGGAAGCCGAATGTATCGTAAAGCTTGAACACCTCACCGCCGTCGATCACGCTCTCATTATCTTCTTTCGCCTTTGAAACGAGTGTATCAAGAATCGAAAGGCCTTGGTCGATCGTTGTATCAAAGCGCTCCTCCTCCAAGGAGAGAACCTTTTTTATATAATCCGCTTTTTCCTTAAGCTCGGGATAAGCATCTCCGCTCTCGCCGATTGCTACATCGCACATATCGGTAAGGAAGGGATGATTTATACCAAGGAGCTTACCGTGACGGCAAGCGCGGCGGATAATTCTGCGAAGAACGTAGCCTCTGCCCTCGTTTGAGGGGATAACACCGTCGCTTATCATAAATGTTGCGCTTCTTGTATGGTCGGTAACAACGCGGATAGAAATATCGTTTTCGGCATCGTCACCGTATTTTTTGCCCGAGATCTGACACACCTTATCGATTATCTTACGAACTGAATCGACCTCGAACATATTGTCAACGTCCTGCATAACGCACGCAAGGCGCTCAAGTCCCATACCCGTATCTATATTCTTCTGAGCAAGCTCGGTATAATTTCCGTTTCCGTCATTATTGAACTGCGAGAACACATTGTTCCAGATCTCCATATATCTGTCACAGTCGCATCCGGGCTTACAGTCGGGTGAGCCGCAGCCGTATTTTTCGCCTCTGTCAAAATATATTTCCGAGCAAGGACCGCAAGGGCCTGAGCCGTGCTCCCAGAAGTTGTCCGCTTTTCCGAGACGGACTATATGATTGGGATCAACACCTATTTTATTTGCCCAGATATCGTATGCTTCCTCATCGTTTTCGTAGATGGATGGCCAAAGAAGATTTTCGGGGATCTCAAGAGTTTTGGTAAGAAACTCCCAAGCCCACTCGATAGCCTCTACCTTGAAATAATCGCCGAAGCTGAAGTTGCCGAGCATTTCGAAGAATGTACCGTGACGAGCCGTATGTCCAACTCTTTCAAGGTCGGGAGTACGGATACATTTTTGGCACGTTGTAACTCTGTTTCTCGGCGGGATAACCTCTCCTGTGAAAAACTTCTTCATAGGAGCCATACCCGAGTTTATAAGAAGCAAGGATTTATCGTTATTCGGAACGAGCGAAAACGAGGGCAAGCGAAGATGCCCCTTCGACTCAAAGAACGAAAGATATTTTTCTCTCAAATCGTTAAGTGATGTCCATTTCATAATGCAAAAATTCCTTTCAAAAGGTAGAATTTTGATGATTTTTAATAAAACATATATATTTTAGCACGCATTATATACTTTGTCAAGAATAAAATACCGAATTGACAAAGACGTTTTTTTGATGTATACTTATCTAAAGGGCTTTTAAAAGGAAAGCTCACTTTTGGCAAATTGCGAGGTATATATGGTAGATCTGCTTGATTTACAAAAGAGCTTTATTCTTTCTCATCTCAAAGAGGGAGATACTTGCGCCGATTTTACTATGGGCAACGGACACGATACGTCCTTTCTTTCAAAAACCGTCGGAAAAAACGGACACGTGTACGCGTTTGATATTCAGGAAAATGCTCTTATCAACACAAGAGCGCGTCTTGAAAAAGAGGGATGCTTTGAAAATTACACTCTTATTCTCGATTCGCACAGTAACTTGAAAAATCACATAGACGAGCCGATAAAGGCAGGAATGTTCAATCTCGGATATCTTCCCGGAAACAATAACAAATCCGTAACAACAAAGCGAATTACGACACTCCCCGCGGTAAAGGACGCGATATCTATTCTCGCTCCCGACGGAATTTTGCTCGTTGCCGTCTATCCCGGACACGAGGAGGGCGCGCTTGAGGGGATCGAGCTTGAAGAATATTTTTCGACACTCGACCGCCATGAAATAAGCGTATCTAAATTCAAGATTATAAATTCACCGACCTCTCCGTTTTTCTTTATTCTAGAAAAATCAAATCATTAAGGAGATATTTATGAAAAAGCTTGCAACTATTTTTCTTTCGATTTTATTCGTTTTTATGCTTACATCCTGCACCGTAACCACCGACAGTGTAATAAAAAACCTTGACAAAGAGGGCTACACCTTGGATATCATATCAAACAGCAGCGGAGATGAAAAGCTTCAGCTTAAACAGATAAAGATACGCTTTGAGGACACTTATAACGTTACGTTTGAGGGTGATATAATCACCGTTATTGAGGCGGTAAACGATGAAGATCAAAGAGTTTATCTCTATGAATTCGAAAAAGAGAGCGATGCGGTTACATTTTACGATATCATTTTAAACAGCATAGAATCGGAAAAGCCTGAAAAGGTGATCGATATTGATGAATGTGTCGTTATTTTTGCAAGCGATTCCAAGGCGCTTTCCGATGCAAAATAAGGAGCGGTCATGAAAAAAATCATTTCTTTTATAATCATAATAGCATCACTTTTCACGCTCTGTTCTTGCAAAAAGGAGCTTACTGCCGAAAGAGTTAAGGAAAATCTTACTGAGGCGGGATATCTTGTAAACGTTATCGAAACCGAAAAGGATTGTGATAACGCCAAGGCAACCATCGAAATAATGATGAGCCTTAAGCTTGAGGGAAAAATAAACGGTGTAGTTTCCGCAACCGCCGGAGAAAAGCAGGTCGAGCTTGTAATTTTTGAGCTTGAAAGCGATGCAAAAAAATATTACGATATTCTTATGAAAACAGGCTCAGAGGCACAGATTGCAAATACCGAGATACACGAAAGCATGGTCTTCATGGCAAATAACCGAGAATCTCTTGAAATAGCAAAAAAATAAAAAACAATTCAAAAACACAAAAGAGGTTGTCGCGATTGCGACAACCTCTTTTGTTCAATAATTGTTCTTTACTATTGTAAATAAATTATTTCGCGTCCTTCAAAGCATCTTCGCTGGAAGCAACGATTATTGTCTTACCCTTACGAACATAGTATGAGTCGTCATTCTCTTCCTCAGCCTTTTTCATAACTGCCTTAGCATCTGCTGTTTCTTCGAACTCATAAGCCATTACGATTGCGTCTTCCTTAGCTGCTTCAAGAACTGCTACAACGTCACCCTCAAGCTCTACGCCCAATACTGCAAATCCTGCTTTAGCTGCGCCTGTTGTTACGGCGTCTGTTTGAACTGCTACCTCGTAGCCTTCTTTCTCAAGGTTTTCCTTTACGTCGTCAGCTGACATTCCGCAAGAAACGAAAGCAAACATCATAATTACCATGAGTGCAAGTGCGATAATCTTTTTCATTTTTTCATTCCTCCATAAAATATAATTGTCGTGCAAAGTCATGCATCGACTTTACATTTATAATTTTACAACATTATGACGCGTTTGTCAACTATTTTTGAACTTTTTTACATTTTGTTCACATTTGACGCTTCTGCGTCTATTTCTCCGTTTATTTCTTTCATAAAATCAACAGGAACTTTTATATACGCGCGATCGTAAGTCACAAGGCCGTTTATCTCCTCCTCAACATCGGAAAGCTGGGTATAAACTGCGGCGCAAAGTCCTTTTTTAATTAGCGGCTTCAACTTATTTATGAACAAATTACGAATTGCCGATTTAAATTTTTCCCCGTCGCGAAATACCTTATAGCCAAATTCCTTTTCCTCGTTGAAAACGTGTCTCTTGGTTTTTATCGAGTATCCGCCGAATTCACTGAGAACCACAGGACGGCTGTCCCTCGGAACCTTCAGAGGAGTATAATATATATGAAGGCTTCTGAGCGTTGTTTTATCCTCACCCTGATCGTGCCAGCCGCTCACCGAATCTATTATTCTTGTGCTGTCAAGAGAGCGAACAAGCTCGCTTATCTTATGTGAATCAAACTGCCCCCAGCCCTCATTAAATATCACCCACGTGCTTACACAGGCGCAATTATAAAGTGCCTCGAGCGTTTCACCGACAGATGCTATAAATTCCTCTCTGCCCCCTTTATCCTCTCTTGAAAAATATTTATAATCACTGTCATCATGCAAAAATCCGAGGAACGGAAACGCGGCTATGTGTGTAAATTTATATTCTCCCCCGCCGTTTACGAAGTCCTGCCATACGCAAACGCCGAGCTTATCGCAATAATAATACCACCTCATAGGCTCTAATTTAAGATGCTTTCTTATCATATTAAAGCCCATATCCTTTATCATTTTGATATCGTCATACATCGCTTTATCGCTTGACGGTGTCAAAAGACCGTCACTGTAATAGCCTTGATCGAGAACTCCGTTATAGAAGTACGGCTTTCCGTTCAATAAAAGCCGAGCCTTGCCGTCTCCGTCCTTACCGATACCGAACGAGCGCACACCGAAATAAGAATACACCTTGTCTCCGCTTTCCGCTTCTATAACAAAATCATAGAGCTTAGGATTTTCGGGCGACCAAGTGTCGAAATTCCACGATAAAACTATCTTATTTTCACAAATATCCGAGGATATTATTTCGTTTTTTCCGTCAAAGACGGTAATCTTATGCTTGCAGCCACACTTCGTTTCTATTTTTACCTCTTTAAGATTTTTAAGCGGTGTGACTTTTATACTCTTTATATACTCCATTGGCATACTTTCCAGCCACACGCTCTGCCATACCCCGCTCTGAGCAGTATACCATATCTTACCCGGAGCTGAGCTTTGCTTGCCTCTTGCGCCATGTGATGCTTCCGTTTTATCGACACACTCCACGCGCAAATCATTATTTCCTTCCCTCAAGGCAGACGAAATATCGGCGCAAAACGGAGTATATCCGCCTCTGTGATGAGCAACCTTTTGCGAATTTACAAAAACATCGCACTCCTGATCCACCGCGCCGAAGTGAATAATCGTCACTCCCCTTAACATTTTCTCATCTATAAAGACTGTTTTTTCATATACGAGCTTTTCATCCGTACCGAGAGAAAAGCCATCACCTATCCCGCTTTTTATGGTTTCGGGAGAGAAAGGAACGACTATATCACCCTCAAAAACGCACACATCCCCCACAATTTTCATTTTTTTGAGCTTCCATTTGCCGTTCAAGCAAAGATAGCTGTCTCTTTTAAATTGAGGTCTCGGATATTCGCTATGAGGTATTTCTTCATTTTCGTATTTAGTTACAAGAGCCATATTCTCTCTCCTTTTTCACAAGTATTTTCAAAACGGGTATCAAGGCTATATAAAAAGGGGCACGATGCCATCCGCAAATATATTCTATCTATATATTAGCATAATATTTATAAAAAGTAAATGCAAAAAAATTTTCATTTTTTATAAATAAAATATTGAATGTGGCTTTTATGTGTGATAAAATTATTTCGTAATTTCCTATAAGGAGGATTTTTTATGAGCATAAGAATTGGAATTTTCGGATACGGTAATCTTGGCAGAGGCGTTGAAAATGCGATAAAGCAAAATGATGATATGGAGCTTGTTGCGGTGTTTACAAGACGCGATCCCGCTTCTCTTAAGATAAACACAAAAAACGCTTTGGTATGTCATGCAGACAAGCTTTCCGAATTCACGGATAAAATAGATGTTATGATACTTTGCGGCGGCAGTGCCACCGACTTGCCTACACAAACGCCTGAGGTTGCAAAGCTTTACAATGTTATTGACAGCTTCGACACTCACGCAAGAATTCCCGAGCATTTTGAAAATGTTGATAAAAGCGCAAAGGAAAGCGGCAAGGTCGCTATAATATCCGTTGGTTGGGATCCCGGTATGTTCTCTCTTAACAGAATGTACGCAGGAGCTATTCTGCCAAACGGAAAGGACTACACCTTCTGGGGCAAGGGAGTAAGCCAAGGTCACTCCGATGCTATTCGCCGCATTGACGGTGTTCTTGATGCGAAGCAGTACACTATTCCCGTTGAAAGTGCGCTTGAGGCAGTTCGTTCAGGCTCAAATCCCGACCTTACCACGCGTCAGAAGCACACAAGAGAATGCTTCGTCGTTGCAAAGGAGGGTGCTGATAAAGCAAGAATAGAAAACGAGATCAAAAATATGCCCAACTACTTTTCAGATTACGACACGACCGTTCATTTCATCACAAAAGAGGAGCTTGACAAAGATCACGCGGGCATTCCTCACGGCGGCTTCGTTATAAGAAGCGGCGTGACCGGCGCAAATCTTGAAAACAAGCATATAATCGAATACTCCTTGAAGCTTGATTCAAATCCCGAATTTACAGCATCGGTAATCGTAGCGTATGCAAGAGCCGCTGTAAGACTCAGCAAGGAAGGCGTATGCGGCTGCAAGACCGTTTTGGATATAGCTCCTGCTTATCTTTCCTCAAAGGATGGCGCTGAATTAAGAAAGCAATTGCTTTAATAGCTAAAAGCCTTCCGAGGGGAAGGCTTTTAATGCATACAAGCTCTCTGTCACAATAAAGAGATATTATTAAAGAGGTGTTTTATGTTTAAAAAATACGTTTCAAATACTGCCGCTCCCACAGGAACAAGCTTTTGCGAAAGCAAGGGAGAGAGATATTATAAATTCCGTTCATTTTTAAAGCCCCTCGTTTGCGGAAAATTCGCTTGGCGCGTTTATTTTATGAATCAGGTAAACAGCACTTTTGCTGACGGCAGTGTTTCCTGGAGAAATAAATCCGGAGGAAATTTCAAGATCTTAAGCGCCAAAATCTTCGCTTGCAATTCGATAGATGAAAATTACGAGCCCGAAAGCTTTGTTCGTGTTACATTCGATAATAGCGAAGCAAAGGACGTTTTATCAAACGAGCGCTTTTGGAGCGACGAATTTGTTTTCGAGGTAAAGGCAGGTCAGTTCTTTTGCTGGGAATGGGAGCTTTACGGCGATGAAATACCTTACAATGTAGAGCCGCTTACGTCATCGTTTGTTTTCGATAACGGAAAATGGACGCAAACGCAAGCTCCGATGCCCGCTCTTTTCGGCATTGACAGAAAGGTAAAAAAGACAGTCGCATTTATGGGCGACTCGATAACCGCAGGCTGCGGTACGGGAAAAGACAAATACGAGATGTGGAGCGCAAGAATCGCTGATATGATAAAGGACGAATACGCGACGTGGAATCTTGGTCTTGGCTTTGCAAGAGGTGATGACTGCGCAACTCTTGGCTCTTGGTTCGAAAAGGGCAAGGAGGCTGATGTTATCTTTCTTGCTTACGGCGTAAACGACTTTTTATCAGGCCCGTATCTTTCAAAATGGGCAAGCGGAGGCATGATGATAAAAACGATCGAAACAATAGTTAAAAATTTAAGGTCTCTCGGAAAAGAGGTCATAATATCCTCAGTTCCGCCCTTCAGATTTCCCGAAAGTCAACGGTATGAATGGATGTGCGTAAACCTCGCCATACCAAGACTTGCAAAAATGTACGGCTGTCGCTTCTTTGATATTGAAAATGTTCTTGACAGTGAGCCGTTCAAATCCGATTATATCTACGGGGATCATCCGAACGGTATTGGCGGAGCGGCGGTAGCCGAAAGATTCAAAGAGCAGTTCTTCGTTAACGGAATATGGACTATTTGAAATATATGATCATATATTCATATTTTCGCAAACCCTTTATTTAAAAGACTTTTCAGAAATATCTCTTCTATATTTTCAAAAAATTAAGCAGAGCCTTGATCGGCTCTGCTTTTATTTTATACTTTTATAAATCAAATATATGAACATATATAAATATATTAAGAAACCCGTTTAAATAAAGAGCTTTCAGGCTTTTTTCGCTTTATTATTAAGATTATGCTGACAAAGCTCCGATAGCGGACATATTGAGCATTTTGGACTTTGAGCTGTGCAAAACTCCCGACCGAAAAGAACCATGCGGTGACAGAAATCGCTTTGCTCACTCGGATCTATGATCTGCGACATTGTTTTTTCCGTAAACAAAGGATTCTTCTTTCCTTCCTTATACATTCCAAATCTTCCGCATATTCTCATACAGTGCGTATCGGCAACTATCGCAGGCTTCTTATAAAGATCGCCAAGGAGCAAGTTGGCTATCTTTCTGCCGACGCCCTCAAATTTTAAAAGCTCATCCATATCGTCGGGAATTATCGAATTATATTCATAATAAAGGCGCGCGCTCGCATCCTTAATATTTTTCGCCTTCATTCTGTAAAGACCGCAGGATTTTATCATCTCTTCAATATCTTCATATTGAGCGTCGGCAATGCTTTTTAATGTCGGGAATTTTTTAAAAAGCTCGCGGCAAACGATATTGACGCGCTCGTCTGTGCATTGGGCGCTAAGTCTGCCCATGATAAGAAGCTTCCAGCCCTCGCCCCCATATTCAAGTGAGCAAAGAGCCTCCGGATAGATATCTTTAAGCAAGGAAACGATCCTTGCCATTCGTTCCTTTTTTTCTTTCAATGTCATATCAGTCAAGCACAACGGAAAATTCGTCCTTAAGTATTTCGACAAGGCGGCAAAGTGGAAGACCCACTATGTTATAAAAATCACCCTCTATTCTTGAAACGAACGCGCCCGCGCTTTCCTGTATTCCGTAAGCGCCCGCTTTATCGTATGGCTGTTCGTTATCAACGTATTTCTCGATCTCCTCTCTTGACATATTTCTCATATAAACAAGGCTTTCAACCGACTCTGAAAAGACCTTGTCCCTTGAACGCACGCAAATGCCGCTTATAACGGAATGAGTATTTTTTGAAAGCTTTTCAAGCATCCTTATAGCATCATCCCGTCCCTTCGGCTTGCCCATAAGCTCGTCTTTGCAGATAACGACCGTATCACAACCGATTACGATCTCGTCACCGTAAAGAGGCACAGACATTGCCTTTCGCTCGGCAAGAATTTTTGCCACGTTGCAAATGGGAATTTCATCAGAGTAGCTCTCGTCGGCATTTGATATTCTTATATCGAAATCCTTGCACACCATAGAAAGGATTTCCTTTCTGCGTGCAGAGGCGGAAGCAAGTACTATCTTCATTATTTTATTCTCCTC
>JAFTXO010000040.1 GCA_017461765.1 Clostridia bacterium | reverse complement strand
CTGCACCATGTGCTACCTGCATTACATTCGATTATTTTAGCAACGATATCTGTAACTGCGGGATCGTTAAGTGTAAGCTGATACATACCGTCAATAACGGAAGCTTCAGCTACGCCGAAATATTGATAGAAATTTGTAAGTGTCATGGTTGCGAAGCCGTATTTGTCATCGTCATCCTGTTGGTGGTTACCGTTTACGTCACCGGATATAGCACGAGCCAAGCTTGTCATAATGTCGTATGTCCAGCCGCCTTCTTCAACGAGAGCGTAAAGTGCTGCACTGTCAGCGCCGCCCAAGGATTCAAGAAGATCCTTGTTAAAGAAGATCATTTGTGCAACCTGTTCATCTTGGAATGAGAAGTCGCCTGCTGCAAACAATGTAACGCCTGCAACCGTCATGCACTCATAGGCTACTTGGCTATAGTAAGAACGATTAAAGTCAATGTATTTGCTGTTTCCCATATCGAATACAAGCGTCGAGAGAGATTGTACTTCGCGAGCGCGGGGAATAGCGAGTTCATACGTTACATTATCAGCATTTGCTGCTTCTGTAAGGTCACTTGTGATATTCTGAGGATCTTGTGCAGCTACCCAGTTAACTGTTACTCCGTAGAGCTCCTCAATTTTTGCCTGACGTGCTTCGTAGGCTGTATTGAATGCCTCTCCGTATGCTGCAGGATTAAGCTCAAACTGTCCCCAAGGTGCGCTTGCAGTTTCGCCGTATCTTGTGCACAATACGTTAAGTGTGTTACTCGACCATACACGAGACCATTTTGCTTCTATGGTTATATCTTCTGTTATGCTGTATCCTATAAATGACCATTTTTCATCGCCTACATACCAACCATCAAAGGTGTAACCGAGTCTTTCCGTATCGATCACCGGAAGAGACGCTTTATCCCCCTTTTGAACTGTTTGAGACGGCACGATAATGCCGCTATCTCCGGTATCAAAGCTTACCGTATATTCGGGAGTTTTAAGCGCTTTTTCTACGATTTCAGCGATCCACTCACTTTGTGTTTTGGTATAGTCGGGATTTGATATTTTGAAATCATCATATATCTTTTTCCAATCAGTGCCTGTAACGATTCCGAGGTTTTCTTCAGTTTTATCGGTATAAACAATTATCATTTCACCATTTTCATTTATTTTAACTTCAGAAATACCGATACCATTTGCTCCGGTATCACCTTTATCACCCTTTTCTCCTACTACATTACCCACATTTACCATTGTTCCGTTTGACATTATCAAAATAAGATTACCGTTATTGTCAATCGTAGCGCCGGATACGCTTACTGTTTCACTATCATTTGTAGTTATCTTTATCGTTTTCGTGCTATTATCAGAAAAGGTTATCTGATATGTATCTATTCCGTTTTCGCTTGATATTTTTTCTATGTTTTTAACTTCACTTTCTATAAGTGAAAAACCATCCTTTGCTGTTGCAGGAATTTGCTCTTTGTCGCATGATACGAACAAAAATAATGTAGACGCCAACGCAATATACATTAAGATCATGCATAATGTTCTTATCTTTTTCATTAATAATTCTCCTTATGTTTTTATATTTCTATATTTATTATACTCAATCTTTGAGTAAAAGCCAATACTCAAATTATGAGTAATATAAAATTTATTATAGAAACACTAAAGGAGATTTATATGGACTACCGTACAAGACTTAAAGATATTCGAGAGGATAGAGACTTTACCCAATCTGAAATTGGAAAAATCATTCACAAATCTCAACAAGGATATAACCACATAGAAATGGGACGAGCGGAGTTGAAAATCGACGATTTAATTGCTTTATGTAAGTTTTATGACCTTTCAGCTGACTATTTAATAGGTTTAACCAACACTCCAAGAACCTTGAAAGATTAAAAAGGACTGTTTTAAACAGTCCTTTTTGCTTACTTTTAGTTTTTGGCTTTGCTTTCGCAATAGATACATCTGTAAACATGATTTTCTTTATCTGTCAGCTTAAAGATGTGAGAAAGCTCCTGCTCTGTTGATGTTATACAACGAGGGTTCTTACATTTTACGATGTCAACTATCTCTTCGGGAAGCTCGGGATGAAATTTTTTTACTATCTTGCCATTTTCGATAACGTTTACAGTAACATTCGGTGCTATATATCCAAGAACTCTAAGATCAATCATTTCATCGTGGTCGATCTTGATTATGTCCTTACGTGCCATTCTTTTACTGAGTGCATTTTTTATAATAGCGATCGGGCAATCGAGCTTATCAAGTCCGAGAAAACGGTAGATTTCCATTGCTTTTCCTGCTTCTATATGGTCGATCACAACGCCTGTTTTTATTTCGTCAACCGTCATTTTCCTGCCTCCTCAAGTAAGAATTTTATAAGCGCCATTCTTATATATTTTCCGTTGAGAACCTGTTTGAAATAGCAAGCCCTGGGGTCTTTATCCACTCCAACGGATATCTCGTTTACTCTTGGGAGCGGATGAAGTATCGAAAGGCTTTTCTTTGCGTTTACAAGCTTTTCGGGAGTCAAAATATAACTGTCCTTAAGTCTTATATAATCCTGCTCGTTGAAAAATCTTTCTCTTTGAACTCTCGTCATATAAAGGACATCAAGCTTAGGCATTGCCTCGTCAAGACTTGCAGTTTCCTCGTAAGGTATACCCTTTTTATCAAGAACCTCATCCTTTATATAGCTTGGGATCTTAAGCTCATCGGGAGAGATAAGTATAAATTTAATTCCCGTATAGCGTGACATTGCGCTTATAAGCGAGTGAACGGTACGACCGAATTTGAGGTCTCCGCAAAGACCTATTACCATATTATCAAGTCTGCCCTTTTCACGCTTTATCGTGAGAAGATCCGCAAGTGTTTGTGTGGGGTGATTATGTCCGCCATCACCTGCATTTATTACAGGAATGGTTGAATTAAGTGATGCAACCATCGGTGCGCCTTCCTTGAAATGACGCATTACCATTATATCGGCAAAGCAGGATATTACCTTTGCCGTGTCGGCTACGCTTTCTCCCTTTGCGGCTGAGCTGCTCTGAGCCTCGGAAAATCCCAAAACCCCTCCTCCAAGCTCCATCATCGCCGCCTCAAAGGAAAGACGTGTACGGGTGGACGGCTCATAGAAAAGTGTTGCAAGCTTTTTACCGTGACATACCTCGCTGTATTTTTTAGGATCAGCAATTATATCCTCGGCAGTTGCTATAAGGCTATCGATCTCTTCATTTGAAAAATCTTCAATTCCTATAAGATGTCTCATATCAGCCTTCCTTTCTGCTCTATTTTAAGCTTTTGCTCCGTTAACTTCAAGATATTTCTTGATACGGTTTACATTTTCTTCGTTTGCTTTATCCTCTTCAAGATACTCGATAATATCGTATACGTCGACTACGGAATATACGGGGAAGCCGAATTCTTCTTCGATCTCTACCATAGCGCCCTTTTCGCCCTTACCCTTTTCCTTACGGTCTACCATTACGAATGTTGCGGCAACCTTTACGCCCTCAACGCTCTTCATGATCTCCATAGTTTCACGGATTGCTGTGCCTGCGGTAATAACGTCCTCAACGATTACTACCTCCTCGCCAGGCTGAGGCTTATAGCCTACGAATACTCCGCCCTCTCCGTGATCCTTTACTTCCTTTCTGTTGAAGAAGAAAGGCACATCAAGTCCGTTTTTAGCGAGTGCTATCGATGCGGAAACTGCAATCGGAATTCCCTTATATGCAGGGCCGTACAATACTGTTTTTTTGTTACCTATTTTCTCAAAATATGCTTTGGCGTAGAATTCGCCGAGCTTTGAGATATTCTCACCTGTTTTTATTTCGCCTGCATTAATGAAGTAAGGAATCTTTCTTCCGCTTTTTGCGGTAAAATCACCAAATTTCAAAACTCCTGCATTTTGCAAAAATTGTATAAATTCTCTTTTGTAGCTTTCCATTTTAATTCTCCTTAGTCAACAAATTCTCTTACGCAACGGCGATATGCCTCAACGGGATCGTTGGTTGCTGTTATCGGTCTGCCCACTACTATATAATCTGAGCCTATCTTCTTTGCCTGCTCGGGAGTCATAACCCTTACCTGGTCGCCCTTATCTCCATCAGCAAAGCGAACACCCGGGGTAACTGTCATAAATGATTGTCCACAAGTATTATGAACCTTTTCAGCTTCAAGAGGTGAGCATACTATACCATCAAGACCTGCTTTTTTAGCATTCATCGCATAGTGCATAACTACCTTATCCATGGGCTCGTTTATAAGAAGATCGTCTCTCATTCTTTCCTCGCTTGTAGATGTAAGCTGAGTTACGGCGATAAGAAGGGGGCGTGTTCCGTCTTCTCTTGTAAGTCCTTCAAGCGCTGCTTCCATCATTGCGATAGTACCCGATGCGTGAACATTTGTCATATCAACATCAAGGCGAGAAAGGACTGCCATTGCCTTTTTAACCGTGTTAGGAATATCGTGAAGCTTAAGATCGAGGAATATCTTGTGTCCTCTTTTCTTTATCTCACGAACTATATCAGGACCTTCTGCATTAAAAAGCTCCATACCTATTTTTACAAAAGGCTTTTCTTCCTTGAATTTTGAAAGAAAATCAAATACCTGCTCCTTGCTTGCAAAATCACAAGCGATAATTACGTCTTTTCCCATCAGTGTGCTCCTCCTATTATTTCTTCAAGACTGTTTATATGATATTTTTCCATTACCTGTGCAAAATCATCGATTATTTTTTTACAAGCATATGGATCTATCAGATTTGCCGCACCTACCTCTACTGCTGTAGCGCCTGCAAGCATCATTTCAATAACATCCTCTGCACTTGAAACTCCGCCCATACCTACTATCGGTATCTTTACCGCATTATATACCTGCCATACACAACGAAGTGCAACCGGGAATACGCAAGGGCCCGAAAGACCGCCTGTTACGTTTTTGAGAATTGGCTTTTTCTTTGCAAGCGATATTCTCATTCCCGAAAGAGTATTTATAAGTGATACGCCATCTGCACCCTCGCTCTCAACAGCCCTTGCTATCTCGGCAATATCGGTAACATTTGGGGTGAGCTTTATGATTATCGGCTTTGTTGTTACTGCTTTTACGGCTTTTGTTACGGCTGCGGCATTTTTGGCATCAGTGCCGAAGCTCATTCCTCCTCCGTGTACATTCGGGCAGCTTATATTTACCTCTATCCAACCAACCTGTGCTTCCTTATCAATCCTTTCGCAGGTATATGCGTAATCATCGATTGAAAAGCCGCTCACGTTCGCCATAACTGGCTTATTAAAGACCTTTGCGAGCTTGGGGAGCTCCTCAGCGATTACCTTATCAACGCCCGGATTTTGAAGTCCTACGGAGTTTAACATTCCCATAGGTGTTTCAGCTATTCTCGGCGTGGGATTTCCGAATCTGGGATCCTTTGTAGTTCCCTTGAACGAAAATGTACCGAGCTTATTTATATCGTAAATTTCAGCAAATTCATAACCGAAGCCAAATGTTCCGCTTGCGGGGATTACAGGATTATCTATCTCGATACCGCACAATTTGACCTTTGTGTTTACCATATAATCTCCTCCTTTACAAGAACCGGACCGTCCTTACATATGCGCTTATTGCCGTATTTTGTTTTACAGCTACAGCCCATACAAGCGCCAAATCCGCAGCCCATTCTCTCCTCGAAGCTGAATTCTCCGCTTGTTACGCTTTTATCGTAAACCGCTTTAAGCATAGGCTCAGGTCCGCAAGTGTAGAAATACGTATATTCTACCTTATCAAAGGCATCGGTAACAAATCCCTTGATGCCATAAGAACCATCAACGGTCGTTACATATACCTTAGCTCCGAGCTTTTGGAATTCTTCTTCGTAAAACACCTCGTTTTCAGAGCCAAAGCCCAATATCACACTTGGTGTTTTGCCAAGCTTAACGAGCTGACGACAAAGAAGATACATAGGAGGAACGCCAGCGCCACCGCCTACAAGAAGCGGTTTTTCGCCCGATTTTGAAAGATCGTAGCCATTACCGAGTCCCGTAAGAACATTGAGCCTTGTACCTTGCTTCATCTCTGCCATTACCTTTGTGCCTGCTCCTACTACCTTATAAATGATCGTAAGCTCCTCGTTTTCAACGTTGCATACAGATATAGGGCGGCGAAGATAAAAGCCGTCTATTTTTATATTTACGAACTGTCCCGCTTTTATATCGGAGATATCTCCGCGAAGAACACTTTCGTAAGTGTTCTTCGCTATTTGTTTGTTTTTAATAAGTTCAAATACTGTATTCTTCATAATCAAGCATCTATAGTCGAAATTGTTATAGTTATTTCTTCCAAAACATCGAGCAATACCTTTACAGTATCGAGCGACGTAAACATCGTTATATTGTTTTCTACTGCGAGATGGCGGATCTCATATCCGTCCTTTTGCTGTTGCATAGCACCAATATCGCTGGTGTTTATAACGTACGCGATATGTCCCTGACGCATAGCATTCGGAATATCACTGCTTCCTTCACTGATCTTTGCCTTTGCTCTTGTTCTTATACCGTGCTCCTTAAGGAATTTTGCTGTTCCCGAGGTAGCCTCGATATTGAAGCCAAGGTTGTAAAATCTACGAATGAGCGGAAGTGCTTCCTCTTTATCTGCATCTGCTATTGTAACAAGGATAGTACCGTAGTTCTGAACCGTCATATCTGCCGCCTGAAGTGCTTTATAGAATGCACGATTAAGTGAATCGTCATATCCTATAGCTTCACCGGTTGATTTCATTTCGGGAGAGAGATATGCGTCAACGCCGTTTATCTTTTTGTATGAGAAAACGGGAACTTTACAGTACCAGCGTTTCTTTTCCTGGGGATAGAGATCGAATATTCCGAGCTCCTTTAATGATTTACCGAGTATTACCTCTGTTGCTATATCGGCAAGTGAGAAGCCGGTTGCTTTTGAAAGGAACGGAACTGTTCTTGAGGAACGGGGATTTACTTCGATTATATAAACATCGTCGTGCTCATCTACGATAAACTGAATATTAAAGAGTCCGACAATGCCGATACCAAGACCGAGCTGCTTTGAATATGTGAGGATCTTGCCCTTTACCTTATCGGAAATGCTGTATGCGGGATAAACGCTTATACTGTCACCGCTGTGTACGCCCGTTCTTTCAACAAGCTCCATAATTCCCGCAACGAACACATCGCGTCCGTCGCAGATAGCGTCTACCTCTACCTCTTTACCTTGAATATAGTGGTCAACAAGAACAGGCTTGTCCTCATCGATTTCAACTGCTGTTCTGAGGTAATGACGAAGCTGTTTTTCGTTTCCTACAAGCTGCATTGCGCGTCCGCCGAGAACGAAGCTGGGACGTACCAATACGGGATATCCTATTTCCTTTGCTACCTTTACGCCGTCCTCGATCTTTGTAACTGCGCGTCCTTTAGGCTGAGGAACATTAAGCTCCTCAAGTATCTTTTCAAATGCGTCACGGTTTTCGGCTCTTTCGATAGCCTCGCAGTCTGTGCCGATGATCTTAACTCCGCGCTCTGCCAATGGTGCGGCAAGATTGATCGCGGTTTGTCCGCCGAGAGATGCGATAACTCCATCGGGCTTTTCAAAGTCGATAACGCTCATTACATCCTCTACGGTAAGAGGCTCGAAATAAAGCTTATCTGAGGTTGTATAGTCTGTCGATACCGTTTCGGGGTTATTATTTATAATAATAGCCTCGTAGCCGCATTTACGGATAGTATTTACTGCGTGTACTGTCGAATAGTCAAATTCAACACCTTGACCTATACGGATAGGACCTGCACCCAAAACTACGATCTTTTTGCGGTCGGTGTGTATCGATGCATTTTCTCCTGTGTATGATGAATAGAAATACGGTATATATGCTCCGACATGAGCTGTATCTACCATTTTGAAGATAGGAACTATTCCGTTTGATTTACGAACCGCAACGACATCAAGCTCCGAGCAGTTCCAAAGCTTTGCAATATATTTATCCGAGAAGCCCATAATCTTTGCTTGCTTAAGGATATTCACATCCTTAACATTTTCGGAAAGTGTTTTTTCCATATCTGTGATCTTCTTGAAGGATTCAAGGAAGTACGATGTAATCTTTGTTATTTCATGAATTTCAGAAACGCTATGACCTTTTCTGAAAAGCTCTGCTATTGCAAAGATATTGTCATCATGGAACTCCTTAAGATACTCAAGAAGCTCGTTATCCTCAAAAGTATCAAATTTATGCATATGGATATGGCAAACGCCGATCTCAAGAGATCTTACAGATTTGAGAACGCATTCTTCAAGAGTTGAGCCGATGCCCATACATTCACCCGTTGCTTTCATCTGTGTTCCGAGCTTATTGGGAACTGTTGTGAACTTATCAAATGGGAAGCGGGGGAATTTTGCAACTACGTAGTCAAGTGAGGGCTCAAACGATGCTTTGGTTCCTGCTACTTCGATTTCATCAAGTGTCATACCTACGGCTATTTTTGCGGTTACTCTTGCAATTGGATATCCGCTTGCCTTTGAAGCGAGAGCCGAGCTACGCGAAACACGTGGGTTTACTTCTATGAGATAGTATTCGGAGGAGTCGGGATTGAGAGCGAACTGAACGTTACATCCGCCTTCGATCTTAAGCTCTCTTATAATCTTTATAGCGCTGTCGTTAAGCATTTTGAGATCATGATCGGAAAGTGTCATTATAGGAGCAACAACTATACTGTCGCCCGTATGAACTCCGACAGGGTCGATATTTTCCATTCCGCAGATAGTTATCGCATGGTCTTCACCATCGCGCATAACCTCAAATTCGATCTCCTTGAAGCCCTTTACGCTACGTTCAACCAATACCTGATGTACGGGAGATGCGGTGAGCGCGCCTTGCGCGATCTCAACAAGCTCGTCCATATTGTAAGCAAAGCCGCCGCCTGTTCCACCAAGTGTAAATGCCGGACGGAGAACCAACGGAAATCCGATCTTTTCAGCTGCCGCAATAGCTTCGTCAAGCGTATTTGCTATTTCAGACGGAATTACAGGCTCGCCTATCGATTCGCAAAGCTCTTTGAAAAGCTCTCTGTCCTCAGCCCTTTCGATACTGCGGCTTGACGTTCCAAGAAGCTCTACTCCGCTCTCTTTTAAAACACCTTTCTTTTCAAGAAGCATTGCCATATTAAGTCCTGTTTGTCCGCCGATACCGGGAACTATGGCGTCAGGACGCTCGTATCTTATTATCTTTGCAATATACTCAAGTGTCAAGGGCTCCATATAAACCTTGTCAGCTATTGTCGTGTCTGTCATAATGGTTGCAGGATTTGAGTTAACAAGGATAACCTCGTATCCCTCTTCTTTAAGTGCAAGACAAGCTTGTGTGCCCGCATAGTCAAACTCGGCTGCCTGCCCTATTACTATAGGTCCTGAGCCTATGATCATTACTCTTTTAATATCCGTTCTTTTAGCCATTATCTATCCTCCATTATTTTATTATCTCTTCATCAAAGTATACGAGCCTTCCATCGCAGACCGTTGCTACCGTTTTACCGAAGACCTTTTCTCCGTCAAAGGGTGTTGAACGGCCCTTAGAATAAAATTTGCTCGGATCTATAATATATTGGTTATTTAAATTATACACTGTATAGCCGTTAACTTCAAGACCAAATCTTTGATAAGGTGAAACTGCCATAAGATTTATCAGTTTTTCAAGGGATATTACGCCCTCTTTTACTAATCTTGTGTAAAGTATCGGGAATGCAGTTTCAAGACCTACTATTCCGTTAAGGCTTTTTAGTCCTTTGCTTTTTTCCTCAGCAGAGTGAGGCGCGTGGTCGGTAGCTATCATATCGATCGTTCCGTCGCAAATTCCTTCGATAAGCGCTATGCGATCCTCTTCCCGTCTTAAAGGCGGATTCATTCTGTATCTGCCGTCATTCTTTACATTCTTTTCGGAAAGTGTAAGATAGTGAGGCGCTGTCTCGCAGGTGATATTTACACCGTTCTTCTTTGCATCTCTTATAAGCGCAACGCTTTCCTTTGTTGAGATGTGGCAAACGTGATATTTGCATTTTATATC
This sequence comes from Clostridia bacterium, assembly GCA_017461765.1. GTDB lineage: Bacteria > Bacillota > Clostridia > Oscillospirales > CAG-272 > RGIG2000. Next base: position 908 of record JAFTXO010000040.1, on the reverse strand, counting down.
GTTAACGAGCTTGATATCGCGCTCTATCTGCTTCCATTCAGCCTCAGGTGAGTCTTTTATGCAGGTTGTATCCTCACAATGAGCAGAGATTATTTTATCTACCGCCTTGGCTCTTTGCATAGCCTCGCGCATAAGTGATGTATCGTTGACGCCGACTCCGTCATCGGAAAAGCCGCAAACATACGGTGCAAGAGCTTCTATATCGGAAAGCTCCGTTCCTTTTTCACCTTTTGTTATTGTTGCGAAGGGCAAAACTCTTATGCTTGCGTCCTTCTTTATAATATCAAGTTGAATTTTAAGATTTTCAATGCTATCGGGGGCGGGATTTAAATTAGGCATTGTGCATACGGTCGTATATCCTCCGTGTGATGCTGCCATGCTTCCGCTTTTTATCGTTTCTTTATAAGAAAAACCCGGCTCACGAAAATGCACATGCATATCAGCGAACGCGGGAAATATAAAATATTCGGAAGAATTCAACGAAAAATCTTTAAAAAGGGGTGTCTCTGCAACAAAGTCGCTTCCACCCTTCTTAAGTATTCCGTTTTCAAAAACAGTAGCCCCGGAAAAAACAATTTTCATTTTTAGTCCTCCCTTGCTCTATTTTTATTCAATTAATAATATCATATTAATAATTATTTGTCAATAGAAATTTTATATTTTTCTATTTATTTTTATTACTTTATCATAAAAAATACTCTTTGCGACGATTTATCGCAAAGAGTATTTTTTCATTGTTATTCTTCCTTTGTTACAGGAGTTACTTGTGCAGTTTTAGATACTTCGATTATCTTTTCAAGAATCTCTATATGAGCAAGCTCGCTTTCTGTCTTAGTTTCAAGCTCGTTATACTTATCAAGTGTAGCTTGAGCGATATATCCGAGTGTTACTGCGTTTACGGTTATATT
>JAFTXO010000039.1 GCA_017461765.1 Clostridia bacterium | reverse complement strand
TTTGCTTTTTGGATCAAATTCGGGAAAACAAAGCAAATAATAGTCGCACTCGTCGCAACAACATTCAAAGCCTTGCTCTCCGTTTCCAAGACAAACGGTAGGCTCCCCGGGCATAAGTGTAATATCTGTTACTCTTTTTTTTAATATTCTTGCTCATATATCCCCCTATCGCATATAAAAAAGGTGCGCAACCGAAGCTACGCACCGAAAAACGCCAACTCCGATTGCTGCTACACAAAACCAGATAAGTGGGATAATGGTATCCGACATACTACTACCTGTTGGAATCTGCGCTTTTACCAAATTCAAAAGCAGTATGCCCAAAAAAGGGTATAATATCGCCTATATAATAAAGAAAGACCATTAGCCCTAAAAGTTTATTCGGTTTTGTGTAGCACATTCATTATATCACAAAATTCACAAAACATCAAGCAATTTGGAAAAAATAATATAATAAAAACACCTTTTGGAAAACGTAATTATAAACCATCATTTTTCCTGACAAGTACTGCATTTGTGAACACAAATACAAAAAATACGGCATACCTCTTTCGAGATATGCCGTATTTTTGAAAAACTGTCCATTAGAGCACCGCTCTAATGCAACAGTCTCTTTTTATTCAGCCTTGAAGCTGTAATTTGCACCGTCAACTATGTCAGTTGAATCAACGCCTGTTGAAGCGTATTCGCCGTTTACATAAAACGCCCAATACTTGCCGTCTTTTTCGTAGTCGAGCGTTTCGCCGTCAACAGTCTTTACATAAAGACCGTATTGACCGTCTTCGCCTGCGATAAGACCTTCTTCAACAAGAGCAGCGCCGACAGTTTTTTTAGTGGTTTCTATATCGAAGCTTTTTTCTTCTCCGTTTGCATGAACCACCGTAAACTTAAAGGATACCTTGTCGCCGTCTTCGTCCTTATCACAGGATACGATGAAGAAAACCGACGAGAAAAGCATCAAAAGCGCGAGTGCGGTTGAAAGAACCTTTTTCATTTTTTCATCTCCTTTTCTTTGTTTTCTTGGCTTTCGCCCACAAAGTAAAATCACGCAAGCGCGTGAGCAAAGAGAATGAACTCTTGGCTTTACCCTTCATTTGCCCAAAGGTAATTTTACCATTTAGCTTTTGCTAAAAACATATATGCGGCATTCCGGCTTTTACGGCAATGGCTGTTGTGACGGATTTGCACCGCACTTTCCCTCATATATGCTTGTTATGCTAACAGCTTTCGCTGATATAGCTTATTTTTTAAGGAAGCTTTTAAGCTCGCTCATAAACGTCTCAACATCCTTGAATTCGCGGTAAACGGATGCAAAACGAACGTATGCAACAGCATCTACGCCCTTAAGCTCACGCATCACCATTTCACCAAGCTCCATAGATGTGATCTCCGATATCATACCGTTCAAAAGATCGCTCTCGATCTTATCAGCAATCTTTGCAGAATCGACAGGACGCTTTTGACAAGCCTTCATAAGACCTTGAAGGAGCTTATTTTTGTTAAAATATTCACGGCTTCCGTCTTTTTTTATAACGATAGGCTGAACTGTTTCTATTGTTTCATAGGTAGTAAATCTTGCTTTGCAGTTAAGACATTCACGGCGGCGTCTGATGCTCGATGTTTCTACGATAGGACGCGAGTCTATAACCTTAAGCTCCTCGCAGGAGCAGTGCGGACATCTCATATAATAATCCTCTCACATTTGGCATAGCATTTATGCTCATAATAAGTTATTTTACCACATATTCAAAAAAAAGTAAAGAGAGAGTTTTAAAAACCCTCTCTTTTTTTAAAAATCAGTTAGCTTTTCTGTTTTTTATATACTTGATAACGAAGAGCGTGCCTACCATAAGAGCGATAGATGCCGGGATCGCTATCCAAGCTACATTTGCAAGATCAAGAACACCTGCCAGGATGAACGATACGAATGAAACTCCGGCTACCGTCATAGCATAAGGTAGCTGTGTCTGAACGTGTTCAACGTGATTGCACTGCGCACCTGCGGAAGCCATGATCGTAGTATCCGAGATAGGAGAGCAGTGATCTCCGCAAACCGCACCTGCAAGGCAAGCGGACATAGCGATGATCTGGATCATTGATCCGTCAGGGAAGATCGCCGTAACGATAGGAATGAGAATACCGAACGTACCCCACGATGTTCCCGTAGAGAATGAAAGACCGCAAGCAACGAGGAATATAATAGCCGGCAAGAATGCACCCAGAGTGCCTGCACCGTCAACGATTCCTGCAACGAATTCCTTAGCGCCGAGAAGAGTTGTCATATTCTTGAGCGCCGTTGCAAAGGTAAGAATAAGAATAGCGGGAACCATTGCGATAAAGCCCTTTGGAATTGCTTCCATTGATTCTTTAAATGTAACTGCTTTGCGAAGCATGAAGTAAACGATAGTAAAGATAAGAGCTATAATACTGCCCCAAGGCAAAGCAACTGTTGCATCTGTGTTTCCGAATGAGCCGATAAAGTCGAGGTAAAATTCGCTCTCTGAATCGAAGAAGCCACCAACATAAACGAGTGAGATAACGCAAGCGATAATAAGAACAACGATAGGCAAAACAAGATCAAGAACTCTTCCTTTTTCGTTGCCGGAGACTTCTTTTTCCTCTTCGCTTTCTTCGGTTTCAATAGCACCGAGATCACCGTTTTGAGCCTTGATTTCGAAGCCTGACATTTTACCGTAGTCGAAGCCCATTATTGAAATAGCTATAATGAATACGAGAGTTAAAATTGAGTAGAAGTTAAACGGAATCGCCTGAACGAACATTACAAGACCGCTTGTGCCCTCGGGAGCATACTCCGCAACGGCTGCTGCCCATGATGAGATAGGAGCTATCATACAAACGGGAGCTGCGGTAGCATCGATAAGGAAGGCAAGCTTGCTTCTTGAAATTTTATGCGAATCTGTTACGGGACGCATAACCGAGCCTACTGTAAGACAGTTAAAGTAGTCATCTATAAAGATAAGTACTCCCAGAATGAATGTGGCGAGTATCGCACCCAATCTTGTTTTGATGTTCTTTTGTGCCCATCTTCCGAAAGCGGCAGAGCCACCTGCTTTATTAACAAGCACGACCATTATACCGAGAATTACGAGGAATATAAATATACCCGCACTGCCCGATACTGATGTGCCCCCTGTCAAGTAGACAGTGAAAAAAACAAAAAGAATTTACAATTTAAAAAAGATTCTTTCATCTCCCCCTGCTGCGCAGCAGGGGGAGATTTTCGTCACGCTGCGGCGCGATGGAACTCCATCGGAGTCA
>JAFTXO010000038.1 GCA_017461765.1 Clostridia bacterium | reverse complement strand
GTAATAGGGGGCTTAGCCCATACTCGCGAACCCCTAAAATTCTACGAATTTTTGGGGAACCCCGAGGCGCGTTTGACCGGTCAAATGCGATGCTCGCACTTAGCGTAATTTTCAAATTCTCCGATAAGAACATCACCCTTTAACGGCAACCTCTTTTTTGTTAGAGTTCATTTCTTCTTTTCATAATTCGTTTAAACGGGAATAAAAGATCCCTTTGAGTGGGAAATTTTTTTACATAGCTTTCAAGCTCGTTTGCGGTAACGTTCGTTTGTGCAGATGATTCTAGCTCACACATCGCAAACTCATTAACGATGTTTAAATGCTTGTAATAATCGCATTTTTGCGATTTTATAAGGAAATTATTAACGAAGAATACTTCCAGCTCTTTATATACCTTAAACTGTTCAAAATTCAAAGATTTTTCGTTAACATACATATACTTATACATTTCCCAAGAAAGAAGTCTATAGCTTTTTTCTTCCTCATTTTCATAAAAGTTCGTAAAAAGATCCATAATGTTCCCCTCTAAAATAAAAAAGTGCGCCCACAAGGAACGCACCGAAAAAATGCATCCCCCTTAATTGTTGCCACACAAATGCACTCACCGATGAAGGTATGAGTAAAGAGAGAAAACACTTTTTACCTAAGTATTTTCCCTTCATCAGTTAAATGATATGCAATTTGTATGGCGAGAATATTATACCATATTTGAATAAAAAAGTCAATATACAACGAAATAAGTATCGTTTTAAACCGTATGAGCCTGTTAGCTTGGCTTAAAAACAAAAAGTGCGCCCACAAGGAACGCACCGAAAAAGTGCATCTCCCTTGATTGTTGCCACACAAACTCTCAGTAATGGTATGAGAAAAAGAGAGAAAACACTTTTTGCCAAAGTATTTTCCCATTACTGAGAAAAAATATTTAGTTTGCGTGGCAAGTATATTATACCATATTTGAATAAAAAAGTCAATATACAACGATATAAGTATCGTTTTAATATTGTATGAGCCTGTTAGCTTGGCTTAAAAAGCAAAAAGGTGTCACCCCTTGCGAGATGACACCGTAGAATACCTCTCGCATAGTTGTCACACTAACAGAACATCCTTGTTAAAGGGAATATCTTGCGATAAGTATATCTACCAAAAGATATAGTATTCCCTTTAAGAAGGCATAATACGCCTATAAGGATGTTTTTTGCTATTCTGTTAATGTGACACATATATTGTACCACTTCTTTCTATTTTTTTCAATAGAAAAGAGAGATAAAATTCAATTTTATTTTTTGCAGTAAAAAATAAGGTGTCACCCCTTGCGAGATGACACCGAAAAAATATTTTTTATTTAAGCGTAGCCTAATATGCCTTCCCTAGCAGGGAAGGTGCTGAGGAACGAAGCGGATGAGTAGATCATTGGTTGAATATGCTTAATTAAAAAATAGATAAATAAATTTATTTGGTTTTCTCATTTGATGGCTCACACTCGGATGCTCCACTCATCCACCACTGCCGTGGTCCCCCTTCTCTGCTAGAGAAGGCTAACTGTGGCTCCCTTTACACAAGGGAGGCTTTTACTGTTGTGTGTAAGCATTAAATTCATACTGCACGAAACCAACATTAGTCCGCGGCGACTCCGCCGCCACTGTCCCGAGTGAGTGTTAAATTATACTGCACTTCGCCGAAGTAACGGGACAGCCTTTTTAACTTGCAACGCATAATTGCCAATCATTTGAATATTGCTTTTATAAGTTTACAGCCAATAAGAGCGCACCCAGCGAAAGCAACATCGCAAAGTAGGAAAGAGATGCTATGTTTCTTCTTAAAAACACACTTTTTCGGCGCATTGAACGAAATTTCTTCAATGCTTTTGCAAGAGCACTTATCGCTGAAAGGATCGCTATTGCTATCTTCATCGCCACAAGAACAGTTTTCAGCATCACAAAAAGAGGCGACACCTGCTCCGTCGACGGTTTTCTCTGTCTCATTTTCAGCACTCTCCCCCTCGCCGTTTTCTCTTGCAAATCTATCGTATACGCCAAGCTCATCGGATGTCTCCACCTCGTCAAGAGAATAGATCTTATTCTTCGCTAAGAAGGAGTTTACGCTCGTTTCCGGCGCTCTTTGATGTATCGTGCAATCAGTTGCCACCCTGAGTCCGTTTACGAACGTATTTCCGTCTGCATTGACCTCAGTTCCGAGTCCGCCTGCGCCTGCGCTCGCTCCAAGATCGTCAAGCGGAGAAAATTCATATTTTCCGTCGTTCATCTTAGCCTGATATACACCGTTTTTTTGCTTGTCGACCGATATTTTATTTTCGACCGTGAGCGTAATTCTCGTCCTTTCGGGACTTTCTCTGAACCGTTTTATCTTTTCAAAAATCATATGTCACCTCTCGTTTTTATTACAGTTTTTGCGATTTTATAAAAAATATTCGTCTTTTCATCGACAAAAACAAACTCTTTCTCCTTTTTATTCCATATAGTCGAGTCATCTCGCCCTTCTCTATCAATAATATGCAATATATGCCTAATTGTTTTCGGCAAAATATTCCGTCGGGAAATGGTATAATTACACAGGACGAGCCGAAAAGCGACCGTCTTAGAAAAAGAAAGGAGAAATAAATGAACATCTACTATCAAAAAACAAGCGCACCCGACAGAATAGTTATGATACCTCCGTCGCAAATAAGCGCAAATCCCAATCAGCCGAGAAAGATATTCTCGGATGAGGCCATTTTCAAGCTTGCTGACAGTATTCGACAGTACGGAATAATTCAGCCGCTTGTCGTTCGCAGAGTGAACGACAGCTACGAGCTTGTATCGGGAGAACGCCGTTTGCGAGCCGCAAAGGAAATCGGGCTTGAGAGTGTTCCGTGTGTTATTGCTCAGATGACAGAGGAAAAAAGCGCACAGATCGCGATCATCGAAAATCTTTTGAGAGAGGATCTTAATATGTTCGAGGAAGCGCTTGCGTTTGAGAGTCTTATCGACACCTACGGCATAACGCAGGAGCAGCTGGCTAAAAGGCTTTCAAACAGTCAGTCCTACATAGCGAACAAGCTGCGTCTTTTAAGACTGGACTCGGAAACGAGAGAGAGGATACTTGAAAATTCTCTCACAGAGCGTCACGCAAGAGCGCTCCTTAAAATACACGATGAGGAGCAAAGAGCGCGTATTCTCGATAAGATCATTGATGAGGGTCTTAACGTCACACGCTCCGAGGAGCTCATAGAACGCGCAATTTCAAAGGATGTGAGTATCGAGAATCAGGAAGACGAGCAAATCGTTCAATCGGCTAAAATAATGCCCGAAAAGAGCGTGCGCGCATTTTACTCAAGCATCGAGCGCGCAATCAATTCGATGAAAACAAGCGGCGTAAACGTAAAATCGCGCCGTATCGAAAACGATGATTTCACCGAGATAACAATCCTCATTCCCGTAAAACAACAGTAAAATAAAAACCCAAGCGAACAACCCAAAATACAAATAACAAAAATAAATATTATAAGAAGTAACATTATCCCACAAATAACAATTTCCCAAATAATTGAACAATTCCTAAAAAGCAGTGTCTCCCCCGACACTGTTTTTTAGTTTTTTCCTTCCCCTTTTCACTCTTCACTCTCCACTCTCCCCCTTACCTCTTTTCTCCGGCTCATTTTAAATATTTTGTATAATTATACATATTTTGTATAATTATAAGTGCTATTTCCGTTCATTTCGACATAAGATGGAGAGTTTTCCACGCAGTTTTCCACGCAACGTGAAAAACTTTTTCACGTGGCACATTCAAAACCCACATATTCAAGCTTTTACCCCAGGCATAATTTCTCCAAGCTGATGGTTCAAAGCCCCATAAATTTACCCGTGCGCCGTCTTAACACGATCTCGTTTTCAAATTAAGAAGCTGCGAGAGGTCTGGCAGGGCTGTCCACACAAGTGCCCAACCCCGCTCCTATCAATGTATTTTCGCGTGGTGTTTTCCATTCAACCTTAGCAAAATCTAACTTAAATGCTTATTCAAAAGTCACTTTCCTAATTCTTTTTCCGCAAACCGACAAGTAAAGACTCTTTCGCGCACCTCCCATTCCCCCACTTATTCTCTTCTCTCCCCCTTCACCCAACCCCCTTCACCCAACCCCCTTCCAATCAATTCAAAAAATCATACGCCAAAATACGCATTTATTTTCTCTTTTCCACACCCCCTGTGGATAAATGTTTCACGTGAAACGTAAAATCCACAAAAAGCGTTGATAAAAAGCAACTACACACACCTCCCCTACACCTCCCTAGAGAGCCCCCTTTATTTATAGAGTTTTTCCACCCCCTCTTTTTTTAAACCCCATCCCCGCCTCGGAAAAAGCCAAGCAAAGAAACTGTACTATCATCAACCAAACAAGCCCCAGAAGTCAGTCCTCCACGGTAACTTTATCGCATAAAAAAGCCCTCTTCAGACCAAAAAAGAGCTTCACAACTCCTCCCCCCCTGTGTTGGGGGTGGCTATCGCTTTTTAACCCCTCTAAAACCCCAAGCTTCAATCCCGCCAAAAAACATCCCTTCTCCCTCCCCCCCCCCAAAATCCCCCCGCGGGAGATTTTCATCATCCTAAAATTATTGTTTTTCCTTTCTCTCTCCTGCTCTTTTCCCTTTTAAATAAGCTAAAATTTCCCCCGCGCTAAAAGAAAAAAGAGGGGGAGATTTATCATTTTTTAAACATAACCACCCAAAAATTCGGGATGGGCACCGTTTTTTGGGTGGCGCGTGGGGGGGTTTGTGGGGGGGTTTGTGGGGGGGTTTGTGTGCCCCGCCCGTGGGTCTCAGAGCTTTTCCTGTCAGGGGAGGGTTAATAAGAGAAAATTGCGATTTTGGAATAGAAAAAACGCAGAAATTATATTATAATTTATCGAAAAATAAGATTTTCATAGCAGAAAAAGACGTTTTCCGCCCTCGAAATCCGGGGAAAAGAGGGAGGAAAATTGGTAATTTGGTTTTAGAGGGTGTGGGGAAAAGGGGGAGGAAGATAATGTGTAACACATTTAAAACCGAGACCCGTTTATGTGGGGGAAAAAGATCCTCCCAACACAAAAAAAGGGATGATTATGGAGTTGCGAGGGTGAAAAAAAGGGATCGGTTTTAGAAATCTTTTGGTTTTCAGCGCGCTTGCTTTTTCTGATAAAATTTTCAAATACAAGAGAAAAACAACTGTGTTTCACGTGAAACAAATGGTTTTTAAAGCAACTTTTTTGTGGGCGGGTGGGCGCGGGTGGTGGTTTTTTGTTTCCCGTCGCGGTTTTTTAAAAAAACAGCTCCCCAACCCCTTTATATTTTTATAATTATCAACCCTCAAAGTGCGGACAAAATTCAGAGGGGCGTGAGAGAAAAAAAGCGAGCGAGCCCCCCACAAAGGAGAAAAAAGGGCCCCGCAAGGCGCGGGGTGCGGTGGGCGGTGGGCGGTGGGGGGGAAAAACGCGCAAACTTCTCGCAAAAAGACGCTTTATTCATAAAAAATTCCCCCCACCACAATCATATCCCCAAAAAAGCAGAGATCTTTTCGTATATAAAAAATCCGTCTTAAAATAATTTTTGTTTCACGTGAAACAATGGGATTTTTAATGGAAAATAGCTTAATTTTATGCGTTTTGGGGAGATTTTTAGGTCAAATTTCTAATAAATTCAGAGTTATTTTTGTGTTTTTAAAAAGGTAGGGGGTTGGTGAAAAAATCCGAGAAACAAAAATTGTGGTTAAAAGGAGAGTAGTTTTGTTATAATTGTGCCCCGTGTTGTTTTGTGTTTAGGGTTTGGGTTGTGCGGGGAAGGTTGTTTAATCAAAGAAAGAAAAGAAGGAATAGAGAGATTTTGTTTATAGTTTAAGGGATTTTTTATCGTGGATTTTTATAAAAATCAGCGGTCCAAAACAGCGAACGCTCCCACAAGGGAGTTGTGTGGGTGGGTTGTTTCACGTGAAACATTCGTTTTTAGTTTTAAGATATTAATAATAATATAATTTTCAGCAAGAAAAAATCCGCTCGGCGCGCGGGGTTTTGTCAAAAAACAAGTCTTTTTTGTTTCACGTGAAACACACATTATTTTCAATTTTTAAAACATTTTCAGTAAGGAAGGAGGGCTTTTAGCCAAAAACATTCCAAAACCCGTTAATTTGAGTTCAAAGGCAGCCACACTCTTTTTAAATCAAAATTAAACAAACAAATCTTGAGGATCAAAAAAGATCCATTAAAAAAGAGAGAAATCGATCAAAAATCAGCTCAAAATCGCCCGAAAATGTCACACTTTCATCACCAAAAATTCTTTATTAATTTTATTTTAAATATATTGATTTTGAAAAGTCTTTATGATATACTATAATTAACTAAAAATAACGAGGTAGAAATGTCTTATATAATATCATTCGCTAATCAGAAGGGCGGTGTCGGCAAGACCACCTCGGCAGTGAATATTGCGACTATGCTTGCAGTTTTGCGAAAAAAGGTGCTTCTAATAGACCTTGATCCGCAGGGAAGTGCCACGAGCGGTGTAGGAATTCAAAAAAACTCCGCTTTTAAGACATCTTACGACGTTATTATCGGCGCTTGCTCCATAAAAGAAGCGATAGTCAAGACAAAATACGATAATCTATCGGTAGTTTGCTCAAACGTAGACCTCGCTGCCGCAGATTTTGAGCTTACATCTCAGGATAACAGAGCTTACTTTCTGAAAAACCAGCTCGATCTTTTAAAAGAGGAAGATCTTTTCGACTACATACTTATTGACTGTCCGCCCACGCTCGGTATGACGACTATAAATGCTTTATCGGCGAGCAACGGAATAATTATCCCTATTCAATGTGAATTCTTTGCGCTTGAGGGACTTTCCCAGCTCATGTTTACGATAAAAAAGATAAAAGAGAAGTACAACAGACGCCTTCATATCTTAGGAATACTCGTCACTATGTACCAGCCACGGTTAAAGCTCGCATCATCGGTATATGCGGAGCTTCAAAAATACTACGAGCCACAGCTCTTTAAAACTAAAATATCACGCTGTGTCGCTCTTTCCGAAGCGCCAAGCTTCGGCAAACCGATCTACTACTACGCAAGATACTCCCGCGCAAGCCTTGAATACCAGGACGTTGCCAAGGAGATCATAGAAAGAACTTTTGGAGGATAAAAAGATGAAAAAAGCACTTGGAAAGGGACTTGAATCCATTTTCGCCGACAACTACTCTTTTGTTGAGGAGTCAACAAAAAACGAGGGTGTTCAGACGATCAAGATCTCGCAAATTGAACCGAAATCAAACCAGCCACGTAAATATTTCGATCCTGAGCTTCTCGGTCAGCTCGCCGAGTCTATTTCACAGCACGGACTTATCCAGCCTATCGTAGTTCGACCCGTATCAGGCGGTTTTTACCAAATAATAGCAGGTGAGCGCCGTTGGAGAGCATCAAAGCTTGCAAATCTCACCGAGATCCCCGCGATCGTAATGCAAGCTGACGAGCTTAAGGCTGCCCAGCTCGCTATAATAGAGAACATTCAAAGAGAGGATCTTAACCCCTACGAGGAAGCCCAGGCGTACCGTTCACTCATGCGCGAGTTTGATCTTACGCAAGAGGAGGTTTCCGCTCAGGTGGGCAAGAGCAGAAGTGCTATCGCGAACACGATGCGTCTTCTTGATCTTCCCGATGAGGTGCTTGAAATGTTAAAGACGGGCGATATCTCGGCAGGTCATGCAAGAGCGCTTCTCGGTCTTAAAAACAAGGATGACATCGTTGATACGGCGCAAAAAATCCTTATTCGCTCCCTCAGCGTTCGCGACACGGAGCTTCTTGTTAAAAAGCTCAACAAGCTCTTTGACAAAAAGGATGAGGTGCTTGAGGAGGAGAGCGATTTTGTCGTTGACTACATCGACGACTTGGAGAGAAGAGCAACGTCTCTCACCGGCAGACGCTTCAAAATAAAAGCAAGCGGAAATACACGCATAGTGCAATTTGAATTTTTCGACAACGAGGACCTTGAGGAGGTTTTGGTCAAGCTTTGCGGTAACAAGATAAGAGAGGAGTAATTATGCGCTTATTCGTATTATTGCAAAATGAGCTCATTTCGAAAAATCTTATAATATGGTCAATCGCCATCGGAGCTATACTCGCGTTTCTTATAACCTTCTTCATGCAAAACGTAGCGGGAAAGGTGACAAGAGCGCTCATTTCCGAGGGTTGTATAGGCGAGGATAAGGCAAAGAGCCTTTCAGAGCTTAATATCAAGCCGAATTTCCTTATAAAATTCATTTTAAAGGATAACGGTATGCTTCGCTCCGTGGTATTCGTTTCAGGCGGAAAAATGCCCCTTCGTTTGGACACAGCAAAGCCGACGCCCGACTTTGACGCGGCAAAATTCTATATAACCGACGAAAACGAATTCAAGGCAGCAACACGCTTCGGTAAGCCGATGAGCGTCGGATATCTTATCGTATTCATCGTCCTTGCGGTAGCGGCGGCATACGGAATGACTATCGCTATGCCTTATATTCTTAGCTGGATGGGACTTTAAATGAAAAAGCTTTTAGTCGCACTATCCCTTCTCGTTGTCGTATTCGCACTCCTTTCGTGCTCAAGGGACGAGAGCGAGCCGGATGCAAGCAAGGACATCATCTGCTCCTATGTAAATTCAAGCGCGGATGCGTCCGTTTTATCAGAGAAGCTGATCGAGGATTTTGCGCTTCCCACGCTCGATACGGATATAACGCTCGATTTCGGAAATACCGTTCTGACACTCGATGACGGACTTTTCAAAAAGGAAAGCGACTCTTCCGTGTCATATAAAACGCTATCCGGAGAATATCTTATATCGATCGATAACGGCATAGCAAAATATCAAATGCCGCAGGCGCAATTTCTTAACAAATATTACATATACGATATAAAGACGGTGGCGAAGTATGCAAAATACGTATCGCTCCCGACACTTACGCACGATCATATAAAAGAGCATAACGGAGAATATGTGATCTCGGAGGATTACATCGAAAGCGTGCTTGAGATCTTTATGAAGCTCTCGCTTAATTACGCGGGAGCGTCGAGCGAGTGGCAGAGCGTTTACGATCTTTATATAAAAACGATACTTAACGGCACGAATTTCGAGGTCGCGCTCAAGCTTGACGGTGAGAGCATATCCTCGGTAAGCATTGAGATCATGGCTGATGCAAACGCGCTTACGTGCTTTAACGAAAGCACCGAGTACAAATATCTGTATGCCAAAATCTCTGCCGAAAAATCGACACAGGGTGTAACATCCTTAAGCTTTGATTTCGATATAACGCATAAAAACAGTATCATGAGGGATATTTATTCCGCGGATGCGAAATACTCGTACCTTGAAGACACCGTGTGCGGTATCGAGCTTGATATATCATCAAGCGTTTCAAGCTCTTATAAGTTCAATGATGTAACGACGGTATATTTCAGCACCGTGACGGATATTGGCGCTTTTATGGACACATCTGTGAGCATAGAGGGAGATACGGCGCTTGATTATCACTTCTCGGAGAAGAACGAGGGGTTCAGGGTAATATCGGACGGGAAGGAAATCGAGGCGGGCGCTATATTCACAGATCCGAACAGGCTTGATAACGAGATGAGGATCAGTGCCGAATACGTATCCGATGTTCAGATATCAGCCACTTTACAGGATAAAGCATCGGGAAGCGGTATTATATACGGAGCACTGAGCTTTGACGGTATCGACACGGAAAAGAGCACGGCGGTCTTGAATATGATAGACGGCGCATCAGTACTTTACGAGCTCGGAAACGAGATACTCCCCCACGCGATCGAGGTAAGCACAGACGACACGAGACCGCTTGCGATGACGGTGGGTATGTATCAGCTTTACATTGTATTTGACACAGGCAAGGAGATATTCTACGTTACAGATACCCTGCCCGATAACAGTATTATGATAGAATACGAAAACGGCAGCGTCGTTTTCTGATTGGAGGTAGTTAATTATGAAGAAAAAGCTTTTGGCTTTATTATTGGTCGTTATAACTGCGCTTTCGCTCGTTTCCTGTTCGGTAATTCCAGAAGCCAACGAGGTTTTCGAGAACCTCAAGGACGAGAATTATATCGTAACCCCGATAATGTCAGCAAGCGAGGAACAGCTCGAGGAGGTTTACGGTACAAGCTTTTACGGAGATGCAGTCAACTTTTTCGAAGCGATAGACGAGGACGGAGAAAGAGTAGTGTTTATTGAATTTGAAAGCTCCCGTATCGCCGAGGCATTTATAGAGAACGCAAAGGACACGTTAAGAGGCACCTTCAGAGTATTCGCGGGTAACGGAACAAGAACGATAATGGCAACATCCGACGACGCCTACGAGGACGCTATCGGCTGATTGCAAGCTTTTGAGTTATAAAAAATAAAACAGCACTCTGTGAGTGCTGTTTTCATTTGTTGGCGCAGGGGGTGGGATATCTTCTTGAATTTTGCAAGGCATGAAAGGAGTTTTTCATTTATGCTTGCAAAATTCTTCAGTCAACGCCTAAAACGATTATCAATCGTTTTGAGCGGCTACTTCGAATCCCACCCGTTATATTTATGTGAACAAACAAAAACAGCACTCTGTGAGTGCTGTTTTCATTTGTTGAAATTAACCTCATTATTTAATACAACGAGAGGTCGAAAACTCAAATGGTGCATTTTTGAACCCCATTTTGTGCTATTTAATGAGCCTTTTCTTATGTTTGAAATTAACCTCATTATTTAATACAACGAGAGGTCGAAAACTCAAATGGTGCATTTTTGAACCCCATTTTGTGCTATTTAATGAGCCTTTTCTTATGTTTGAAATCAACCTCACTATTTAATACAATGAGAGGTTGAAAGCTCAAATGGTGCATTCATTCCCTTAATACAAGGGCGTTTTTAAGGGAAAGTTCGCTAATTTAAGGGAAAGAAAATATATTTTCTCAAAACCTCTTGACTTTTTCGCCCTTTAGAGCGATATATACAAGCACTCGGAGGTGAGCGTATGAACAAAGAACAAGGACGGGCGGAGCGTGACTACCGCCTGGTAAAAGCCGTTTTTATGACGTTGCGCGATAAAGGAATCATCACGGATGAGGAGCTTTCGGCACTCAAGAAGGAGTGTGTCTGCAGGCTCAAGCCGATAGTGGGAGAATTGGAGGTGAACAGCATTGCCGAAGAGAAAGGTTACACAGGTTGAATTCGCTCCCCGACTTGGGGACTTCGGTCGAGCTCCTACGGCAAAGCTGCGAGTCGCAGCCTATGCTCGTGTGTCCACCGAAAAGGAAGAACAGGAGCACAGCCTGGAAGCGCAAACCGATTATTTTGAAACCTACATCAAGGAGAACCCACGATGGGAATTCGTAGGTCTTTATGTGGATGACGGCATCTCCGGTCTTTCCTATCATAATCGTGACGGGTTCAATCGTATGGTCGCAGATGCCATTGACGGAAAGATCGACCTCATTATTACCAAGTCCCTCTCGCGCTTTGCCCGTAATACCGTGGACGCACTTATGACCATCCGAAAGCTGAAAGCCGAGGGTGTTGGTGTCTTCTTTCAGAAGGAGGATATCAATACTCTCGACTCCAAGGGCGAATTTATGCTGACTCTTATGAGTTCCTTTGCCGAGGAGGAGAGTCGATCCATTTCGGATAATGTCACTTGGGGCAAACGAAAGCAATTTGCCGACGGTTTTTATACCGTACCGTTTGCGCAATTTCTCGGCTATGACCGTGGTGCCGAAAAAGGCGAATTTGTGATAAACGAAGAAGAGGCTCGTATCGTTCGGTTCATATATATGCTGGCATTTGAGTATTACGCACCCAGCCATATTGCTCAACTCTTGACGGATATGCATATACCCTCTCCCGGCAACAAGGATACTTGGTATAACAAAACCATAATAAGCATACTGGGGAATGAAAAATATAAAGGTGATGCACGGCTGCAAAAGAAGTTCACGGTAGATTTTCGCACCAAAAAACGCAAAGTCAACGAGGGTGAGCTTCCGCAGTATTATGTAACAGGCGGCCATGAATCCATCATCGCCCCCGAGACCTGGGATGCCGTTCAGAAAATTTCTCTCCCCGAGGGGCAAAGGCTTACAAGAAGATATCCTATGTCGGGCAAGCTTGTATGCGGTGAGTGCGGAGGTCGGTACGGAATGATACTGTGGCACTCCACTACCTACCGCAATTACGTGTGGGAGTGCCTTCCCAAGAAGCAAGGCAAATCAAAATGCCATTGCACCCATATTTACGCCGAAGAAATGAAGTCCGCTATCGCCATAGCCTTACAACGCTTGTATGAGAAGCATAGGAAAATTAAGGGGCTGTGTACGGAGTTGCTCTCTTCCGTTCCGTTAAATGACCGAGAGGGTGCATTAACGGCATTAGCGGATATAAAACCACAGAATATCGTCTTTGACAACTCCGCCGTTAATGTTCTGATTACGAAAGCGGTGGTTACAACAGATGCACATATCGTATTTTACTTTGTTGACGGTAGCACATATAAATATCGCATCTGTGGAAACACACCCCTGGGGCAAACGAATATGAACATACGGAAGGAATACCACCAGAGGATCGCAGAGCTTTATGCTCAAGGAGTGCCGCAATCTAAAATTGCCGAAACGCTGGGGATACCAATAAACACCGTGCGCAGTTATATCAAACGGTCGCTCAAATAACACCGAATACGACAAAAGGCAACAAGCATCGAACTTGCTGCCTTTTATTGTTGTAAGGGTTAGTCCTGCGGACAAGCGGGCTTGCTCAAAACATCAAGCATCATCTGCGCTCCCAGCCGAAACGCATACACGAATATCGCCTCCTCGGCAAGACTCGCATACTCGCTCCAACAATCATCAAACCGCTCAAAGATGTCCTTCTGCTCTTCGTTCATCGACTTCAGAAGGTCATCGTGATGCCGAGCCATATACTCCATCAATTGCTTCATCTCCGGCGTGTTGTTTCGGCTGTCCGTTTGGGGACTTACATTCCCGTGCCACAGGTCTTCAAGTGTACCTTTCATATGCGCACCTCCTTGTAGCACAACACTATACCATAGATCGGGTGGATAGTCCAGATAACTTTTTGTGAACGAAATTTTATATGCTACAGAAAAAGTTAATAATCGTCCCTTATGCCTAGTATTTTTGCAATGGTGCTTGTAATATCAAAAGAATCAACAGGCATTAGTTCTACAATTCCGTTGTGTTCTCTGTATATTCGAATAAGATCCAAAACATCGCCTTCAAATACATAATGTGGTTTAGCCATAGCTAAAGCCTTCAATTTGAACTCAAAATATTTCTTCTTTGAAAATTTTATAGAATAATGCTTTGAATCAATCTTACTGAAAGAAATTTCCCATTCTGCTTTCATTTTCTCAAGGATACGAGTCTCTTCACTATCGGATTCCTTATACAGAGAATCATCCTCATTAACTTCATATGTAGAAGAGTGCCAGTTTACACTAAGAAGTTCACCCAAAGGAAGCGTTTTGGCGTCCTCCAACGATAGCTGTGATCTTAACATATACACAATGTACAATATTGGAGAATTGTTCAGATTCTCAGCTTGTTTTTCCGCAGACACGAATGAACGTAATAATTCCCGACAGTGATAATCACAGCACGAAGAAAAAATTTTCAATATATCTGCAGTAATGTCTTGGAAAAGCCGTGATACTGGATATTTATCTAAATACCCTTTACATTCATCATAAATCTGTTTTTCTTCCGGTTTATCTAGATTTAAAGGGGTATAAGCACCTCCCTGTAAGTATGAATGCGCCTCATATCTAAATTTTCGCATACAGTACTCAAGCACAAGTTTTTGAAAATATAGATTTCTCAGTTCATTATCCACATTATAAGAAATAAAACTGTGAAAATTGCAGTTATATTTTTCCAACTCTTCAAATGTCCTGGTTTCGAAAATACATTTAGCCGAAAGAATGTCCACGCTGGCAACAGCAACAATTCCTGACCTGCTTTTCTCGTCGATATCTACATTTTGAGTGGCAAGAATATCTTCCAGCAAAATATCAATATTCTCATCCAATTCATCAAGCGTTAATTTGATTTCTAACAGAACATCATTAATATCCGGACGCATATTCGGGTCTTGAACAAGACACTCGTAAACGATCCTATCAAATGCCACCAAAAAAGGATACACATCCGAAATTGACTTGTAGTGCGTCCCGTTCGGCATATTTCCTGTAAAAATCTCGTTTATAATCGCCCCCACAGCGTACACATCACAAGCATAAGTAATGTTGCAAGAATTCCCAAGAATTCTTTGCTCTGGAGCAGCATAATGCCGATTAGCCATATTAATGTTCGGCTGAGTAATAGCGGAATCTTTGAAGTGAGCAATTCCAAAGTCTGCTACAATCAAATTGCCCTCATCATCCACCAATATGTTTTCGGGTTTGAGATCTCTATGAATATGACCTTGGGAGTGAAGATATTTCACGGCTTCACATAATTGAACAATTTGTTTTATCCGTTGTAAAGGGTTTGACGAATCACCAATTATGGTTCTCAATGTATTCGGATATTTTTTCATAACGTAATATAAATGTTTATTATATTCGCCATGGGTAATAATTCGAATTATATTGGGGTGCCTGTCCTCTTTACAAAAGTCAATTTCTCGCAGAAACCGTTCTTTTTTCTCTCCGGTTTTGGTTTCTTTTAGGATTTTAATAGCGTAAACGGTATCTTCACCATCAACTGTAGCAAAATATACCTCGCCGTTGCCGCCGGAAGTATCGATATTACTTAAATCCAATATATATTTTTTGCCGTTTAGTTCTACGGCTGATTCACTGAAGATTGGCATTTAATCCCCCTCACACAAGCACAGCGTTTATAAGAGACAGTAATAGTCTAGATAACTTTTTGCGAACGAACATAGGATATTTTGGTAATATTCTTGATTATATTTCTGTGATGTATTCACGAAAAATATTTATAATAAAATCTGCACTTTCAGGAGTATAGTTGGGAGATTGAGCCATAACCGCATAATCAAATGTTCCGTCAAATTTTACATCTTCTATTGTAGGAATAATCAACAATGGAACTTCTGGTTCTTTTTGACTATGCTTAATGTAGTTTTGTTTTAATGAATCAGGATCATTAAATTGAGGAAAATCCATTTCGGGGTTATACAAAAGTTGAATAGTGTTTTCAACAGGATTTTTTCTAATATAGTTTTCTTTGTAATCTTTTAATGTATCCCACAAGTAATCATTGCACTCTCCATACGGATTTCCGCAATAAACAATCTTTGAAATCCAACGATATGCTATTGCGAAGAGAAGATAATCGCCAATTCCTTCTTCACTTATTTTACCAAAACAGTCAACATATCGAGGATGACTTGGACGCTCTTCCGGTGGATAGGACAAGAGGTAATTAAGAATATATGTCCAGGAATTATATCCTAACCCTAAATCAGCGTGAGAGTCCACATGGACAACTTCAAACGGCGTTGTTAATTTGTCATCGCAAACTAATTCTTTCCATAGCCAAAGAGCTTCATTATGACCTGATACTATCCTACCTTTTATCTTGTTTTCTTTTGACAAACCGAGATTGTTTTCAAGAAAATTACGCACTTCTTCCGCCGTCCAAACACAGTCGCCATAATCTATTTCTGGCAAGCGTTCAGTTATGGATTCGTCTACAAAAGTTGCTACCGACTTCATAAAATAATCCATATCTAAATCGAGAATTTTCATAAGATCGCACCTCTAATCTTGTTGGTATATAGTAATTATATATGGTTGAATACAATATTAGAGATTATTCTTTTTGGGATACTCATCATGCGTCCGTCCATCAAGAACACGTCCTGTTTTTTTCTTAACAGTGCCACCCCACTGTTTGAAGAAAAATGCAACTTTTTCCGTTTGAGCTTTATCCCTAAGAGTTCTGACCCATGAAATATCCATAGGACGTGCCTGAGATCCGGATTCGCCACCTACTATGAGCCAATCTATTTGTTCAAGATTAATGTCGTTTATTTCACCTATCAAAGGTTCCGCTGAAATGAATCTTAATTTTGCGTCACATTTTCGTAATAGATCCGCTCTATACAAATACTTATTATTTTCAATGGTTACTCCCATCCATATGTTAGGTGTCCAATTAATTCGGTCATTTAACTGCGCTAATCGCTCTGGACGTTTTGTAAGAACCTGAAAAATGTGTTGGGGGCAAGCATTCATAGTGGCAAAAATACGCAGGATAATATCGTCGGGAACGCTTTCATGAAAAATATCTGACATTGAATTTACAAATATTTTTCTGGGGGTCTTCCACTTTTTAGGAAGTTCAATTAAATCTTCGTGTACTGTCACATTAAATCCGTTTTTATATCTTGGATTATGCATCGCTACTAATCTGCGGGTCAGGGTGGCAGCATAGCAGTGAGCACAGCCATCGGATATTTTCGTGCAACCTGTAATAGGGTTCCAAGAACATTCTGTCCATTCTATTTTTGTTTTGCCTGCCATATTAACCACCAAAATTATCCTTAAATTTAATTCTACGAGAATTTGTAATTCTTGATCTTATTTTGCCTGTCGGCTTTTCAATATCTATACAACCGTTTCCGTTGGCATCCCATTTCACAAGGCACTGTTTAAGTTCTTCTTCTGTATAGGGGGTGACCTCATATGCTTGACTCATACGGAAACGATCTATATGTTCTAACCATTCCGCGAGGGTATGATATGAGTCTTTTAAGCGCGGAGCGCATGAAAACATATCAAAGATAATTGTTTTTAATTCGCTTTCTATATCATCCGAGCGACTGAACATTGATATTGTAAACGTATCTTTGCTATCAAATCCGAGCGAAGAACTGTTAGTATTGCTGTGTTTAACCATGATTTTTTTCATTTCACAAATCGCTTTATGGTTTTTAGATATAAACACTATGTGATGGCTGGTTTTTTCTACATCATCCTGGTCAATGGAGAACGGCAATACAAACAGACGAAATCCCTGACTTCTTAGCGGTTCAAAATATGTTTTATACAAATTTTGCGCAAACACCGATACGAAACGTTTACATTTGGCAGGCTGAGACAAACAAGCATCCTTTTGTATTTTGACAGCCTCGGGGAGCATATCTCCAAATATTTTACCCATATGCTCTTGTGAATAGTCCTTGCTCAAGTCTTGCAGTATCCGGTTGGAGTTGAAGAACAAGACACAATCCGAACCAATACTTTTAACTAATTCTCCAATTTGCTCTGCCGAAACATCAATGTAGCCCCAAGGGTCGATAAACGAAAACTTTGGTTTTTTACCGGATAAATATTGAGAAAGATTTACTTCTGACGCACGAAGATTCTGTATTATCGGAGGATGTTTCAATTGAGAGACAACGGGATGTTGGCTGATATTTATACATAGCGATTGATAAAACTCCTCATTTTCATCATTGAAAATCAAATGAAGTTTGTTTCTTATATCGTCCGCCTTGAAGGAAGCTACCGTATCCAATAAAAGTAACGGTGTAGAATATGTGCCATCTTTATATTTTCCGGGACCGGAAAAAAGGTCGATATAATATATATCATCAGAGAAACCCGCATGGTTAATGATAGAAAAATAAACTTTGAAAAACTCTGTAACAATGATTGATTTAACAAAGGATTTTTCTGTTTGAGTTTCAAAGAATCCATCTGTAGTTGATTTTTTCATTTTATCTCCTTGTTTTTCTTTTAGGTGTATTCTCTCGTTGAAATACGTTTTTGATATTTTCTGCAATTCTGCATATTACCGGTGCCACAACGCTGTTTCCGCATTGCTTATATGCGCTCTCAAGAGTAACGCCCTTGAAAGTATAGTTTTGGGGATAGCCTTGAAATGCAAGGCACTCCATAGGGGTGAGCTTGCGAATGCCGAAATCATCACGGATAATCGGAATGCGGTCGGGATAAGTTCCCATATTGGCTTTCAATGTTGGGCATATATCCCATTTGCGGGTTGCAACCCCGCTATCATCAATTCTGTAAATACCCGTCTTATCGACAATTTTCGTATCAAGCTCCTTAAAATATCGGCTGCCTGAGCCGTAATAATAAATATCATCGTGCTTTACGCTGCGATCGATAATATCCTCAATTGTTACATCAAGGGGGATGGCTTCAGGAAACGTGAAGCGGTCACAATCTTCTATATTGAGAAATGCCACGATGAAAATTCGTGCACGGTTCTGTGGAATGTTGACATCGGTCGCATTTATCACCTTGTACTTGACGGAATAACCGAATTGTGCCAAGGTGTTATAAATAACGAGAAAGGTCTTGCCGTTATCGTGTTCCATAAGGTTGCGAACGTTCTCCAAGAATACCACTCTCGGTCGTTTGACATCAATGAAACGAGAAATCTCAAAGAACAGATTACCGCGAGGGTCTTTGAAACCTCTACGATATCCCATAATCGAGAACGGCTGACACGGAAAACCTGCGATAAGCACATCGATATCGGGCAGAGAGCGCGGGTCAATGTCACGCACATCACCTTCTATGAGATGCGTGTTCGGGAAGTTGTGGCGGTAGGTTTTACAAGCCAAGGCATCCATATCGTTTGCCCATGCAATCTCAAATCCTGCTTGCTCAAAGCCAAGGTCAATCCCGCCGATGCCCGAAAACAAACTTCCTACTTTCATCATCATCGTGTATGAGTATTAAAGCGCACCGAAAGATTCAAGGGGAGATAATACTCACCGTCAATTTTAATAATACGGCTCCATACATATTTATCTGCGCTGACATATTCAAAATGCGTGTTTCTGTAGAGGTAATCACGGAAGGATTCTCTGTCGGAGGAGTGATAGCATATCACATCGCCATCGTCCATAACGACGATATATCCACCGTTCACTTGCTCCTTGCCGTCCCATTCCTTACCTGCGGTCATACCTGTAAAGCCTGCCATAAGGAAATCCTTGATGGCTTTTTCGTAATAGACTCGCGCCCCGGGAACACCGAGCGGATTCGCGGCAATCATTCTCTCAACGGTTTCCATAACCTCAAAATGACCGGGAGAATCAATCAAGCGGTCTTTGACACACCAAGCCATAATCTTTGCCATAGATTCTCTTACCAAGAAGAGATTATCGTTATATATCGGATTTTGAGTGCGGGCAAATTCCATCGAAATGCCGTGATCGGCTAAGTATGTTTTGCACTTCGACCAACCGCGACCGCCGTTTTCGGTGATGGCATTAAATTCGTTCATCATAGTATCATCACAACCGGTAAGCCTGTAGAGATACTGTGAGGAAGAACCTGCATTAAAGAGCGTAGGATTCTGACCGAACTTCGATTTGATGGAGAAACCCATAATGGAAACGATAGCGGTCTGTCCGTCTCTTACTTCAATAAAAATATCGTTTTTTCCGCCGAACTGTTTCTTTAATGCTTTAACGGCAGGTGCTTTCGGCTTGCTCACATATATAACTTTTGCAAAATCACATACGGGATCGGGTGCGGGAACGGAACTTCCTTTTACATCCTTGATGCCGTCAAAGAGCATTTTTGCATAATCGTTAAAATCCTTAACTGGCATTGTTGCCAAGATGGTATCGGAGTCCTGCGGTTTTACAATTACGACAGCGTTCGGTTCGTCGATTATGTATTCCAACACTTGCGATTCACACTCTTGACGAATTATCCTGAGGACATCAAGATAATTCTGATAATTCTTTTGAAGGAGTTTATTGGCGGTGTATAATCTACCTTCGCCGAGCAGTTTCATCATAACATAGAATTCTGCCCATTCACCCTTATTGAGCTTCTTACCTTTTATTGACTCAACCATTTAAGACCCTCCTTATCTCTCTTGCAATAGCTTCTATTACGTTTACGGTAACGCTGTTGCCGAACTGTTTATAAAGATGTGTATCTGCAAGAGGGAGAACGAAGTCATCCGGGAAGCCTTGCAAACGAGCCCACTCGCGGGGGGTCATCTTACGAATACCTTCTTTATTGATTTTGCCCTTGATATGCGTTGTAGGAGTAAGGTTCTTCTGACGCTTATCAACCACAAGGTTTCTCTCTCTGCCCATACCACCGCATACGATTGCGCCTGCAACGTCGCTCCAATCACGAATTTCATAACCAAATCCGTTACCTTTGGATTCGTGACGAGCCTTGTGACGGCGTAGGGTTTCAACATAAACATCGCTCAAATAATACTTGGCGGGAACGGGGTTCTCCTCTCGGATATCCCATAAACGCTTGGTATCATCGGTCATCTCCGGGAACTCAAAGGTTTCGGGAGCGATGTCATTTCTGAATGCCACAACATAGATTCTTTCTCTGTTCTGCGGAACGCCGAAGTTCTTGCTGTTGAGCACCTTGAAGAACACCTTATAACCAAGGTCTTCAAAGGTCTTGCAAATAATCTTGAAGGTTCTGCCTCTATCGTGAATAACGAGTCCTTTTACATTCTCGCAGAAGATTACCTTCGGTTTGTGATATTCACAGATACGAGCAACATCCATAAAAAGCGTACCGCGACACATACCTTTATAGTTGTCTTCAAAGCCCATACGCTGTCCTGCAAGGCTGAATGCCTGGCAAGGGAAACCTGCGAGACAGATGTCAAACTCGGGAACATCCTTCTCGTCAATTTGGGTTATATCACCTGCAATTGCAAAATCGTCATTAAAGTTTGCCTTATATGTTTTCTGCGCGTTTTCATCCCATTCGCATACGAACACCGTATCAATGTTGTCACCGAAAGCTCTGTCAAAGCCGAGCCGAATGCCGCCGATGCCTGCGAATAAATCTATAGATCTCAACCGATTCATGTTGAATGTACCGCCTTTTCAATTATATCTGCGCATTGCGCCGTATTCTTTTTGATTTCATTGCCCCAAAAACGGAGTACCGTCCATCCTTCGGATTCAAGTTTTGCAGTCACTTCGGCGTCGCGCTCCATATTCCGTTCAATCTTCGGTATCCAAAATTCTTGGTGCGATTTAAAGTCTTTCTTCCGTTCTTCCCAATTGTATCCGTGCCAAAACTCACTATCACAGAAAACAGCAATCTTTTTACCGATGAATACAATATCGGGTTTTCCGTATATGCGGTTCACGTTCTTTCTGTACCGAAGACCCCGTGACCACAGTTCTTGACGCAGCAATAATTCAATTTGCGAGTCTTTGTTCTTGACTGCCTGCATATTTTTGCGCCGTTGTTCGGTTGTGCGTTTATCCATACTTAATTCTCGGACTTGTTGTCGGGTATCATTTCCATAATATCTCCGACATCAACCTGAAGAGCACCGCAAATCTTCGATAACACTTCGGTGGATACATTTTCATCTCTGCCCATTTTAGCAATTGTAGTTCTGCTGATACCGGTTTGCTCAATGAGATCTTTTTTCTTCATCTTTCGGTCGATCAGGAGTTTCCACAGCTTATTGTAACAAACAGCCATATTGCACCTCTAAACAAAATAAATTAGATAAAAATATTATATCATAGAACTCCAAATTTTTCAATAGGTTTCGGTAAACAAACCAGCACATTTGTGTTTTTTTCTTTTCAAATGTACTTGAAAATGGATTTTTACAGATATGTTATCAATATTACTCTTGACTTTTATGCCTTTTAGAGTGATATATGTAGTACCCAAAATAAAAGGAGGAAGTTTTATGAATTTCATAAGCAAAGAGGCATTACAGCGTATCCGTGAGGAGTACCCCGTCGGGGCAAGGGTGGAGCTAACGAAAATGAATGACCCATACCGTACAGACCTTGTTCCCGGTTGCAGGGGGACGGTTCGGTTCGTAGACGATATGGGCACCATCCACGTGAGCTGGGACATCGGTTCAAGCCTGGGCGTTTTGTACGGCGAGGATGCTTGTAAGGTTATAGTGGAATAATTATATCATAAAAAGCGCCGAACTCATCCTTACATTTTCGCAAAAATCGCTTACATTTTGCTCATACGTATAATTTACTCATACTTACAAAATCAATGAAAAAGGCACCGTGCGAGAGGGATTTCTCGTTCGGTGCCTATTGCGTTTATTCGTTATCCGTACCTTTTATTTGCAAAGCTGCGATTTTTTGTCGTTTTCTCGTGTTGCGAGTATTTTGTGCTAAACGACGCTTCTCGCATTCACGAGTACCACAGTATATTCTTCGACTACCTTTTCCTTTTCGCACGAATGCTCTGCCGCATATGGGGCAAGTGAGAATGACGGAACGTTCGTCTGAGTCAAGCTCGGCAAGTTTCTTCTTAAGCTTTGGTAACGGATCTTCGCATAATTTCTTCGCAAGTGTGAACCAAGCAATATCAAATACTGAGTGGACATCGGCTGCAAGAACTACACGATTTTTCTTATGGTTAACCTTTAGGCGCAAACGGAAATCGGGCAGCATATCAATAAGTTTATCACGAAGTTCCGCATAATCACCAAATGGCGGGTGAGCATACCACTCGTCAACTGTGTTAGCGTGTATCTCACCCAAGGATTCCATACTATCTTGCATTTCTTGTAATAATGCGTTTTTTGATATAGGAGTATCATTTTTTTCTTCAGTGGGAATATTGTATCTATATTTTTCAAAAAAAGGAACACCGGAAAAATACCTTCCGTCCGTAGCTAAGGCAAAAGCCGCATCGTCCGATTCGCGCATCATTTGGTCAATTGCAAACGCAAAAGATGTTGCCTGATAGAGCTTTTCAAGGTCGTGCATAAACTGCTTTACATCAAAAATCCCATCCCGTTCAATAAAAGAATAGTCGTGGGCAATGTCAAATTCCTTATCTTTTATTAAGGAAGAAAGCTCGTCTACAAAATACGGGTGCGCTACGCGGTTACACCAATCAATAATTAGTTCATCATACGGCTTCTCTTCGGAGAAGTCGTTTATTTTTAATGCAAGGTTGTAGAGGCTAACAAGAATGTCAGCCCCCGACAAATCATTGGTTGTACTGAATTCAATATCATAACCTGGGCGGCATATAGGACACGCCAATATTCTACCGTCCTCCACATATCGAACTTCATATTTCTTAAATCGAAAGAGCTTATACACAAGCTGACCTACACCGCCAATCTCACCAAAACCGAGCATATCGGTTGTTAAATCAGTTTTTGAGTCAACCCAGTTTCCAAATCCATCGTAAGGCATAATGCACCTCCTATGTAATCAATGATGTAATCGAACAAATTTAGACTTTGATTACATTATAGCGTATAATTGAGACAAATACAAGAGAAAAGCGTAAAATTTTGTATTTTTTGTTCCTTGAAAACTGAACCCCGTCAATTTCGGAGATTAGTACCTCATCGTGCCAAGATGACGAGAGTCGGAGCACAAGGGGCAACCGGACTCTTGAGGGTAGCGCCTCAAGACCGCAATGAGGCGGACACAAACAAAAATCTATAAAAAGGAGGAAAACAAGTATGGAAAAAACAACTATCAGTGTGCAGGAGTTATCCGCACAAATGGGTATCAGCCTTCCAAAAGCCTACGAGCTTGTGAAAACGCCCGGCTTTCCTACAATCCGCATCGGCACAAGAATTCTCATTCCCGTTGACGGCTTCAAAGCATGGCTTCGCACAAAATCCAAGGGCGGTGATAGCGATGCCTGAAAATGCACCAACCTTCAGTCTTACTATCCACTATGCCGATTGTTGCGGCAACGCTAAAAACTGCACCTATCCGCATACGGCAACAGCAAGCACCGAAGACACTATCCGCAAAATTGTGGCGCACGACCACGTGCTTGCGGAATTTAAGGATGCATATCGCAGTAAGGACAATTTTGTTAGAGCCGTGGTAGCATCTATGGATTGTGACAATGAGCATTCCGAAAATCCCAATGAATGGGTTGCGCCAAAGGACATACCGCATATGTTTCTGAACATCCCCTGCGTTATCGTCACAAGCCGAAATCATATGAAACCCAAGGGAGGCAAAACGGCAAGACCTCGGTTTCACGTATTCCTTGCTATAGAACCTATTACGGACGCACTCGCATACGCGGGATTCATGCAAAAGGTACAAACCGCATTCCCGGTGTTCGATGATAATGCTTTGGATGCTGCAAGGTTCTTTTACGGCAATCCCAATGCCGAGGTCACTATTTACCAAGGCACATCAACGCTTACAAGGTTTATGGAAGATATGGAAGCCGAGCAGATGTTTGCGGAGCTTGATGCTATCCCCGAGGGAAGAAGGAACAGTACGATGTCGAAGATCGCGGGAAAGCTCCTCAAACGCTATGGAGATAACAATGAAAGCTATCGTAAGTTCCTCGATTGCGCCGGGCAATGCACCCCGCCTCTCGACGATGCCGAACTTTCACAAATATGGCGTAGCGCACAAGGCTTTTATAAAAAGGTACAGGCGCAACCGGGATATATATCTCCCGACGAGTACAATTCACCGCAATGGGAAGAGCCAATCCCCTTTGAACAGCGCAATCTCCCCTCGTTTCCCACGGAAGCATTACCGCAGACCATAAGGGACTACGCTCTTGCCGTTGCCGAAAGCACACAAACACCCGTTGATATGAGTGCCTGTGCCGCACTTGCCGTTATGGCTCTCTGCCTGCAAGGCAAATACCGCATAAAAGCCAAAGCCGATTGGTCTGAGCCGTTAAATCTCTTTACGGTCATCGTTGCAGAGCCTTCCGAAAGAAAATCACCTATCATCAACCTTATCGCTCGATGCCTCTGATCCCGATAGTAAAAGAAGTTCTCCTCGAAGAAAAAGCAAAACAAGAAGAAATGCAGACGGTGTTCCGTGGAGCATATAGCACTCGCTATAGCGAATATGTATGCGTAGATGCGTTGGGAAACCTTCTGCGTCCACAGTATGTGACAGAACACTTCAAAGTTATCCTCTCAAAGAACGGTCTCAAAAGAATTAGATTCCATGACCTCAGACACTCGTGTGCTTCGATGCTCCTCGCCAACAAAGTACCCATGAAAATGATTCAGGATTGGCTCGGACACTCTGATATGAGTACAACAGCCAACATCTACTCGCACATCGACTACACGAGCAAAATCGAAACCTCTGAGGTACTCAGCAATGTACTCGCTGTCAATATTTGATACGCAGTAAACAAAGAAAAACGCCTTGGAGTTCAAACGAACACCAAGGCGTTTTATGGCGGAGGGTGTGAGATTCGAACTCACGCGCCGTTGCCGGCAAACGGTTTTCAAGACCGCCTCGTTATGACCACTTCGATAACCCTCCGTGTATTCAATTTTATCAAAAACCTTGAAACAAGTCAAGGAAAATTGCGAGAAAACTGCGAGATGAGCATCTCGCAACGTGCAGAGAAAAGCACGAAAAACCCAATAAAATCAAGGGTTTTGGAACGATAGCAGTGACGAAAACGATAGTTTTTCAAGACCGCCTCGTTATGACCGCTTCGATATCCCTCCAAGGTTATTAAATTGTAAAATTGCAAGAAAACTGCAAGAAAGTCGTCTTGCAAAGTGCAAGCAGAAAGTGCTGAAACCCTAATAAATACAAGGGTTTGCGGAAGGTCGTAGTGACAAAACCGACAGTCTTTCAAGACCGCCTCGTTGTGACCGCTTCGATACCCCTGCATATTTATTCTGCTTGATTATAATATCATAAATTTTTTCGCGTGTCAATAGTTTTCCTTAAATTTTATTTTTTATGAAGGACAAAAGGCATCGCATTGACATCATTCACCGTTTATATGAGGATTATATCCCCTTAATAAATAAGATTATAACCCCCATAATAATAAATGTCAATATGGAGGTTATAAAAATGATTGTTTTTGATAAGCTTTGGGTTACTATGGAGAAAAAGGGATTCAGCACTTACAGACTTCGAGAGAGCTGCGGAATTGACAGTAAAACTATCCGCAGATTGAAAGCAAACGACAATATCGAAAGTAAAACGATTATCACATAGCCTTCCCTGCTAAAGAAGGCTAAGCGTGCACATCTAAAGCTTTTTGATAGCACCAGCCGGGCAGGCGGCTTACTTTGTAAATCAAAGGCAGGAGCGCAAAATTTGTGCTCCTGCCTTTTGTTTTTATGAGGTAATTATTTTATGTAGCCCGCGTAATCGTCGGTCAATGCGATAGCGTCGATATAGAACGGGGTGTTTGCGTAATCGGCGGATTTTATGTCGGCGTAGAGATAAAATCCTGTGATAAGCGTATCCTCGCTCATTGATCTTGAGCTATTGAGAAAATACTCGATCGGGAACGCGAAGTATCCTTTTTTGCCTTCCATAGTCTGCGAGCCGCTATCTCCCACGCCGAAGCAGCCGTCGCCGCCGTGGCTGAGTGTTTTCCAGCTGTCAGCTCCGTCGGGAAGGTAATAAAACTCCGTCGGAGTGTCCTTATCGTCAGTTCTGTATGGACTTGATTTTCCCTCGCTTGATATAAGACCCACGCACGCCTTTCTGAAATCGACGCTTGAAAGATCCATCCAAACGATAAGATATTTATTTTCTCCGAGCTTTCCTACGGTATCAAGGTCGATCTTGACCTCGAAGTTGCCCGTCTGGCTTCTCGTTATCTCGATAGCGTCGCCGCCGCCTTGACCCTTACCCTCAGCAGAGGAAACGGTCACAGTTCCTTCAAGACCGGAATTGTTGTAGCCCGTCTTTGATGCGCTATCGATCTTATCCTGCGAGATCTCAAGCTCCGTACCGCTTGCAAACGCATCGTAATCATCGGGATCAAGTCTTTCTATAAGATAATCAACGTAGGTTATCATATCATCGATCGTTTCAAGGTTCAAATCAAACACTCTCGCGCCCTGAACGTCGGGATTGTAATAAGTAAGATCGCTCATATTCGGAGCTGCGCAGAGCTTTATTCCGCTCATTTTGTACATATAATCGTTTACGTGGTCGTGACCTGTAACGATCGCAGTGACGTCGCCGCGCTCAAGTATCGTTTCAAAGAGAAGAGTATCGGTTGCGGATGCGCAGATAGATTCGTTTCTCTGACCCGTGTACTCGGTAACGATCTCGGTATTGTCTCTGTTATTGTATGCGTAATTGTTTTCTATAAGCGGAATATGGAATGCCATGAGCGCAGGCACGACCTTGCCGTCGTTATATTCCTGCAAAAGCTCGGATGTTTCCTTGTACCACGCAATCTGATCTTCCTTTATGTAATCGTATCCGCCGTTTACAACGTCATACGCGCCCGAATCAAGACAATATATTGCCGCGCCTACCGTGCCGTCCTGATTATATATCGCGTGAACATAGTTTCCGACTCCCGAAAGATCCTCACCCGTTTTCGAGATGCAGTATTCAAAGCTCTCGTAAACGTTTTGCTGAAGGATGTTCGGATATCCGCCCTCGTGGTCGTGGTTTCCGTAAACGTGACACCACGGTATCTGCTTTTCCTCAATATATTGAACGAGATTGAGCACGTTTATTCTCGTTTCGGTGGAGTTTGTCGCGCCTATTACGTTATCGCCCGTGAAAATAACAAGATCGGGATCGTTTCTGTCAACGAGAAGCTTAATTCTGTCGCGAACGAGCTTTGCGCCCTCAAGATTCTTGTAATTCATATGAGCGTCGGCAAGAATAAGCACTCTGAACGAGCCGTCCTCGTTAAATGTAAGGCGGTGCTTCGTTTCAAGAAGAGCGTTTACCTCCTCCTCTAAGGGATCGACGGGATCGGGCTCTTCGCTCGAGCTTTCCTCGCTCGTTTTCTCGGAAGTCGTTTCTTTAGTAGTTGTTTCCTCAGTTGTGGTTTCCTCTGTCGTTGTTTCTTCTGTGGTGGTTTCTTTCATTGTAGTTTCCTCTGTAGTTGTTTCGTTTTCGCTTGATGATGTGTCTGTTATTTCGATAACAGAGCTCGAATTTTCATCCGTCGGAGCTTCGTCATTTCCGCACGACACCAAAATGAGCGAAAGCATCATAACGAAAGCAAGCGCAAGCGCGAAAACGCGTTTTCGTAAAGCTTTCATAAGTCCTCCTTAAAATATATCTGTAATTTTATATTAACATACATTTGCTAAAAAAATCAAGTAGTGTACCGTTCTCCCGCGCGCATAACTTTTTATCTAAACCTTGACAACCCTAACTATTTATAGTATAATATATTATATATTTTTATATTCACGCGCACGTAAATACTTATATTTTATATAAAGGAGTACGAAAATGCCTACGGTCACAGATATAACAGACAAACCTTTAGCGGAAAATAATAATATAGCCGTTGCCGTTGAGGTTCAAGAAGAGCCTAAAATAAAGCTACCTTACGAATATGCTGAGGACGAGCATTATTACATAGAATCAGTAACTGTAAAAAGAAAACCGATATTCGCCTTTTTCAAAAGGCTTATTGATATATTCGCATCCTTTTTGGCTTTGATAGTTTTTGCAATACCAATGCTTATCGTTGCGGTAATTATAAAGATATCCGACGGAGGACCTGTGTTTTATTCTCAGGAGCGTCTTGGCTACAAGGGAAAGAAATTCAATCTCGTGAAATTCCGTTCAATGAAGGTCGATGCCGAAAAATACGGAGCTCAATGGTCTGACGGAGACGACGATCCGAGAATTACAAGGGTCGGTAAATTTTTAAGAAAAACAAGGCTCGATGAAATTCCTCAGTTTTGGTCTTGCTTCACAGGTAAAATGTCGCTTGTCGGCCCAAGACCCGAAAGAGAAATTTTTTATAACGAATTTGAAAAGCACATCCACGGCTTCAGCGAGCGTTTAAAGGTAAAGCCCGGCTTTACAGGACTTGCACAGGTAAAGGGCGGATACGATCTTAAGCCGGAGGAAAAAATCGTTTACGACGTAGAATACATAAAAAAGCGTTCCCTTTGGCTCGATATAAAGATCTTATTTAAAACCGTTATCGTTGTGTTCACTCATAAGGGAGCAAAATAATTTAAAGGAATTTATTAAATGAAATTTTCAGTTTTAATGAGCGTTTACAAAAATGAAAATCCCGAATTTTTTAAAGCTGCGCTCGACAGCACGGTAAATCAATCCTGCATGCCGGACGAGATCGTTCTGGTGCGTGACGGAGAGGTGCCGAAGGAATTGCAAGGCGTGATCGATGAATACATATCGAGGTATCCAAAGATGCTTACATATATTCCTCTTGCCGAAAACAAGGGGCTTGGCAATGCGCTTATGATCGGTCTTGAAAAATCCCGTAATGAGATCGTTGCAAGAATGGATTCGGACGATATTTGCTCGGTGGATCGCTTTAAAAAACAGCTTGAATTTTTAGAAAATAATCCCGATGTCGATATCGTCGGCGGAAATATTTCAGAATTTTTCGACTCGCCCGATAAGATAATACAGTACAGAACCGTTTTTCAAAGTCACGATGAGATAGCAAACGATCTTAAAAATCGCAGTCCTTTTAATCATCAAACCGTGATGTTTAAAAAAGAAGCCGTTATGAAAGCCGGTAACTATCCGGATTTCTATCTGTTCGAGGACTGGTATCTGTGGGTAAGAATGTATCTTGCAGGATGCAGATTTGCCAATATAAACGACGTTCTTTGCAACGTAAGGATCGTATCGATGTCAGCGCGTCGCGGCGGAATGAAATATTATAAGAGCTGTAAAAGGCTCCTTAAATTCATGAAGCAAAATGGAATGCTGGGCTTTTTCAAATACACAAAAATCAAAACCGTCCGCTTCATCGGCTACGTCCTTCTGCCAAATAAGCTAAGAGCCTTCATGTATAAAAAGCTGCTTAGAAAAACAATACAGGAATAAGATAAAAAGATGAAATTTACAGAATACAATGATTGCTGCGGCTGCGGCGCTTGCGCCGAAGCTTGTCCGAAAAATGCTATAGCTATAAAAACCGACGAATACGGTTTTGCTTTCGCATCTTTAAATGAATCCTTGTGTATCGAATGTAATAAATGCAAAAATGTTTGCCCTGTTATAAAAAATGATTATATCTCTTCATTTGAAAAGAAAGCTTATGCAGCAACAAGCATCGATCCTTCATCTAAAAATTCTTCATCAGGCGGAATTTTTGCTTTGCTTGCAAAAAAGGTATTAAACATCGGCGGAATTGTTTTCGGAACTGAAATGAATGAAAATTTCGATGTTAAAGTTATTGGAATTTCAAATGAAAACGAGCTTAT
This sequence comes from Clostridia bacterium, assembly GCA_017461765.1. Classification (GTDB taxonomy): domain Bacteria; phylum Bacillota; class Clostridia; order Oscillospirales; family CAG-272; genus RGIG2000. The sequence goes on along the minus strand of JAFTXO010000038.1, from coordinate 28,065 downwards.
AAGGCTACAGGGTTCAAAATATGTCCAATCAAACATGATATCTTCTTTTAAAAAAATAAAAGAATCCTTACAAAAAAATAAGACTGTTCTTTTCTGCGGAACGCCTTGTCAGGTCTCTGCTCTTAAAAACTATATAGGAAATAACGAGAACCTTTTTCTTATCGATATTGTTTGCCACGGAGTACCGAGCAATCAAATGTTTAAAGACGAGATTGCTTATTTCAAAAAAAAATATAACGATAATTTGATAGATTTTAAATTTCGTGATAAAAAATACGGACACGATACAGTGGGAAGCTTGGTTTTCAAAAATAATAAAGAAAAAAAATTACTGCCTTATAATACTCCATATTATTTCTTTTTCTTAAAAAATGATATTTTCAGAGAAAATTGTTACAATTGCAAATATGCAAATATAAACCGCCCGGGAGATATCACTATTTGTGATTATTGGGGTATAGATAAAGAAGAACCGGAATTTTTAAAAATTTGTACCGATAATGGATTTGTGGGTATTTCCGGAATTATTATAAATACGCAGAAAGGAATTTCCTTTTTTAATGAAAGTAAAAATAATCTGTTTTTAAAAGAAACAACTGTCGAAAAAATTCAAAAGCACAATCCAAATTTAACTGAGCCCTCAAAAAAAGGTGAAAATTACGAAATAGTTCGATCAATATATAAACAAAACGGATGGACGGGAGTAGGAAAGTATTATAGAAAAAAATATAGAGTTAATATATTTATGAGAAAAATATACGATAAAACTCCAACCTTTGCAAAAAAATTTATAACTAAGCTAAGGACAAATAAATGAAAAAAACATATACAATAACATTTCATTCTCCAACCAATAACGGATCGTTTCTCCAAGCGTATGCTTTACAACGCACACTTATAGATAAATGCGGCGTTGAAAATAAAATTATAGATTTTCAAAGTGATAAACAAAAAAATTTATATGCGCTTTTTCGTCCTATAAAAAATAAGCTTGATATTATAAAAAACGCAGTATCTCTTTTACATTTTAGAAAATTAAAAACCAGAAAAAAGAGATTTCAAGAGATGCAAAGAAAATATTTGATTTTAACCGATGAAATATCGACGGAAGAGGACGCGCTCAAAATAGCATCATCAGCTGATATAAACATCGTTGGCAGTGATCAGGTTTGGAACTCAAAGGCTCTTGATTTTTCACCCGTTTATTTTCTTCCAAATATTAAAACTAAAAAAATTTCCTTTGCCGTTTCCTGTGGTTCTCACGCAAAAAAAGAATTAATTAACGACTATACAGACTATATAAATGATTTTTCTTCTATTTCCGTAAGAGAAAAATCTATGGTAGATATACTTGATTTCTATAATAAAGAGATTTATATTTCAAATGATCCTACAATGCTAATTACCATGAATGATTATTTTATCCTTTTTGATAAAAAGCCTTTGATAAAAGGAGAATATATTTTATTATATTCGATGAGTTATAGCGAAGAAATTTTAAAGACAGCTAAAGCTTTATCGGAAAAATTAAAAATTCCTGTAATCACTCCATTTACAACATACAGTACAGTAAAATGTAAAAAATATGGAATAAAAATAAAATATGATGCTGCTCCGGATATGTTTTTAAATCTTATATACAATTCTAAATTTGTTCTGACAAATTCATTTCACGGAACCGCCTTTTCAATAATATTCAGAAAAAATTTTTATCATGTTTGTGACCAAGGTGCAGACGGTTCATTTAAAAGAGATGACAGAATAGACGATTTACTCGATTATTTAGAGCTTAAAAGAAACATATCTTCCAATACCGAGATAGATTATATAAAAAATAACCTTTTTGTTAATTATGAAAACACAGAAGAAAAACTAAATCTTCTTAGAAAAAATTCTATTGATTTTTTGCTTCAAAATTTAGAGGATTAAAAATGAATTCTAACAACAAAATTGCTATTTTGATATTGGCACACAAAAATCCGTATCAAATAAATACACTTATTGACTCACTTTATCACAAAGACATAGATATTTATCTACATATTGATAAAAAATCCTCTGTTAATTTAAAAGATATAAAGCAAAAAGATAATTTGTTTATTTTGGAAGAAAATTCAAGAGTGAATGTATCTTGGGGTCAAATTTCGCAACTTGATGCAACTTTAAACTTAATAAAAAAAGCTCATCTCAAAGAATATATTTATTATATTTTGATAAGTGGAGAAGATTTTCCTTGTAAAAGTATTGACAAAATAATAAAAGTTGCTTCTTTAAAACAAAATAGAATTTCTTTTTGGGAAAGTGAAAATAACGCCGGAAAATTCAATAATTTAGATAAGCGTTGTTCTGTGTTTTTTCCAAAATGGATGATAACAAGAAAGCCTATAAGAAGAATTATAAAAAGATTGTGGGTTTTTCTTAGTGGCGGTTACAATCATACTTTTAAAATTTTCAAAAGAAAAAATAACAATATCAAATTTTATCACGGACCGTCTTGGTGGGGCTTGAATTTTGAGACCATAGATTTTATAATAAATTATTTAGAAAAGAATCCGAAATATTATAAATTCTTTAAAAATTGTTCAAATCCCGATGAATCTTTTTTTCAGACAACTGTTATGTTATCTCCGCAAGCTGATACTAAAACAGAGTACTTAACATATTTGAATTTTCTTCCTGGAAAAAATTCACCGGAAGTGTTGTCCGAAAGTGATTGCATCCAAGCATACAATTCTAAATATTATTTCATGAGAAAAATTGATTTAAATAAAACAAATATAGATTTTTTAAATCAAATTATTATGGAGAAAAAATGACGCTCGTACATATTTTTCACTCGCTTAACAGAAAATTTGCGGGGGCAGATGTTGTTGTTCCCGAGCATATAATAGCTCAGCAAAGTATAGAGAGGGTTGGATGTGTTAATATAACTAACACAGAAATCCCGGGAATAGATAATCAATTTGAGTACAAAGAGGGTTTTAAGCTTTCGTCGCTACCTGCGCCGTTTGACAAGCCTGATATGATTATCTTTCATCAGGTATATTATCCTAAGTTTTTGGATATCGCAAAGCAAGCGCGCAAGGCTAAAATTCCGTATGTTATAATTCCTCACGGAAGCTTAACAACGGAAGCTCAAAAAATGAAACGCCTAAAGAAAATAGCAGGAAATCTTCTTTTCTTTAATAAATTTATGAAGGGCGCCCGCGCTATACAGTATCTTTCCGAAAGCGAAAAGAAAAGAGCATATAAGAGCTTTCCCAATATAGTTTCGACAAACGGAATCCATATGCCGAACGAGCAGAAATCAAGCTTTAACAAGGACAAGACCGTATTTTCGTATATAGGAAGATATGATATTTTTCATAAAGGTCTTGATCTTATGCTTGACGCCATAAAGGAAGAGGCAGAGCTTTTAAGAAAGAACAGCTGTATTTTCAATATGTACGGCCCACATACACAGTATTATACAAATGATATCGCCTCAATAAAAGCAAAGATATCCGAGTATAATATTTCTGATATAGTGACTTTAAACGGCCCTGTGATTGATGAAGAAAAGAAAAATGTTTTATTAAACACGGATATATTTATTCAAACATCTCGATTTGAAGGAATGCCAATGGGCATTTTGGAAGCGCTTTCTTACGGAATTCCGTCCATTGTAACGACAGGAACTACGCTTAGCGACTTTGTTGAAAAATATAATGCGGGCTACCATTGCGAAACAAGCGCAGAAGGCATTGCCGAAGCAATAGAAAAAGCCGTTTTGGAAAGATCGAAGCTGACCGAGCTATCGCAAGACGCAAAAAAACTCATAGAAGAAAATTTTCTTTGGGAAAGCGTCGCATCCGATGCTATCTCGAAGTATAAAAAGTTAATTACCAAATAAATGAAAGGACAGAAAAGTGGAACTTTATTTCAGTATTGCATTTTTTATATTGTTTGCTTTGTCTTTAGAATTGCTTACAAAGCGCAAATATGCATACAATAATTTAGAAAACTCAATTTTACCAAGAGAATATAAACACACACGACCACAAATTGCGTTTTTCCTAGTTGTAATGTTCGTTTTGTGGTTTTTAACTGCTTTTCGTTCTTCGGAAATAGGAAATGATACAAAAAACTATATCGGTTATTTTAATTTTTTCGGTACATACGGTATAAATTCGGATTCTATCATTGAAATCGGATATCAAATTTTTAATATTCTTGTATCAAAAATAAGTTCAAATCCTCAAGCTATACTTATTGCTACCGCAACAGTATGCTACATAGGCTTAGGAATATATGTTTATAAATACTCAGATAATCTTGTTTTTTCAACTGTATTACTTTTTCCTATAGTTTTCTCAACTTTCACAAATATTTTAAGACAATCCATAGCAATGGTTATTATCTTATATGCTTATCAAGCTTTAAAAAAGAATAGAATAATACTTTCTTTAGTACTTATAATATTAGCTTCTACATTCCATACATCAACATTGATAGTAATATTATTATTACTATATAAAATCATTCCAAAAAAACCTATTATAATTCTCCCTCTTGCCGTAATATTTATATTATTATCTATTACAGGCTTTATGGACGATGTTTTTTCTTCAATACTTCCATTTTATGCTGGTTATTATGAAAATGAAGGTTTAACAGACGGTTGGATAGGAATGACTTATTATTGCTTAAGAAATCTTGTTTTCTATCTTCTCGTATATTTTTCATATAGAAGTAATACAAAAAATAATTCGTTGGTTCTATCAAATTTCGTATTATTACTTTTAGCTACGTGCTTCGGATTTAGTTTAAATATTTTCAATAGAGCATCAGAATACTTTTTGTTAATATCTATAGTTGAATTACCAAACGCAATTAATAGAGGAAGACTACCTTACAAAAAAATGTTTATTTTCTTAATTGGATTTATAATGGTATTATATTTTATAGTAACTCTTATTATAAGACCCGATTGGAATACTCTGTGTCCTTATAAATTTTTCTGGAATTAAGGAGGTTTAAAATGATACCAAAAGTAATACATTATTGTTGGTTTGGCAAAAAACCGCTACCTGAACTTGCTGAAATTAAAATTTTCTCAATTGCATGTATTTTAATTTCACTTTGTCTATGTTTTGAATTTACTATATTTCATAGATTGACAACCTACACTCTCGCCATTTTTATAACACCTCTTATGATGTTATTCTTAAAAAATTCACATATAAAAAACAAAGAATTTATTGTTGCTATATTTTCATTATTAATGTTGTTTATAGCTTGCTGGAGAGGATCTTTGTGTTCACTTAAATTCTTTGAGCTTTAGGAGAAGATATGGATCTTATAAGTATAATAGTTCCCGTTTACAAGGTTGAAAAATACCTTAAAGAATGTATTGATAGCATTTTAAATCAGACATATAAGAATTTTGAGCTTATCTTGATTGACGACGGCTCGCCTGATAATAGCGGTAAAATATGCGATGAGTATGCTGAAAAGGATAACAGAATAAAGGTTATCCACAAGGAAAACGGCGGAGTTTCCTCTGCAAGAAACACAGGCCTCGACAACACAAGCGGAGAATACATAACCTTTATCGACTCCGATGATTTTGTTGATAAACGATATTTGGAAGTTTTATATTCTACGTTAAAAGAAAACGATACCAACATATCAATTTGCCGTTTTGCTAAATACACACATTCTTCATTTATTATATTTAATGAGATCTTTCCCGAAAAAATAAATATAAGCTTTAATGATAAATATTTTTTAAATTTTTTTGCGAGATATTTTTCTTTTAAAAACAATATTTTCGGTAGCGCTTGCAGAACATTATTTAAAAAAGATATTATAAATAATTTTAGATTCAGTAATGATATAAAAATAAGCGAGGATCTTTTATTTATTGTAAATGTAGTTTATAATTCTCAAAGCATAAGCTTTACAAATGAAGCGTTGTATTTTTACAGAATCGATAATACTTCTGCTTCTACATCCTATAAAAAGAATTTTCTAAAAAGTCAATGTAATTTAAGCAATGAATTAACAAAGCTTTTTTCAAAAATAAATAATAAATACTTTGATAAAATTTTAAAAAGATACAAAGCTTTACTTTGCTATTATCTTTTATCGAACGAAATAAAATTCAGAAAATCTAATGTAGAATACAAACAAAATTTAAAGGAAATAAGAAAAAGCGAGCTTTATAAACACTTCAAGCTTTTTTCGGGAATTAAAATTTTAAAACCAAAAGCTAAAATTAAATTCTTTATTATCTGGTTCATAGCAAAAACAAGGATATTCGGTTAATAAAATGATAAGTAAAACAAATCAACGAAAATGGGGGGCTTCGCTTTCGTATATTCAAATGGCTCTTAATATAATAATAGGTTTTATTTATACTCCTATTATGATAAGGCTTTTGGGTGATAGCGAATACGGTCTTTATAATACCGTTGCCTCTACTATTGCTATGCTGTCCGTATTAAATCTCGGATTTAACAGCAGCTATGTAAGATATTATACTAAATATAAGGAAGAAAACGATAAAGAATCAATAGCAAAATTAAACGGTCTTTTTCTTATCGTTCTTTCTGTTCTCGGTCTTGTTGCACTTGTATGCGGACTGTTTTTAACCTTTAACCTTGATCTTGTCTTTGATGAAGGTCTTACAGCTCAGGAATATGAAATTGCTAAAGTCTTAATGTTTCTTTTAACACTTAACTTGGCTCTTTCATTTCCTATGGGAACATTTTCAAGTATAATTTCTACACATGAAAATTACATAGTATTACAACTTTTAGGAATGCTCAAAACAGTCGTTGGACCTTTAGTAACCATACCTATTCTTCTAATGGGATTTAGATCTATTGCTATTGTAAGTGTTACATTAGGCGTTTCTCTAATAACGGATACTGTTTATTTTATTTATGTAAGATTCAAGCTTAAACAAAAATTCATTTTTCACAGCTTTGAAAAGGGAATTTTCAAAAGCTTATTTATCTATACATCTTTTATAGCCATAAGCATCATAGTAGATCAAATAAATTTAAACGTAGACAAATTTTTACTTGGCAGATTCAAAGGAACTATTGCAGTTTCAATTTATTCAGTAGGATATAGTCTATATTCATATTACAGTACTTTTTCATCCTCAATTTCAGGAGTTTTTACACCAAAAGTGCATAAAATAGTGGTTTCCTCTAATAACGAAACTAATTTAAAATCAGAATTAACATCTATATTTATTAGAATAGGAAGAATACAATTTTTAATTGTTGCTTTAATTGCAAGCGGAATGGTATTTTTTGGAAAACCATTTATACATTATTGGGCTGGAGAAGGATACGAAGAATCTTATTACGTAATGCTTTTACTCGTTTTACCTTCATCTATTGCATTAATACAAAAATTAGGACTTGAAATTCAAAGAGCTCTTAACAGACATAAATTTCGTTCTATAACTTATTTGATAATGGCAGTAGGAAATCTAATATTATCTATTTTTCTATGTCAAAAATACGGAGCAATAGGCGCTACTATCGGTACTGCAATATCATTACTTCTTGCTCAAGGCTTAACTATGAATATCTATTACCATAAAAAATGTTATATAGATATAATATCGTTTTGGAAAAACATTTTAAGAATGTCGCTTGGGCTTATTTTGCCGATAGGTGCGGGAAGTATTTTAAATTACTTTGTAGATCTTTATAATATCTGGTATCTATTTGGATCGATAATAATTTATTCCATAGTTTATTGCATCTCGATGTGGTTTATCGGTATGAATGATTATGAAAAAAACTTAATAAAGAAACCTATTAAAAAAATTTTTAACTTTATAAAATATAAATTTATTATAAGGAAGAAAAATATATGAAAAAAAATTTTAAAAATAATTTTTTAATAAGATATTGTCATAAATTTTTATTTTTTATTTCGCTTCTTATAAAATTTCCTTTTTTAAAGCATGATAAAGAATTATCCTTATACAGAAAAAAACACAAAGGACAAAGATGCTTTATTGTTGCTACAGGTCCAAGCTTAAAAATAGAAGATTTAAAAATGCTAAAAGGAGAGATCTGTTTTAGTATGAATTCTATTATAAAATCATTCGATAAAACAGATTGGCGTCCTACATATTATACTATAACAGACCCCGGAGTTTTTGAATCATGTAAAGACTTAGTTAAAGAGAAATATTTTCAAAAAATTTTTTATAGAAAAGGACTTGATGATAAAAATAAAAATGTTTGTCATTTTTCCTTAAATATTATAAAATACCGTTTTTGCCTAAATTCAAAAAATTTTAAAAATAAGCTTTTTCCTTCAAAAAATATAAAAAGATATTTTAATGATGGTCCGAGTGTTGTTTTTTCAATAATTCAATTAGCTATTTATATGGGCTTTAGCGAAATCTATTTATTAGGGCAAGATTGCAATTATGAAGGAAATCTTCATTCAAATATTGCAAGCGTTGATTATAAATTCAAGCCGACAAATGTACAAGCTTTATCTATGATAGATTGCTTTGAAAACTATTCATCTGTTTTAGATAAATATTCACTAAAAATTTTTAATGCCACAAGAGGCGGCAGGCTTGAAGTCTTTCCAAGAGTTAATTTAGAAGATATAATACAACCAAAGGAGAATTCACTATGAAAATAGCATGCTTTATTCCTGTAAAATTAAATTCTGAAAGAGTTCCGGGTAAAAATTTCAGAATTTTATGTGGTAAACCCTTATACCAATATATTATTGATCATGCAATAGAAGCAAATTGCTTTGATGCAATATATGTTGACACAAATAGTGACGATGTAAAAATCTATTGCGAAAAAATAGGAATTCAATGGATCGAAAGAAAATCCGATCTTGCAAAAAATTCTGCAAACGGAAATGATTTGCTCAATTATCACTATGAAAGTTTCCCAACTATGATTATTATTTTCAGCTTTTTGCAACAGCCCCTTTTTTACAACCCTCATCTATTTCAAATGCAGTAAGAACTCTTACAGAAAGTACTGAATTTGATTCTACTTTTACTGCTCTTGCTGAGCACGGCTTCTTCTGGTACTCAAACATACCGGTAAATTATCGCCCTGCTGTTTTGCCAAGAAGTCAAGATATGCAGCCTGTTATAGAAGAAACGACAGGTCTTTACGGAATTTCAAATGATTCTCTTAAAAAATTCAAATGCAGAATTGGCGCAAAGCCTTATATTTGCTTAGTAAATAAATTTGAAGCTGTTGATATAAACACAGAAGATGATTTGAAAATGGCTGAATTTATAGGAGCTTCTTATTGGAATTATAAATAAATGTATCTTAAAAAAGAGCTTCGGCTCTTTTTTGTTTTTTGGGTGGAGAGCGGGAGTTAAATGTAAAATTTTTGTGACATTTTCATTGTTTTTGAAAATTTATTCGTATTTTGATAGCCAAAGCGGAAAATTTGAGCGTTTTTTTGCTTTTTTACTTGACTTTATTATTATTATATATTATAATTATATTAGTATAGTATATAGTGGGTGTAGTGTTACCTTTTTACGCCCTGACTCTCCACAAAGAAATTTGTGGTATATTTTTATCGCGCACGCGTACGCGATATACAGGAGTTATTTATGGATATTAACAATCTTGATTCTATTTGGGAATATATGCTCGTTCTTCTCGGAAAGGACAGGCCTGATACTGCTGTTAACCTTTGGTTCAGCGATATGAAGCTTATATCTCTTACCACGGACGAGGCTGTTTTCTCAACTACGACAGATATAAAACGAGATATAATTTTATCAAACTTCCGCGAGGAGATCGCTCAGAATATTGCTCAGATCGTGGGCTTTACGCCGAAGGTTCTTATTTACTCGTCCGAGCACAAGGAAGCTGATCTTTCTCACCAGAACGTCGAGATCTTTGAAAAGATAGAGAAGGGTGAAACGAACATTGACGAGGTTGAGGATGTCGTTATGCCCGCGAACTACAAAACGGAATTCACCTTTGAAAACTTCGTTGTTGGCGAGTCGAATAAATTCGCTTACGCGGTAGCGACAGCCGTTGCCGACAAAAACTACAACGATCCGAAGGTTATAGCAAGCAATCTTTACAATCCTCTCTTTATTTACGGACCGAGCGGTGTTGGAAAGACGCATTTACTTTACGCTATAACGAACCAGATCTCAAAAAGATTTCCCGACAAAAAAATAATCTACGTCAAGGGTGAGGAATTTACAAATCAGCTCATTGACGCAATTCAAAAGAAAACGACGGGTCAATTCAGAGACAAATACAGAAAGGTAGACGTTCTTCTTATCGACGACATACATTTCGTTGCGGGAAGGATCTCGACTCAAGAGGAGCTTTTCAACACCTTTAACGCGGTATATGAGGAGCACAAGCAGATTATTTTGACCTCTGACCGTCCGCCGAACGAGATAAAGACTCTTGAGGAAAGATTAAGGACGAGATTTTTATCGGGCTTACTTGCTGACATATCGCTTCCCGATTACGATCTTCGTTTGGCGATCCTTAAGCAGAAATCACAGCAGTTCAATCTTTCGCTTTCAAATCAGTCGCTGACTTATCTTGCGGAAAATATAAATTCTTCGATCCGTCAGCTTGAGGGAGTTATAAAGAAGCTTGGCGCGCTTCAGCTTTTAGAGGACGTAGGGCTCGATTTTGAGCGCGTTCGCAACTCGGTCAAGGAATTTGTTCAGGTGAAGGAGTCCGACAACGAAAAAATGGGCGAGATAATCACTGCGGTTTCTCAGAAGTACAACATCACGAAAGAGGACATTCTTTCGTCGAAGAGGAACAAGGAGATCGCGATGGCGCGTCACGTTTGCGTTTATATTGCGAGAACGATAACGTCGCTATCTCAGGCTCAGATAGGCAAGGCTCTTAATCGCGACAGGACGACGATAGTTTCAAGTGAGAGTGTAGTTAAGCAGGAAATGCAGAACGACACAAGCTTCGCTTACGAAATAAATGATCTTATAAGAAGCCTTCAATAACCGGACAACGTCCGGAGGATAATGACGCCCCCGAAGCGGCGGAGTCGCCGCGGACATATAACGCCCCCGAATGTAGATAAAAAAATTATTTAGGTTACTTTGCCCCTCAAGATTTAGGTAATAGGTAATAGTGAAGAGTGAAAAGGTTAAGCGTCATATGCTCACCCCATTACTTTGACAATAAAGAAAAAATAGACTTCAATAGAAAGAGTATCTAAAAAATTAAAATAAACGATATAAAGTAAGGCTATTAGCCTGCAGGCGCGTGCCTGCAGCCGGCAGGGGCTCCCCTGCAAAAGTTTTCAACACCTTAATGTTGAAAAAAATTTCTCGGAAAACAGGGCGTTTTGAGCGCTTTTGAATGAACTTTTCCACACATCTTTATCAACAGTTAAAATAAAGTTGAAAACAAAATTTCAAAAAATAAAATTTATTTTTCACATAGCGCTCTAAATTATCCACACTTTTTCAACACTCGAAAAGTGAACAAAAAAATCTTCAAAATCCCCTAAATAAACGGCTTAAAAAAAGTTATCCACTATTAAGCCTCTTACCTACTTCTTTTACTTCTGCTGATAATTGATATTTAATTTATTAAAAAAAGAATTAGTAAGAAAATGCGGCGGACAAACGCCACGCGTTTGATCGATTGATTCGGTCATGTGCAGTATAAATTTAACACTTACACACGACCGTGTAGCGCCAAAAGGAAGTTAGTGGAATGAGACCTCAATAGAAAGAGTATCTATAAAATTAAAATAAACGATATAAAGTAAGGCTATTAGCCTGCAGGCGCGTGCCTGCCCCCGCGAAATTTAGGTAATAGGTAATAGTGAAGAGTGAAAAGGTTAAGCGTCATATGCTTCCCCTATTACTTTGACAATAAAGAAAAAATAGACCTCAATAGAAAGAGTATCTATAAAATTAAAACAAACAACATAAAGTAAAGCTATTAGCCAACAGGGGCTGCCCTGTAGCCAGCAGGGGCTTCCCTGCCCAGATATAATAATATAAAAAGAGGACATAAAAAATGATAGTAATATTCGACAAAGATATAATACTTAACGCGCTGATGCCTGCTATGTTCACGGTAGCGGGAAAAAATACTATGCCAAGCATAGAGGGCGTGCATCTTATATGTACAGAGGACGGAAGCTGTACTATTGAAACCTTCGACCTTGAAAAAGGAATAAGAACGGGAGTAAAGTGCACGGTTATCGAGGAAGGCAACGTAATACTCAACGCAAATAAATTTTTGCAGATAATCAAGGTAATGCCCTCAGGAGATATAAAGGTCACCGTTGACGATAACTTCAAGGCGACTATCGAATCGGGCCCGAGCTCGTATTTTGAGATCAAGGCTCTTCCCGGAAAGGACTTTCCCGAGCTTCCCGAGATAATCGGTGAAAGAGGCTTTTATATAACACAGGCTATGTTCCGTAAATTCGTAAACAGAGTAGCTTTTTCGGTAGCCCAAAACGATACAAGACCTGTATTTAACGGCGCATACTTTGAGGTAACGAATACAAAGCTCACAATAGTAGCCTGTGACAGTAACCGTCTTGCGATGTGCGAAAAGAACATCGAGCTTGAAAACAGAAACAAGGACGGCAGCGTGCTCAACCATAAATTCATAGTACCCGGCAAGACACTGAACGATCTTTTAAAGCTTGCCAAGGATACTGACGATATAATGGAAGTAAGAATAATGAGAAGATACCTCATGTTCAAAATAGGCGAGATATCGCTCTATACAAAGACGATTGACGCTCAGTACTTCGATTATACAAGACTTCTTCCCACCTCGCACAGCGTAAGAATAAAATTAAATTCAGGCGAGCTTCTCGGCGCGCTTGAAAGAAGCTCACTTATCGTAGAGGATCGCTTGGCTGGAAGCATACGCTCTTACGTAAAATTCACAGTAGACGATAAATTGCTCGTATCGACAGTATCCTCAAACGGAAACGTGTTTGACGAGATCGATATCGAGAAGGAGGATCCCGATTCGTCGATCGTTATCGGCTTCAATTGCAGATTTATGCTTGACGCGCTCAGAGTTTGCGACGATTGCGATACGATAATGTCGTTTAAAAATCCGCTTTTGGGAGTTCTTATAGAGCCGCAGAACACAGAGGACGGAAAATATACCTACTTTGTAATGCCTATAAGAATGAATAACTGATGATAATAAAAAGCTGTGAGCTTTCTTCGTTTCGCAACGTAGAGAGCGAAATAATAAAATTTTCTCCGACGGTAAATGTTATCTACGGAGAAAACGCGCAGGGCAAGACAAACATTCTTGAAGCGATATATATATTCGCCAGAGGAAAAAGCTTTCGCGCGTTCAAGGATAAGGAAATAATTCAGTTTGGTAAAAATATCGCTTACTCAAAGATTGAGTACGAAAAGAAAAGGCAAAAAAGCACTCTGGGCGTAGAGATATCGAAAAGCGCAACAAAGAGGTTTTATAAAAACGGAGTAAAATCGGAGCGCACAGCAGATATAATAGGCGAGTTTCGGGCAGTTTTGTTTTGCCCGTCTCACTTGGGGATCGTGAGTGATTCAGCGTCGGTAAGGCGGAACTTTTTAGACGTGGCGATATCTCAGCTTAAGCCGATATATATAAAGATGATGTCGCGCTATAACAGCGTTTTAGCAAACAGAAATGCGATTTTGAAAATGAGCGACGAGGAAAGAGAACAGTACCGCTCAATGATAGATATATATTCCTCGGAGCTTGCTTCGCTCAATGCGGATATTGCCGACGTAAGGAGCGAGTATGTAAAAAAGCTCGACTATTGGGTAAAGATCATTTTTGAACAGATGACGAACGGCAAGGAAGTGCCAAAAATCACTTACGACACCTGTGCCGATAAAGATGACTTTGAAAGCAGAGAAAGGCTCAAAAACAAGTACCAAACGCTTTTAAGCGAGAATTACGAGCGAGAGGTCAGATACGGAGCGACGCTTTTCGGAATACACAAGGATGATCTTAAGATAGAGATAAACGGTAAGGACGCGCGCTTTTACGCATCACAGGGTCAGCAAAGATCGCTTGCGCTTGCGATGAAGATGGCAGAGGGAGAGATCAGCCGCGAAAGCAGCGGAGAATATCCCGTGTTCCTTTTTGATGACGTTTTGAGTGAGCTTGACATAAACAGAAGAAGATACGTTTTATCAAATATAAATAACAGACAGGTGATAATCACCTCTTGCGAGCCGCTTGTGTTTGAAAATGCCGAGGCTGACTATATCTTTATAAAGGATGGAAGAGTGAGCGAGCATCAGATCGATACAGCCGAGGATACAGCAGCGAGCGAGGATAAGGACGAAATTACCGAGGAATAAGATGTATATACACATAGGAAACGGAAAAACGGTTCGCAAATGCGATATCGAGGCTGTGATGGATCTTGACTCTGCGACGGTATCGGTTCATACGAGAAAATATCTTAACAAGGCGCAGAAGGAAAAACGCGTGGAGCTGCTCGGCTATGATATTCCGAGATCGCTCGTTATAATGCGTGATAAAAAGGTCTATCTATCACCGCTTAACGTCGCAATAATCTGTGGCGGCAGCAGGGACGCCCCTGCTGGCTAATGACGCCCCCGAAGCGGCGGAGTCGCCGCGGACAAACGCCACGCGTTTGATCGATTACATCGGTGGAGTACAGTATAAATTCAATATTCACTCACGACGGTGAAAGCCTCCCTTGTGTAAAGATAGCGAAGCGGCGTGAGGGTCTTAGAAAACGATTGATAATCGTTTTCACCCGAGCGTGACCGAACCGCAGTGAGAGCTGGATTGCGAAGCAAGACTGAGGGATTGGCTCTTTGGACTAACTATCCAACCAATCCTTCCACCGCGTTGCGGTCCCCCTCCCTTTACACAAGGGAGGCATATGATAGAATAATAATAAACAGATTATACAGCACGTGACCGAAGCAATCGGTCAAACGCGGCAGTCGAGCGACTGCAAGCAAAATTTCACCCTTGTGAGTTAATAAACAATTTAAAGGAATTTCACCGAAATTAGCCACCGGGTGCTACCCGGTCGTGAGTTAATAAACAATTTAAAGTAAACTTCACCGACATTAGCCAGCGGGGGCTGCCCCGCCACCATCGTGTGTAAGTGTTAAATTTATATAGCACGTGACCGAGGTAATCGGTCAAACACGGCAGTCAAGCGACTGCAGGCGAAATCTCACCCTCGTGAGTGAGTAATTAATTTATAATGCACAAACCCGACCGGCGAGTCGCCGGAGACATAAACTACACCGTCGTGTGTAAGTGTTAAATTTATATAGCACGTGACCGAGGTAATCGGTCAAACGCGTTGCGTTTGGAGGAAGATATGGAAGAAAATAAAGTAGAAAAAGCATATGGTGACGAACAGATACAAGTCCTTGAGGGTCTTGAGGCTGTAAGAAAGCGTCCCGGAATGTACATAGGTACTACCTCGATAAGAGGCTTGCATCACCTCGTGTACGAGATAGTAGATAACTCCATTGACGAAGCAATGGCAGGCTACTGTGACAGAATAGAGGTAGTCCTCCACAAAGACGGAAGCGTTTCCGTACAGGATAACGGTCGAGGAGTTCCTGCGGGAATTAACGCAAAGACGGGCACACCTACCCTTGAGGTAGTATTTTTGGTGCTTCACGCAGGCGGAAAATTCGGCGGCGGCGGATATAAGATATCGGGCGGACTTCACGGAGTTGGTGCATCGGTAGTAAACGCGCTTTCCGAGTGGCTTGAGGTAGAAAACTGCCACGACGGAAAAATGTACACAGAAAGATTTGAAAAGGGTAATGTCGTACGACCGTTTGCTTGCGTTGGCGACGCACCTGAGGGCAAGCACGGTCTTTACGTTCGCTTCAAGCCCGATGCTACGATATTCGAGGAAACGGTGTTCGAATATGAAACTCTCTTAACAAGATTAAGAGAGCAAACCTTCCTGAACGCAGGCGTAAATATAGTGTTCCGCGACGAAAGAGAAAAGGTAGAATACGAAAACGAGGACGGCACGAAATACGAGGCGTACAGAGAGAACGATCTTTGCCATGAGGGCGGTATCCGTCAGTTCGTTGAGTATATAAATAAAAATAAGGGCTGCGGACTCATTCACGACGAAGTAATATATATGAAAGCCGAAAAGGGAGATATCACTGCAGAGGTGGCGCTCCAATATAACGATACCTATACGGAAACGATCGTAACCTTTGCAAATAATATGTCAACGGTTGACGGCGGAACGCACGAGGTTGGCTTCAAGGAAGGACTTCGTAAGGTAACGAATAACTACGGAAAGAAGCTCGGCTTCCTGAAGGAAGGAGACAAGCTCTCGGGTGAGGACACAAGAGAAGGACTTACCGCAGTAGTATCGGTAAAGCTCCCTGATGCTCAGTTTGAGAGCCAGACCAAGGCAAAGCTCGGTAATAGCGAGATAAGAACAATCGTTGACCAGATAGTAAGCGAAAAGCTTTCCGAGTTTTACGAGGAAAATCCCGACATAGCAAAGATAATAATCGATAAATCCTGCGCCGCATCAAGAGCAAGAGAGGCGGCGAGAAAGGCAAGAGAGCTTGCAAGAAGAAAGGGTCTTTTCGAGGGCTCGTCGCTTCCGGGTAAGCTTGCCGACTGCCAGGACAGAAGAATGGAGCACACGGAGCTGTTCTTGGTAGAGGGAGACTCCGCAGGAGGAAGCGCGAAGGACGGACGCGATAGCCGCTTCCAAGCAATACTTCGGCTTCGAGGAAAGGTTCTTAACGTAGAAAAGAGCCGTCTTGACAAGGTATATTCAAACGAATCTCTTATCCCGATCATACAAGCCCTCGGCTGCGGAATAGGAGAGGAATTCGACGCGAATAAATTAAGATACGGAAAAATAATCATAATGGCGGATGCCGACGTTGACGGAAGCCACATTCAAGTGCTTCTTCTTACGTTCCTTTACCGTCATATGCGCCAGCTTATAGATGACGGACACGTATTCCTTGCGAAGCCGCCGCTTTATAAGATAACTAAGGGCAAGCAGGAAAGATACGCCTTCTCGGACGAGGAAAGAGATAAGGTATTCTTAGAGCTTGGCGGCGGACAGGCAGAGAGATATAAGGGTCTTGGAGAAATGGACAAGGAACAGCTTTGGGAAACGACGATGGACCCCTCAAAGAGAACGCTTATAAAGGTAGAGATAGGCGACGCTATAAGATGCGACGAGATATTCTCGCTTCTTATGGGTGATAAGGTAGACCCAAGACGCGAATTTATCGAAAAGAACGCTAAATTCGTTAAAAATCTTGATGTATAAAATTAAGGAGCGACAAAGATGAGTGAAAAAAGTTATAATCACGACGATCTCGACTATGAAAACGTCGAACAGATGATCGTCGGCAGAAATATCGAATCAAGAGTGCCCGAAGCGTTCTTGGAATATTCGATGAGCGTTATAGTATCCCGTGCGCTCCCTGATGTAAGAGACGGTATGAAGCCGGGTCAAAGACGCGTTATGTACGCTATGTACGAGGATCACTTAACGTCTGATAAGCCGTTTAGAAAATCGGCAACTACAGTCGGTAACGTGCTTGGTAGATACCATCCTCACGGCGACCAGAGCGTATACGGAACGATGGTAAGAATGGCTCAGCCCTTCTCACTCCGTTATCCCTTGGTAGAGGGACACGGTAACTTCGGTAACGTCGACGGCGACGGCGCTGCGGCTTACCGTTATACAGAGGCAAGAATGTCAAAGCTCGCAAACGAGCTTATGTCCGATATTGAAAAGGACGTTGTAGATCTCGTTCCGAACTTCGATAATACGAGAAAAGAGCCGACGGTGCTTCCCTCGCGCTTTCCGAACCTTTTGGTAAACGGAAGCGTCGGTATCGCGGTTGGTATGGCGACCAACGTGCCGCCTCACAATCTCGGAGAGGTTATTGACGGAACTGTATATTTGATGGACAATCCTGATTGCACGGTTGAAGATCTCATGGAGTATATAAAAGGCCCGGATTTTCCGACCTACGCAACGATCTACGGCAAGAAAGGAATAATCGATGCCTATACAACGGGCAGAGGACGTGTTCAGGTTCGCTCGAAGGCTAAGATTGAGGAAGACAAGAGAAGGATAATAATCACCGAAATTCCATATATGGTGAATAAATCAATGCTCGTTAAGAGCATGGCTGATCTTGTTAAGGACAAGAGAATCGAGGGAATTACCGACATCCGCGACGAGAGCGGACGCGGAGGCATGAGAATCGTCGTTGAGTACAAGCGTGATGCGAATGCTCAGATAATACTTAACCAGCTTTACAAAAACACACAGCTTCAGGATACGTGTGCGGTAAATATGCTCGCGCTTGTAAACGGAGAGCCGAAAACGCTCGGTCTTAAGGATATGCTCCGTCACTATATCGTATTCCAAGAGGATGTAATCACGAGAAGATGCCGCTTTGAAAAGGCGAGAGCCGAGGCAGAGCTTCATATTTATGAGGGCTACAAGACGGCTATCGACAATATCGACGAGGTAATTTCAATAATCCGCGCATCCGAGAGCACACCGCTTGCAAAGGAAAGACTTAAGGAAAGATTTTTACTCTCCGAGGAGCAGGCGCAGGCTATCGTTGAAATGACACTGGGTCGCCTTTCCGGTCTTGAAAGACAGAAGATCGAGGACAGAATAGCAAAGCTCTTTGCTACTATTTCAGAGCTTAACGAGATCCTTTCGAGCGAGGAGAAGATCAAGGGTGTTATCAAGGACGAGATGCTTGAGATCAAGCGTCGCTTTGCTGACGAAAGAAGAACGCAGATCCTTGACAGTGAGGAAGAGATCGATATTGAGGATCTTATCGAAAGACACGATTGCGTTATCACGCTCACGAATGCAGGCTACATCAAGCGCTTACCTGCCGACACGTATTCGGCTCAAAAGCGCGGAGGCAAGGGTCTTGTTGCCATGGGCACGAAGGATGAGGACTTTATTGAAAACGTTTTGGTTGCAAACAGCCACTCTCACCTTCTTATGTTTACAGACAACGGAAAGATCTTTGTAAGAAAGGTATACAAAATTCCCGAGGCTTCAAGAACTGCCAAGGGATCTAACCTTATAAACATAATCGAGATAGAAAAGGGCGAGAAGGTAACTGCTATGCTCGCACTTGACTCCTTCGAGGAGAACGAATATCTCGTAATGGTAACGAAAAACGGTGTTATCAAGCGTACTGCCGTTAAGGAATACGAATATCAGCGCAAGGGCGGTAAGATCGCCATAAATCTTGACGAGGGTGACGAGCTTATCTTCGTAGGACACACAAAGGGCAATAGCGATATTCTTATTGCATCGAGAAACGGTCAGGGTGTACGCTTTAACGAGGACAAGGTAAACATTGTCGGCAGAACGGCAAGAGGTGTAAGAGGTATTGAATTAAGAGGCGACGACTCCGTTTGCGGAGCTCTTATCGTTGACGAGGGTATGGATCTTCTTACGATCACGGAAAACGGCTTCGGCAAGAGAAGCAAGTTCAGTGATTTCGAGCCGAGAAATCGCGGTATATTCGGTGTCAAGGCACACAATCTGACAGAAAAGACGGGCAAGCTTGCCTCTATCGGCGCTGTTGACGAGGAGCTTGACATTTTGGCGATCACGGCGGATGGAGTGGTTATAAGAACTCCTGTTAGTGATGTCCCCGTATACAACAGAAGCGCGTCGGGTGTACGCGTAATGAGGATCAGTAACGGTGACAAGGTTGCTAAGATGACCTTCGCCGCTAGCGAGCCACCGGCCGGCGAGTCATCGGAGACCGGCGAGTCGACGGAGACTAATATCGGTGAGGCTGACGGTGAAAATATCATCACTCATGACGGTGAAGTAAACGGTGAAAATGAAGTTACTCAAAACAATGATGTAAACGACAATTCAGCAGAGGAATAACAGCTGATGAAAAAGAAGTCGATAACAATAACGATAATAGTATGTGCTGTCATTCTTGTGGCAACCCTTCTTATAATAGGCGGAGTATTCCTTTTTGGCAGGAGGGTGAGCAACGACGAGGCTCTGGATATTGTAAACGACATAGTAAAGGACTCCCTGGAGCTTAACGAGATATATTTCGGCATAGGGCTTTCGTTTAACGATAACGGTATAGAGAGTGACGATTTCTCTCCCGTATCGGCAGAGAGTCCGTATCAGTCAAGAGATGATCTTGAGAAAAAGACCTACGAGATCTTCTCAAAGGAATATGCCGAGAGCATTATAGATATGGCATTTATGCCTCAATCGAGCTACGGGGTAAGCAATTTCACGCGCTACACCGCAAGGGGCGGCTCAACTGACGGAAACGGATATCTTTACGTATACGAAAAGATCGAGCCGACTATTGAAGAGTTTGGTGAATATGATTTCAGCACTACTAAAATAATAAAAAATTCAAGAAGCTTCATAGTAGCCGAAATAACGACTAAGGACGGCTACACGAACAGGATCACG
Source organism: Clostridia bacterium (assembly GCA_017461765.1). GTDB lineage: Bacteria > Bacillota > Clostridia > Oscillospirales > CAG-272 > RGIG2000. The sequence goes on along the minus strand of JAFTXO010000038.1, from coordinate 7,566 downwards.
CTCGTTTACGAAGGCAAGGAAAACGGCGAAAGCTTATACGGCGGATGGAGACTTGACACCAGCACATATGTTTAATTAGATGGCTCTGTCCCAACACGAGACTGAAGCAATAGAAAAATAATCAAATTATTTTTCCTGAAGGAGAACTCAAATGGCAACAAAGAAAAAAGATACGAAAAAAGAAGCTCTTGGGGAATTTACCGCGGAGCAGAAGAAAAAAGCTCTTGAAACTGCTATCGCGCAGATAAAGAAGGATCGAGGCGAGGAAGCTATTATGCGCCTTGGCGATGCTCCCAAAATGCAGATAAGCGCCGTTTCAACGGGCTCGCTCATGCTTGATATTGCTCTTGGCGTGGGCGGACTTCCTAAGGGAAGAATTATTGAGATATACGGTCCTGAAAGCTCAGGTAAAACTACAATTGCCCTTCACGCGATAGCGGAAAGTCAGAAAACGGGCGGAACGGCGGCGTTTATCGATGCCGAGCACGCGCTCGATCCCATATACGCAAAGGCAATCGGAGTACAGATAGATGATCTTTTGGTATCTCAGCCCGACAGCGGCGAGCAGGCTCTTGAGATTGCCGAAACGCTTATTCATTCGGGAGCGGTCGATATAATCGTCATAGACTCCGTTGCAGCTCTCGTTCCCGAGGCTGAAATAGAGGGCGGAATGGGCGACCCTCACATGGGCGTTCAGGCAAGACTTATGTCGCAGGCGCTTCGTAAGCTTGCGGGAGCTATCGCAAAATCGAACTGTATCCTCATATTCATAAACCAGCTCCGTTCGAAGATCGGCGTTATGTACGGCAATCCCGAAACGACAACGGGCGGTAATGCTCTTAAATTCTACGCATCGGTAAGAATTGATATAAGAAAGAGCGAAACTCTTAAAACGGGCAGTGATGCGTACGGAAACCGTGTAAAAGCGAAGGTAGTTAAAAACAAGGTCGCTCCCCCGTTCAAGACTGCGGAGTTTGACATTCTTTACGGCTCGGGAATTTCCAAATCGGGCGAGATCGTAGATGCCGCTATCGAGATGGGGCTTATCGAAAAGAGCGGATCGTTCTTCACCTATGCGGGCACTAAGATACAGGGCAAGGACAAAATGAAGGCTCACATTGAGGCAGACAGTGCATTAATGAGCGAGCTTGAAGCAAAAATAAAGGAAAAGATCACAAACGGCGAAGCGGAAGCGCCCGAGGATTTCAAGATAGACACGGACGATTTTGACTTCGATTCACTCAACATTGAAGACTGATATATTATTGATATGGAAAAAGAGATTTATTACAAAGTAGAAAAGATAAAGCAATCCCCTCAGGGTTATACCTTTTTTGTGACCTCGTCGCTTGGCACTAATTTTGAGATGCTCATGTCCGAGAGTCAATACGAGAGGATAGACATAAGCGAGGGTGATGTGATAGATGACGAGCATTTTCTTGAGATAAGAGAAGAGATGCTTTTTGATAACGCGCGCCGTCAAGCATTTACGATTCTTTCCTACGGCGAAAATAACAAAAGTATGCTTGTAAAAAAGCTTCGCCAAAGGGGCTTTCAGCAGGAGCTTTGCGAGAACGTGGCTCTTTATATGGAGCACAGAGGCTACATTGACGAGCCCAAGCAGATGGGGCTTTTGCTCGACACATATCTTAAGAAAAAATTCGGAAGAATAAAAATAAAAAATGAGCTTATCGGAAAGGGCTTTAAGCGCGATATCGTTGATGCCTTTGCCAAGGAAGAGTTTGAAAAGATCGATTTTGCCGAGAATTGCGCTTATATTTTAAAACATAAATATAATCCGCTTCCAATGGAAGCAGATGCAAAGCGCAAGATGGTAAATTCGCTTATGAACTTCGGCTATTCCTTTGACGACATCAAGGAAGGCATCAGGCGCTTTGTAGAGGACGGAAAAAATGGCAATTAAAGTAGGCTTCGTATCACTCGGCTGTCCAAAAAACCAGCTTGATATTGAGGTTATGCTCTCGCATCTTTTGGATGCGGGATACGAGATAACCCCCGAGGAGACGGAAGCTGATATAGTAATAATAAACACCTGCGCCTTCATAGAGAGCGCAAAAAAGGAATCCATCGACAATATCCTCGATATTGCATGGCTTAAGGAGCACGGCAATTTAAAGGGCATCGTGGTGACGGGATGTCTTGCGGAAAGATATCGCGATGAGGTTATAAACGAAATGCCTGAGGTCGACGCGGTTTTGGGCGTCGGAAGCATTCACAGTATAGCAAAAGCCGTGGAGAGTGTCGCTAAAGGCGAGAAATTCAGTGAGTTTGAGAATAAAAATACCGTTGCTCTCGGCGGCGACAGGATCGTCACAACGGGCGATACTATGGCATATCTTAAAATATCCGAGGGCTGCGACAACTGCTGCACCTACTGCGCTATACCGAAGATAATAGGCCGCTTCCGCTCAAGACCTATGGATGACCTTATAAAGGAAGCTGCTGAGCTTGCCGATATGGGAATTAAGGAGATCGTCGTTATCGGTCAGGACACGACCGCGTACGGTATCGATCTTTACGGAGAATACAAGCTCCCGACGCTTCTTTCGCGTATTGCAAACGAGACGGACGTAGCTTGGATAAGGATACTTTATTGCTATCCCGATAAGATCACCGACGAGCTTATAAATGAGTTTAAAACAAACCCCAAGCTCGTAAAATACATCGATCTTCCTATACAGCATATTTCAGGCAACGTGCTTAAAAGAATGAACCGCAAGGGAAATGAAAAGGCTGTAAGGGATGCTATAAAGCGTTTGCGCGAGGGAGTGCCGGGAATTGCTATCCGCACAACCGCAATAGTCGGCTTCCCGGGTGAGACCGAGGAGGACTTTTTAGAGCTTTGCGAGTTTATAAAGGAAGCGAAATTCGAACACTTCGGCGCGTTTACCTACTCACGCGAGGAGAACACTCCCGCGTATGATTTCAAGGATCAGATAGACGAGGATGAGAAGGAAAGACGCTACGACATCATAATGCGCGAGCAGTTTAATATCCACGAGCAGATGGCTCAGAAGAAGATAGGCACGGAGTGCGTGGTTCTCGTTGAAAGCTTCGACCCTGTGGCTGAGGTTTACGTTTCCCGCAGATCAGACAACGCTCCCGAAATCGACGGAAAGGTGTTCATAAAGGCTCGCAAGGGTACGCTTGGTATCGGAGAATTTATAAATGTCCGTATCGACGACGCGATCGACGATTACGACTTTATAGCGTCCGTTTGCTGAGTGTGACAAATGTCGACAGGTGTCGATAAAATATGAAAAACGCCGAGGAGTGTCGCTCTTTGATGCTTTTTGACGAAACTACATACCGCATCTGCGGTAAGGAAAGGTGAAAAATGAATATACCAAATCAATTAACGATCTTAAGAGTACTGCTCGTGCCTGTATTTATGGCTTGTATGCTCTATATTCCCGACCCTGTGGTGTGCGGAATAGTCTCGGCGGCAGTTTTTGCGCTTACGGCGCTTACGGATATGCTTGACGGTAAGATAGCAAGAAAATATAATCTTGTGACCAATTTCGGAAAATTCATGGATCCCTTGGCTGACAAGTTCATGGTATTTGCGGCGCTTCTTACGATCACCGTAAAGAGCGAGGGCATTTTGGGTCAGGTAATGGTATGGGCAAGCGCGATAGTTTTCCTTCGCGAGCTTGGCGTTACATCTATCCGCCTCGTTTGCGCAAACACAGATGCAGGCGTTATCGCGGCAAGCTGGTTCGGTAAATGCAAGACAGTAACTCAAATAGCAGCAATACTTGTTCTTCTCCTTGAGCCTGTGTTCTGTATCCTTACAGGCATCGACACAATGAGCATAGCCTCGTATATTCTCGTCGCCGCAATGATCATAATGACCGTCGGCTCAGGCATTGATTACCTTAAGGCTTATTGGAAATATCTAAACCCAAATAATTAAGGTAAGAGTGAAGAGTGAATAGTGAAGAGTGAATAGTGAAGAGGTAAGGAAAAAAGCTTGTGCGATTGCACAAGCTTTTCATTTTATTATAAATTATATTCTCGTTAAATTCAAACGAACTTCGCCGCTCGAGGGATTAATAGTTTTCTGCGTGGATTTCGAAGAATGATTTCGGGTGAACGCAGGTGGGGCAAACCTCGGGAGCTTTAGTTCCGACTACGATATGTCCGCAGTTGCGGCATTCCCAAACCTTAACCTCGCTCTTTTCGAATACCTGTGCGGTTTCTACATTCTTAAGAAGCGCGCGGTATCTTTCCTCGTGATGTCTTTCAATCTCTGCAACAAGGCGGAATTTCTTTGCAAGAGCAGTGAAGCCTTCTTCCTCAGCGGTCTTTGCAAACTCGTCGTACATCTCTGTCCATTCGTAGTTCTCACCCTCGGCAGCGGATACAAGATTTGCCGCAGTATCACTGATACCGTCAAGCTCCTTGAACCACATCTTTGCGTGTTCCTTTTCGTTTTCTGCTGTCTTCAAGAAAAGTGCCGCGATCTGCTCGTAGCCTTCCTTCTTAGCAACAGATGCAAAGTAGGTGTATTTGTTTCTTGCCTGGCTCTCACCTGAAAATGCAGCCTCAAGATTTTTTTGTGTTTTTGTTCCTGCGTATTTGCTCATTTCAAAAATCCTCCTAAAATAACTTAAATTTGTTATCCTTATCAATGTAATAATCGCAAAGAGCTTTTATCTCGTCCTCGCTCACGAATACGTTTTTGTCGTAAACTCCGACAGCCTTAAATCCGTTGTTGTGAGCCGTTTTGAGCGCATAATAAGCATCCTCAAATATGTAGGTTTCATCCCTTGGAGTTCCGAGATATTCGAGCGCAAGCTCGTATATGAGCGGCTCGGATTTGCCGACACCGACCTCGCCCGTTGTAAATATTCTTGAAAAGTATTTTTCAATTCCGAGTCTTTTGAGAATAGACTCAACCAAGGCTCTGTCAGTTGCCGTAGCAAGACACATCTTAACTCCTCTTTGATAAAGCTCCTCAAGCATTTCACGCACGCCGTCCTTGACCTTTACAACAGTGTTGTATTTTTCGGACATAAGCGAATTTATGCCTTGCTTCACCTCTTCAAAGGAGCGATCGAAAGCGAATTTCTCGTTTATGCCAAGAGTCCATTCCTTCATACCCTTTTCGAGAAAATCTCTGTTCGTTTCCTTTTCGGCGTTTATGCCGTGCTTTTGAAGATATTCCTCGGCAACCGTTGCCCAATAATCCATCGAGTCAAGAAGCGTGCCGTCCATATCAAATATAGCACCTTTAATGTTCATCCTATTCACCTCTTTATAATTTTACATTATAAATCGGTAAAAGTCAATCTTATTTGTTAAAATATCTCTTATTTGTTAAATAGAGAGGTCAGTCTTGCTCAACAAGGTCATCAAAAATCGCATCTATTGGGTTAATGTAATCACTCATTTTATTATCTCCTTGTTTTTATTTATTATGCAAGTATAAAATTCAGATAAGTAGCTCATAAGACTCGGTAAGGCTACCGTTTTCGTAAACGAGGGTTTTAACCTCATATTTTCCGAAGGATAAATCCAAATGTGTATCGTTTACCTGAATATAGGAATTTACATTATCGGGCGTATTGTTAAGTAATCTGAATACTCAACTAAATTATACCATAGCAATAAAGCCAATTCAATAAATTTCATATAATTCAGCAAAAAAGGGAACGAGCGGGGCTCATTCCCTTAACTGTATTTTAGCTCAAGCTTTGCTTGAATTTAGCCGGGCTTTGCAGCAAGCCGTTATTCTATGAGTGTTCTTTTGTCCCCGTCAACGATTTCTATTGTAATATCATTTATAAACTCATCGTTCTCATAATGCTTGAATCTTTTTAGCACTCCTATCATTTTTGATGCGACATCATCAAATTTTTGCTCAATCACCTCAATTCCTCTGATTTCAATATGAATGGGGGCATCTCCAACCATATCGGTAAGACAATCCCAAAACGCAGACCAATTACAGCCATAATAATCGGGAAAATCAAGCTCTTTCTTTATAATAAAGTGCATTTCTAAGTAATGCTTCACATTGGTAAAATCTATTGTGTATTTTTCTTTGTACTCGAACATACTTTCTCTTTAAATCAAGCCTTTAAGTCAATTCAATCAACGAGCCTGCACGATGGATTACGATTTTTGTTACGTTTGCATATTTATCGTTGTAAACATGCTTTAACTCATTAAGTGTTTCAATGAAAATATCCATATCCTCTTTATATCTGCTGTATATTTCATCGATTCCGATTATTTCTATATTAAGTCCGTCAGAGCTTAATATAAGATCGGTTATACAATCCCAAAACGCATCCCAATTGCGGCCATAATAATCGGGAAAATCGAACTCTCTTGCAAGAATGGTGTGGATATCTCGCCAACTGCTTACCATTGTAAAATCAATTATATATTTTTCCTTGTGATCGTACATGCTTTCTCCTTATGCTGTAATTTCGTAAAATGTTTCGTAATGATCGTATGTAACAAACAGTAATCCATCATTTGAGTAGAGTATTCTTTGACGGTTTCTTTTATCGTCCTCATAGTTAATGTCTGCTTCGTACCAAATTCTGTTTGATGCGGTAGGTAGTTTCTTATTTTTATTTTTATAAGGATTTCCGCCAATCACTTTGTTTGGACAAACTTCTGATAAGTTCCCCTTTTTTGGTTTCCACCCTTTACTTGACGCTTCCTCCTTTGTGATATAATAGTTCGGCAAGTAATTGTAATAAAACAAAATGCAATCTACTCCATTGTTGCCCATGTTTGTTGCCGTGCCTACCTTTTTAGTTCTCATGCGAACCCATTTACACTTGCAATTTTCATGTGCATTTACAGGCTTTTCGAATTGTCCTTCTAAGATAGATGCTGGAGCTATTGTTCCGTGTCCTTCTAAACATTTTTCACAAGTTGTTGCAGATATAACGGACATCCAATTCGCCCAATTTTCACTAAAGCCTCTAATACTTTTGTTTTGCATTAAATCATTAACAAATTTTTTAAAAATATTTTCTTCCATTGTTCTCCTTTATTATACTTTCTTTTTTGTGACTTGTCAAGCAAGCCTTGTTGTATCCCGCACGATTATATTTTAAATAATAATGCTTATTATGTGAAGCTTCAGATGTCTTGAAAATGCGACAGTAGAGAAGAGTAGATTTAAGAAAAAGCAAACACAAAAAAGGGAACAAGTTAAACCTGCTCCCTAAATGTATTAGCTCAAGCTTTTTGCTTGAATTTAGCTGGGCTATGCCCAATTTAGCTTGCGTGAAACGCAAATTTAGCTCGTGCAACGCACGAATTTAGCTGAATCGTTATTTCTTGAAGTAACGATTCAATAAGCCCTCAAATGCCTTGCCCCCGCCTCCTTTGTGTAAAGGGAGGGGGACCACCTTTGGTGGTGGAGGGATTGTTCGCCTCGTCGCGGACAATTTTAGCATGTCGTGGAAAGCTCGTGGTAGCCTTAAAGGCAAGCACCACTTGGCTTTGTTTAGCCTTTGCCCTGTGATTTTATAATAGCTCTGTTGGAGTAGAAATTAAGAATTTCCATTAATTTTT
>JAFTXO010000037.1 GCA_017461765.1 Clostridia bacterium | reverse complement strand
TAATCTTCGGCTGCCATAAGTCGCAACTCTTTGCTGTACTTCTTGTGTTTTTTCCGAATTTTAGACATAAAAATAACCCCCTTAGTGTAGTCTTGAAAACTTTTTGTTTTTTCAAGTGTCTACTCTAAGGGGATTATATCACAAACCGATTTGTCCTCTTTTTTGACAAGTACTGCATTTGCGGTCACAAATGCAAAGCATTATGATCAGTGTTGCTCGAGCCATTCGTTAGCTTTAGCTTTGCTTATTCTCTTGATTGCTTCTTCGGGATAAAGAGATTCTTCGCCGCCGTTTTCGTAAACGAAATAAAGTCCTTCAGGTGTTACGTAAAGAGTTTCTTCATAGCCGTCCTTATCGCCAAATGCGCCAAATGTCACCTTTTTAACGATCTCGGCAGTCTCTGTATCGTAAACCTTGCCTGCGATAACTTTTTTCACAATGTGCACCTCTCTTTTTCATTTATTTTAATATGCAATATATTAGCATATATTTTAATTGTTGTCAATATAAATTTTTTCCTTTTTTTCGAGCTTTTTCATCAAAAGAGTGATTTTGCTCCGATTGCTGTCATTATGTTTTTTGCGATTATCATGCTTCCAACCCAGTTCGGATGAACTCTGTCCCAAGAAATGTACGCAGGATAGCGATATTTAAGATGCTCATCGAAATCCTTCTGAACGTCGATATATGTAGCTCCGTACTTTTCAGCCACTTCCTTGGCAATAGACGCATACTCAACCATTCTTTTCTTCATAGGATCGTTATCGTTTGCTTCCATATAAAAGGGGCTGATAATGAAAAGTCCTTTTACCTTTTTTACCGTTCTTTCGCATACCTCCTCGATATTTTTTCTGTATACCTCGGGAGCGTAGCTTTCCGTGTACATAGCAGGCTCGTCAAACTGACGCCAAACATCGTTCGCGCCGATCATGAAGAATACCCAATCGGGATTGCACTTTTCTACGTTGGTCTCCCAATCTCTTAACATATCCGTGCTTGTCGCACCGCTGCAGCCTACGTTCGTTACATGAATGAGCTTTTCGGGATACAAAACGCTGAGCATACTGTCAACGTTGCGAACGTATCCGCTTCCGACGCCCTCCCAAAGTCCTTCACCGTAAGGACGCTTTCTTCCCGCATCAGTTACGGAGTCACCCGCAAAAACTACTCTGTCGCCACTTTCAAAAATCATTTTAATTCTCCTTCTCATCATTAGCTTTTTTATTTATCGGCTTTTTCTTTTTCACCGAAAAACCGAATTTGCCTATCCTTGAGCCAAGCTCATAATATTCGCCGTGCGCAAACGCACAAAGGTGCGCTCTGTTTATGCAGATCTTGTCGCCTTCCATAAGCCTTTCATCGACACTTACCCCCACGATATCGCAAAGAAACATATCGTGCGAGCCGAGCGGAGCTATATCGCTTACCCGACATTCTATATTTATCGGACACTCCTCGATCACGGGAGCGTCGATATGTGTCGCTTTTTTCGGAGTAAGCGCGCATTTTTTAAACTTATCGACCTTCTTACCCGTATACATTCCGCAAAGGTCAGCCGCCCTTGCAAGCTCCCTCGGAGTCAGATTTATAACAAACTCTCGCTTCTTAATCAAAATGTCGTGGGAGTATCTGCTTTTTCTCACCGAAATATACGTTTTGGGCGGGACAGTGTTCGTAATTCCGCACCAAGCGACCGTAATTATGTTCGGCTTCTCCATATCTCCGAGCGACACCATAACGACAGGCAACGGAGCGATAAGCGCGCCCCCTTTAAGCTCTCTTTTTTCCTTAGCCATTAAAATCACACATCGCCTTCTCATAATTTCCCTGAAGCATAAGCGAAAGAGCGTCGGGACAGCGCGAGGCTGTGTCGAAAAATGTCTTTTCGCTCTCCTTCGGTATTCTGCCGAGCACCCAATCGATAATATCGTAATCGGGGTGCGGCTTTTGCCCAACACCGAGCTTTATGCGGGGGAATGTGTCTGTTTTTAGGTATTCTATAATGCTTTTTAAGCCTTTGTGACCGCCCGCGCTTCCCTTCTTACGAATACGAAGTCTGCCGATATCAAGCGTTATGTCATCGGATATAACGATCACATTTTCGGGGGGAATCTTATAATAGTTCACCGCCTCGATCACCGCCTCGCCCGAATTATTCATAAAGGTCTGCGGCTTCATAATAAGCACCCTGTGTTCGCCAATCGTAGCCTCGCAGGTAAGAGCCTTGAATTTCAGCCTCGTGCATTTAACGCCAAGCCTCTCGCACATCATATCGACAGCCAAAAAGCCCGCATTGTGTCTTGTAAAGGTGTATTTTTCACCGGGGTTGCCAAGTCCCACGATAATATGCGAAATCGCAACACTTCCCCCGTCCTTTTTCTCTATTTTCTTAAACAAATCAAAAATTGACATCTCTTTTTCCTGTATCGTTCTAATTATTTTTTGCGGTCAAATAATCAACCAATGCTCTACTCATCCACCACTGTCGTGATCCCCCTTCCCTGCTAAGGAAGCGGGGAGCCCCCGCTAGCATATGACGCCCCCGAAGGCAGTTAAGAGAATTATTGAAGTTACTTTACCCCACGGAATTTAGCTAATAGTGAAGAAGTAATAGTGAATAGGCATTAGTCCGCCGCGGCTCTCCCACCCGAATGATGCTTCCGGGTGCTACCCGGTTGGGAGTAAGCAATTTTAAGCAAACCTCGCTGAAAAAAGCATCAATGCTTTTTTCTCCTTCTCGCCCAGCCGTCATGATTGCTTTGATAATCGCGTGCAATAGCGAGCGCGCCCGCAGGAACATCGTCAGTTATCGTAGATCCTGCTGCAATATACGCTCCAAGCCCGACATTCACAGGCGAAACGAGCGTAACGCCCGCACCTATAAACGAATCGTCATAGATCTTGCTCCTCGTGTTTTTTCTGCCGTCGTAGGTAGCAACCACGAAATTAGCGCCGATCTGTGCCCTTGCCCCAACCTCACAGTCAGCAAGAAGCGAATGCTCTCTTACCGTAGCCATAGGACCGACAGTAGAATTTCTTATCTCCGAATATGAATATACCTCAGTATCCGAAAGAATGTGCGCTCCGTCGCAAATATGACAAAACGGACCTATCTTTACATCCTTCTCAATAACCGAGTGATAAACCTGCGAGGAATCAACGATACTGTCATCTCCCACGAACGATCCCACAACGACACTTGACGGCCCGATCACACAGCCGTTTCCGATCCTTGAATCGGCGCATATCTGAGTGTTCGGCAAAATACGCGCTCCCGCAAGTATCTTGCTCTCCGGAGAAACCGTTATCGAATCACGAACATCAATGTTGACTCCGAAATCCACAAGATAGTCGAAAAACTCTTGCCTGTACGCCTCGCACCGACGTAAATACTGAGCCTTGTCGGCAGGCGCGGAATATCCCTCTCCGAACGCTTTATGCTCACATGGTGCGCCGCAAGCGTTTATTACCGATATAAAATCGTACGGCGAGCATATGGTGGTATCGGAAAGCATAGATCCCTTTCCCACAGTCATGAAAAGCGATAGCATAGAGCCAACGGTAGCGTATCCGAGCTCACTTGAAATAACGAACGAAAGCGCCCCCTCAACGTCCGTGCCCTCGGCAAGAAACGAAAGCGGATGAGCGAAAACGATAATATCCTCAACATCCGCATCTATCTCGGTCGATATATCGGGAATATCGTAGGTCGCACACTTGACAAGCTCTATATCGCGTATTCCAAGCTTCTCCATAGCGTTTTCGAGCTTTCTGTAAACGTGCTCGTAAAGCGGCGAAAAGTAAAGCGTGGCGTTGCTGACACACATATATTCCGTCTTCAAATCCTCACACACTGCAACAAAAAGTTTCTTCATCGTTCCTCCGTATCATGCCCGTATAGGCTCTTTTCAAAAGAGCTTTTATTACATTATATCCCCCGTATGGCATATTTTTCATGAATTTATTATACCATAAGCTCTCCCAAGATGCAAGAGTAAATAATATAATACTACTTTACAAAATATATTTTTTCTGCTATAATATAAGAAATGATCCCCTTAATGCGCACATTTCGCGCTTTACAGCGGAGCTTATATTTAAAAATTACTCTGACGAAAAGGAGCTTCTATGAAAAGAAATAAAAAAGAAAGAAAGCCGCGTTACAGAGGCATTGCCGAATTCCTTTGCGCTCTTGTTGCCATCGCTTGCTTCGGCGGCGTATGGCTGTTTGATACGCATTATAACCCCGACAAAATGACAAACCTCGTGGTAATCGGATTTTTGGCGCTCGCATTTATATCGGTATCGGCTTTTATAATACTCGTGTTCAAATCCCACGAGGCAAAAAAAGCGGTTCGTAAGCCGACAGGGCCTGTTCTCGGCTCGATAATGTACGATATGGTAAACAACTCAAACGAGCCTGCGCTCATTCACGACGAGAACAAAAAAATAATCTGGTACAATAAATATGCGCTCAACCTTTCAAATTCACCGCTTCTCGGTGCAAAGCTCAGCTCTATTATTCCCGCTCCCGTGCCCGAGGAAACGGACAAGCGCAATTTTTCAACGGTAATTGGTGACATTACCTATACCGTCGAATCAACGAAGATAATATCGGGCTCGAAGATGTATAAGCTTCTCATGTTCAAGAACATAACCGAGCTTGTTAATCTCAAGCAGTTTATTAAGGACGAGGATCTTGTGGTTTGCTACGTTATCGTCGATAACCTTGAGGAGCTTTTGCAGTTCGAGCAGGAAAGATACCGTGAGGCGGCTGCCAAGATAGAGACCTTGGTGCGCGAATGGTGCAACGAGGCAAACGGTATTTTGAAGGAATACGAAAAGGATAAGTACCTTTTCTTCTTTAAGACAGTCGATCTTGAAAAATTTATCGAGGCAAAATTCGAAATACTCGATAAGGTGCGCGATATCCGTGTAGGAAGCGGAAATATCCCCGTTACAGTATCTGTCGGCGTTTCAAAGGTAAAGGGTAACCTTGCCGAGAAGGAACGCGCCGCTCACGTCGCTCTTGACCTTGCGCTCCAGCGCGGAGGCGACCAGGCTGTTGTAAAGTATGACGAGGGCTTTGAGTTCTACGGCGGAAAGACGAATACCGTTCACAAAAGAACGAAGGTGCGCGCAAGAGTTGCGGCTAACAAGCTTGCAGGTCTTATGGCGGCAGCATCAAACGTTATCATCATGGCTCACAAATATCCCGACTACGACGCATTCGGAGCATCGATCGGTCTTGCCCGTCTTGCAATGTTCTGCGGAGTAAAGGTAAATATAATTGTAGACGCCAAAAACCCCAACATAAAAAAGACACTCAAGTTCTTTGACAAGGACGATAAATACAGAGGCGTGTTCGTTGACTCAGCAAGAGGTCTTGACCTCGTAAGGAGCGAAACGCTTCTCGTTATCGCTGACGTAAACAATCCCGATATGTTCGAGTCGATCGACATCTACGATAACGTATATAACACCGTTATCATCGACCACCACAGAAAAACGTCCGAATTTGCAAGAAAGCCGCTTATCGAATATATCGACCCCGGCTCATCAAGTGCATCGGAGCTCGTTTCCGAAATGCTTGAGCAGGCGTTTCCGCCCTCAACGCTTCAGCACAGAGAGGCAAATATGCTCCTTTCGGGCATTCTTCTCGATACGAAGCAATTTACAAAGGGCGTAGGAACAAAGACCTTTGCTGCGGCAATGTTCCTTCGTGACAACGGTGCGTCGTACGAGGACATTCAGGATCTTTTCAAGACAAACATAGAGGATTACAAGCAAGAGGCAACATTCGGTCAGCAGATCGATATTTACAGGCACTGCATGGCTATCGCAGTAAGCTACGATGCGGGAACTGACAGAACTCTTGCGGCAAGAGTTGCCGATAACCTTCTCGGTATTGAGGAGGTGGCGGCGTCCTTTGCGCTTATGCAGATAGGCGACACCGTTCATATTTCCGGCCGCTCGAACGGAACGGTAAACGTACAGCTCATTCTCGAAAAATTAAAGGGCGGCGGACGCTTTGACGCGGCAGGCGCTCAGGTAAAGGCATCAAACGTAAGACAAGTGCTTCTTAAGCTTAAGGAAGCAATAGACGAATATCTCGATCCGGAGGATTAAAAAATGAAGGTAGTATTATTACAGGATGTAAAAGGTCAAGGCAAAAAGGACGATATAATAAACGTGTCCGACGGCTATGCAAGAAACTTTCTTTTCCCAAGAAAGCTTGCGGCGGTTTGCGATCAGAAGGCTCTTAACGACATAAAGAACAGACAGGCGTCGGCTCAGCACAGGGTTGACGTTGAAAGAGCAAGCGCAAAGGAGCTTGCCGACAAGCTTGAAAAAACGACGGTAAAGCTCGTCGCCGATGCGGGAAATGACGGCCGCTTCTACGGCGCTGTAACGTCAAAGGATATTTCCTCGGCTCTTAAGGAGCAGACGGGAATTGAGATCGACAAAAGAAAGATCGAGCTTGACGCTCCGATCAAAGCATTCGGCACATACAAGATCACGGTAAAGCTCTATCAGGATATTTCGGGCAAGCTCAGTGTGTGCGTAACGGAGAAATAACAGCATGGACATTCTTCAAAAGAAATTGCCGTTCTCCGTTGAGGCTGAGCAGAGCGTGCTCGGCTCGGCGCTTATAAATCCGAATTGCTTTGACGATATTGCAGAGATACTCTCGATCGACGATTTCTATCTTGACGATCACAAGAGCATCTTTCAGACAATGCTCAATTTCAGCATAAACAGCAAAACAATCGACCTCGTGACTCTCATAAACGAGCTCGTAAACAAAAAGGTCTACGCAGACGAGGCTGAGGCGCGCGCATATATCAGAATAATTGCCGACATCGTGCCAAGCTCCGCAAATGCGAAGGATTATGCTCGCATCGTTCGCGATAAAAGCATTCTAAGAAAGCTTATTTCCGCATCCGAGGACATTCAGAAGGCGGCTTACACGGAGGGCGAGAGTGTCAGCGCTGTCGTTGACTACGCAGAAAAAAAGATCTACGAGATATCTGGCAACAACGAGCGCCACGATTTCGTTCACATTCGAGAGGTGCTTTTAAAGACGTACGAGCATCTTAAGGAGCTTAAGGACAATCAGGCTGACGAAACGGTCGGCTTCAAAACGGGCTTTTCAACGCTTGATCAATACGTTGTTGGGCTTGGCAAGGGTGAGCTTATCGTTGTCGGAGCGCGTCCGGGTGTCGGTAAGACCTCGTTCGTTCTCAATCTTGCCACCAATATTGCAAAAAAGACAAAGAAGGGCGTTTGCATCTTCTCTCTTGAAATGTCAAACGAGGAGCTTGTTCGCAGGGTCGTTTCATCGGAAGCGCTCGTTGAATCGGAAAAGCTCTTAAAGGGAACTCTTGATGCTGACGATTGGGAAAAGCTCGCTATGGCATCAAGCACGCTTTCCGAGTGCGACATATACATTGACGATACCTCGGTTGCGTCTATCACGGCTATGAAATCAAAGCTCCGCAGAGTTAAAAATCTCGGGCTTGTGGTTGTCGATTACCTTCAGCTTATGTCATCCGAGTCATTAAAGGGCGATCAAAGCAGAGTTAATGTAATCAGTGAAATAACGCGCGGTCTTAAGGTTATGGCAAAGGAGCTTGGTGTTCCCGTTATCATATGCTCACAGCTCAGCCGTACCTCGGAAAAGGAAAAGGAAAGACGCCGTCCGATGCTTTCGGATCTTCGTGAATCGGGATCTATTGAGCAGGATGCAGACATGGTAATCTTCCTCTCGCGCGACTATTACGGTGAAGATCCCGAAAAGGCGAACCTCGTTGATGTGGTTATCGCGAAAAACCGTAAGGGACAGACGGGCACTGTTCAGATGAGCTGGCTCGGTCAGTACACCAAGTTCTCTACCCTCGAGGAGGCTGAATACCCTCAAGGCTCTTACTCCTTCTGAGCGGTCAAGCGACCGCAGGCTAATGACGCCCCCGAAGATAGCTGAGTAAATTATTGATGTTACTTTACCCCACAAAATTTAGGTAGTAAAAAAGAAAAAGAAACCTAAATAGAAAGAGTATCTATAAAATTAAAACAAATGATATAAAGTAAAGCTATTAGCCCGCAGGCGCGTGCCTGCCAAGCGTCATACGCTTAAGTTTTTCACTCTTCACTCTTCAATATTACCTAAATATGAGTAGAGCATCCGAGTGTGATCCATCAAATGAGAGAACACAAAAATAAATTTATTTTAGCTACAATCTTATAAAAACTATAAAAACAAAAGGCTTGCCTCGGCAAGTCTTATTTAAAATCACATCCTTTTAAGCTTGTTTAAAGGATGCAGGTTTATAATATAATCGGTAACAGGGTAATTTATCGCGCTTATATATTTTCACGCAAAAATTACCCAAAAGCCAAAAAACAACCACTCCCTCAAGGAAAACAGGAGGAATTTATGAAAAAAAGAAAGCTTTTGACACTTATATGCCTGCTTCTCTGCTTTGTATTTATTTTTGCTCTGACGGGCTGTATGTCGATCTCCTCAGGAGACGACGGGGCGGTCGGAATTCGAACGATAAAAAAGACAGGCACAAACGGACTCGTTGATACTTACACGATCTACTTTACCGACGGAACGAAAACGACCTTTGAGGTAACAAACGGCGCTGACGGTAAGGATGGCGAGGACGGAAAAGACGGAGTCGACGGTAAGGACGGTGTGGACGGAAAAGACGGCGAGGATCTTGTCGGTGTCGAGCCCGTTAGCATCGTTTCAATTAAGAAAACATCGACACAGGGTCTTGTGGATACGTATACGATAACGTTCTCGGACGGAACACAAACCACGTTTGATATCACAAACGGTCAGGACGGCGCAGACGGCGAGGACGGAGATGACATTACCGCTCTTGAGCTTTATGAAACATATAAATCGATCTACGGCGAGGAGCTTACGTATGACGAATTTCTCTCACTCTACCTCTCCTTTGATGAGGAAACGGGAACTAACATCTACGAAGCAATAAACGCCTGCCTCAATTCCGTTGGCAAGGTATACGCTCAATTTACCGAATCGGGCGGAATTGCCGCATACACAGGTGCTTGCGTTATCTATCAAATGGATAGCGATTATACATACTTTATAACCAATTATCACGTAATTTACGACACGGACGCAACATCAACGTCAAAGACCGCTGAAAGAGTCGTTTGCTACCTGTACGGAAGCGAGGACTATCCAACCGAGGTGGTAAACGTCATTACGGGCAAGGTGTCCTACGATTACGGCTCTTATGCTATAGAATGTGAATACATAGGCGGCGCTGCCTCGTGCGATATTGCTATGCTAAAGGCTAAGACAGAGGACGTGCTCGCGATAAACCAAAACGCAGCTGCTGTCACTATTGCCGACGATTACTATGTCGGTGAAACGGCTATCGCGATCGGAAATCCCGATGACGGCGGAATAAGCGTAACTCAGGGTATTGTCAGCGTTGATAACGATTTCGTTTCGCTCAATGTCGGCGACGCAATGCACACTTACCGCTCAATCAGAATGGATACAGCTCTCTACGGCGGAAACTCAGGCGGCGGCTTATTTAACGCAAATGGCGAGCTTATAGGTATCGCAAACGCAGGTGATACCGATGCTCAGAACATAAACTTCGCAATTCCCTTGCAGATAGTCAAGGCGGCGGTCGAAAGCATAATGTACTACCACACAGACGGTGACAGCTCGACAAACGGAGTTTATAAAATCGCACTCGGTATAACGGTAACATCCCAAAATTCAAAATATGTTTACGATACAGAAACAGGCTACGGTAAAATAAAAGAGGACGTGCTGGTGCAAGAGGTCAACTCGCTTGGCACTGCAAGCAAGCTCGGAATTAAACAGGGCGATATCATACGCGCAATAGTTGTCGACGGAACATCATACGAATTCAACAGATACTTCAATATCGGCGACCTTCTTATGACTTTCACCGAAGGCGAAAGCTTCTATATCGTCTACGAGCGCAGCGGAATCGAACACTCAACAATCTCCTATACCGTCTCCAAATCTGACATCATAAAAGTAGACTAACTTACGGCGATGTTGCAATAAGCACAGACCAAAAACAGACACATCCCTGACGAAAAAGCTAAATAAAAGCATATTTTTTAAAAAAATAAGGTCGAGATGTTGCGATTTTTCGCAGCATCTCCTCTTTTTTATGTCTGTTTTTTAGGCGCGACCTCGCACTCTACCGTACAAAGTATGCCACGAGAACCCCAAGCCTCGTTCCTCGGCTTGAGGACCCCTACCGACGTGTACGAGTTCACACCTTCTGCACTCATTTCACTATCCCC
>JAFTXO010000036.1 GCA_017461765.1 Clostridia bacterium | reverse complement strand
TTGTACGGTAGAGTGCGAGGTCGCGCCTAAAAAACAGACATAAAAAGAGGAGATGCTGCGATAAATCGCAACATCTCGACCTTATTTTTGCTAAAAATATGCTTTTATTTGGCTTTTTCGTCAGGGATGTGTCTGTTTTTGCTCTGTGCTTATTGCAACATCCCCTTTTTAAATTATTTAAGTCTTTCTTCAAGAGCGGCGAGCTGAGCCTTAAGTTCAGCAGGAACTCTGTCGCCGATCTGAGCGTAGAACGCTTTAATATTTTCGATATCCTCTTTCCAAGAAGCCTTGTCAACGGAGAGAAGATCGTTAAGTGTTTCGTCTGAAATATCAAGACCTTCAACGTTGATATCCTTAGCATAAGGAATGTAACCGATTTCTGTCTTTCTTGCGTCAACCTTGCCTTCGCAACGAGCCAAGATCCACATAAGAACTCTCATGTTATCACCGAATCCGGGCCAAATGAAGTGTCCTTCGTCATCTGTTCTGAACCAGTTAACGTGGAAGATCTTCGGAGCGTTCGGGATCTTTTTGCCCATAGCGAGCCAATGAGCAAAGTAGTCACCCATGTCGTAGCCGACGAAGGGACGCATAGCCATAGGATCACGACGAACTACGCCGACAGCACCTGCAGCAGCAGCTGTTGTCTCGGAAGCCATGATAGAGCCAACGAATGTACCGTGCTCCCAGTCAAATGATTGATATACAAGGGGAGCTGTTTTTGCACGGCGTCCGCCAAAGATGATAGCCGAGATCGGAACACCTGCGGGATTGTTGAATTCCTTGGAGATGCAAGGACAGTTCTTCGCCATAGCTGTAAATCTTGAGTTGGGATGAGCAGCAGAGGTGTTAACCTTGTCAGCCTTATTGTATTTTGTCTTATCCCAAACCTCGCCCTTCCAGTTGATGCAATTGTCAGGAGCGTTGTCGTCAAGACCTTCCCACCAAACAGTGTTGTTGTCGAGATTGAGACCAACGTTTGTGAAGATGGTGTCTTTCATTGTTGTATGAAGAGCATTGGGGTTGGAGTGCTCGTTAGTACCGGGAGCAACACCGAAGAAGCCGTTCTCGGGGTTGATAGCGTAAAGACGTCCGTCCTTACCAACTCTGAGCCAAGCAATATCGTCACCTACGCACCATACCTTATATCCCTTTTCCTTATAGATTGAGGGAGGAATGAGCATAGCGAGGTTTGTTTTTCCGCAAGCAGAGGGAAATGCAGCGCTTACATACTTGATATCGCCGTCGGGTGACTCGATACCGAGAATAAGCATATGTTCAGCCATCCAGCCTTCTTTTCTACCGAGGTAGGAAGCAATACGGAGAGCAAAGCATTTCTTACCGAGCAATACGTTTCCGCCGTAACCGGAGTTAACGCTCCAGATAGTATTGTCCTCAGGGAAATGACAGATGTAACGGTTTTCCTCGTCAATGTCCTTTCTTGCGTGCAAGCCCTTGATAAAGCCTTCGCCATTACCCATAGCCTTAGCAACCTCAGCGCCTGCTCTTGTCATGATAAGCATATTAAGAACAACGTAGATAGAGTCTGTAAGCTCGATACCGTATTTAGCAAAATCAGAGCCAACCTGACCCATAGCGTAAGGAATGATGTACATTGTACGACCCTTCATTGAGCCCTTGTAGAGCTTGCCGAGCTTTTCGTAGCATTCAACGGGATCCATCCAGTTGTTGATATTACCTGCATCCTCTTTCTTTCTTGTGCAGATAAATGTTCTGCCTTCAACACGAGCAACGTCGTTTATAGCCGTTCTGTGAAGATAACAGTTGGGAAGAAGCTCCTGATTGAGCTTTATAAGCTCACCTGTTGAGCAAGCCTCAGCTCTCAAGGCTTCGGTTTGTTCCTCACTGCCGTCAATCCAAACGATCTTATCGGGCTGAGTTAAATTAGCCATTTCTTCGATCCAGTCAAGAATATACTTGCTGTCGGTCAAAGCTTTGTTTTCAAATTTAAGCATTATAAAATACCTCTTTTCTATATAATTTATAATCACATATAGTATAGCATAAAAAAATATTTTTTTGCAATAGTTTTATATTTATTTTTAAAAGATTTTATAAAAAATTGATAATTGAGTAAAAATGTGTTAAAATAGATTATACATAAAAATAATTCGAGGCGAAAAAATGGAAATAGAAAGAAAATTTCTCGTGAAAAAGCTGCCTGAGCTATCAAATTTAAGCTCAAGCAGGATAACACAAGCATATGTTTCGCTTTCTCCCGAGGTTCGAGTTCGTAAAAGGGACAGTGAATATTACCTTACCGAAAAGGGAGAGGGAACGCTTGTAAGAGAGGAAAACGAAAGAAAAATATCAAAAAAGGAAGCCCTAAAGCTTTTCATTAAGGCTAAGGACAGAAAGCTCAAAAAGACGAGATATCTCGTTCCGATCGACGCTTATACTGCCGAGCTTGATATCTATGACGATATATACGAAATACCTTCGGTCGTCGAGGTTGAATTTGAAAGCGTAGAGGATGCCAAAGCATTCGTTATTCCCGATTGGTTCGGAGAGGAGATAACGGAGAAGAAGGAATACCGCAACAAAAGCATCGCAAAAAGATGCGCCGATATAATAAAAAGAGAACGCAAGCTTGATCTTATACACCTCGCAATAATACTTTTAGGTACGCTTTTTGTGCTTAGCGGAGCATTTTATAACGCATATTGGTTTGACGAGGCGTATTCTGTCGGACTTGTAAATCACTCGCTTTGGGATATCATAAAAATAGCGCCGCACGATGTTCACCCACTTCTTTATTATATTATGCTAAAGATATATACGCTTATCTTCGGAGTATCGGCGTACGCTATGAGAATATTCTCCGTAATAGCCACCTTTGCCATTTCGCTTATAGGACTTACTCATATAAAAAAGGATTTCGGACGTAAGGTCGGAATGTATTACAGCGGAATAATATTTTTATTTCCCGTGGTTTTTAAATATTCACAGCAGATCCGTATGTATACATGGGCGGCGCTTTTCGTGGCTCTGTGTGCAATTTACGCTTACAGATACATAAAATCACCGAACAGAAAAAATCAGATACTTTTTATCACATTCAGCGTAATGTGCGCCTATACTCACCATTTTGCGCTTTTCACGACGGTATTTATAAATATATTTATGTTCGTTTACTGCTTTATGAAAAAGCAGATAGTAAAGCGCTGGATCGTGCCTGCTGTATGGCAGATAGCACTCTTTATCCCCGGCATCTTCGTATTTTTGGTACAGGCGCTGCGCGGAGGAGCAGGCTGGATAACTCTTGACGGCGATATCCTGTCAAGACTGTTTGCATTCTTCTATGTCGGAGATGCTCTTAATAACGCAGTTGAGCTTCCGCAGAGGCTTTATGCGCTTCTTGCCATAATCGGACTTGCAATATTTATTTTCGTCGCGTTCGTGCTCTATAAGGAATACGAAAAGAAAAATACTCAAGCCTACGCGCCTATAATGGCATTTTCGATATTTGTAACGGTAATACTTGCAACCTTTATTTATTCATTTATAAAGCCGCTTCTTTACGAAAGATATCTTTTTGTAATGATCGCACTCTTTGCCCTTGCTCTTGCATATGCTCTTTCAAAAGTTAAAATAAAATGTATTCCGATAGCAATAATCGCCATAATGAGTGTGATACTTATAGTAAGAGTAGTTCCCGTATATCAGGCAACCTTGAATGAAAGCTCCGATAGCGTAATGGAATATGCAAACGAGAATATCGGTAAGGACGATCTGTTGCTCTTTGATGATAACAGCCTCTCGGCGTATTCCTTTGCGGTATATTCTCACGAAACGACCTGCTGTGCATATAACCCCGATAATTGGGGAGTTGAGGAGGCGTACAAGGCGTTTTCGAAGGATAGCTACGTAACCAAGGATACACAAAAGATAAGCGAGCTTTTGAAGCAGGGTAAAAAGACAGTATACGTTATAGTTTTTGAAAATAATGAAAAATCGAAAACAATAATAGATACCGTCGAGCAAAGCGGACTTTATACCTTTGAAAGAAAGGATACCGTAACTCAGGAGTATTACGATTACTATTTCGATATATATGTTTATAATTTAGCTTAAATCGCTTGACAAAAAAATAAAACTGTGGTATAATCACAAAAAATGCGATGAGCGGAATAAGTAGTTTGAATTTTCTTGGTCACAGAAAGCTGCCGGTCGATGAGAGGCGCACAAGAGCTTTGAACGAATACCTCCGTGAGCAGCATACCGAACGGAAGCAAGTAGGCTATGTCGGAGCTCCACCGTTACAGGGAGAAGACCGTATTTGCGGTTTTAGAGGTCTTTATGGCAACATAGAGATAAATCAAGGTGGTAACACGGAAGAAATTTCGTCCTTGCGTACTTTTTGTATGCAAGGACTTTTATATTTTATTGCGGAAAGGTGAAATAAAAATGCAAATTTACGAGGAACTCGTTGCGCGCGGACTTATCGCGCAAGTTACAAATGAACCCGAGATCAGAGATATGGTCAACAACGGAAAAGCGGTATTCTATATCGGCTTTGACCCCACAGCAGATAGCCTTCATGTAGGTCACTTTATGGCTCTTTGTCTTATGAAAAGACTTCAAATGGCAGGCAATAAGCCCATCGCCCTTATCGGTGGAGGTACTGCATATATAGGCGACCCATCGGGAAGAACTGATATGCGCTCTATGATGACTGCGGAAACAATTCAGCATAACTGTGATTGCTTCAAAAAGCAAATGTCAAGATTTATCGACTTTTCGGACGGAAAGGCGCTTATGGTAAATAACGCTGATTGGCTTCTCGGTCTTAACTATGTTGAGCTTCTTCGCGAGGTCGGTGCTTGCTTCAGCGTAAACAGAATGCTTACGGCAGAGTGCTATAAGCAGAGAATGGAGAAGGGACTTTCGTTCCTTGAATTCAACTATATGATAATGCAAAGCTACGACTTTTTGGAGCTTTACAGAAAATACGGCTGTAATATGCAGTTCGGCGGCGACGATCAATGGAGCAATATGCTCGGCGGAACTGAGCTTATCCGCCGTAAGCTCGGAAAAGACGCTCACGCTATGACAATAACTCTTCTTTTGAACTCCGAGGGTAAAAAAATGGGTAAAACACAGTCAGGCGCTGTGTGGCTTGATCCCAATAAAACATCTCCCTTTGATTTTTATCAGTATTGGAGAAACGTCGGAGATGCCGATGTTCTTAAATGTATAAGAATGCTTACCTTCCTCCCCCTTGAGGAAGTAGATGCAATGGATAAGTGGGAGGGCAGTCAGCTCAATAAGGCAAAGGAGATCCTTGCTTATGAGCTTACAAAGCTCGTTCACGGCGAAGAGGAGGCTGAAAAGGCGCAAAACGCCGCAAAGTCGATCTTTGGTGCAGGTGGAAGCGAAAATATGCCTACCGAAACTATTCCCGAAGCTGATCTTATCGACGGTAAGATCGATATTCTCTCGATTCTTGTAAAAGCGGGACTTACTCCTTCAAGAAGTGAAGCAAGACGCGCAGTAGAGCAGGGCGGAGTTACGGTTGATAACGAGAAGGTAACGGATATAAAGACACTTTATACAAAGGAACAGCTCTCAAACGGACTCGTCGTTCGCAGAGGTAAAAAGGCTTATAAAAAAGTAACCGTATAAAAACAAGCTCACGGCTACGGCGACCTGCAATAAAGCAGGTCGTCGAACGATGTTTGCCCTTGCGGGCAAGTGATGCCGGCTACGCCCTATGATGTAGCCTTCGGAAAAGATGTTGTGCCTTCGGCACAGTGGGCAAACATCACATCATTGTGACCAACGGGAGCAACATCATTATGAGCGAAGCGAATAACAAGGTTCTGCGAAGCAGGTTCTTATAACAAGCAGAAAGAGAGAACAAATCAGTTTGATATAATCCCCTTAGAGTAGACACTTGAAAAAACAAAAAGTTTTCAAGACTACACCAAGGGGGTTATTTTTATGTCTAAAATTCGGAAAAAACACAAGAAGTACAGCAAAGAGTTGCGACTTATGGCAGCCGAAGATTA
>JAFTXO010000035.1 GCA_017461765.1 Clostridia bacterium | reverse complement strand
TTGTACGGTAGAGTGCGAGGTCGCGCCTAAAAAACAGACATAAAAAGAGGAGATGCTGCGATAAATCGCAACATCTCGACCTTATTTTTGCTAAAAATATGCTTTTATTTGGCTTTTTCGTCAGGGATGTGTCTGTTTTTGGTCTGTACTTATTGCAACATCCCCTTTCTTTATAATGTGCACTTTTACACTTTATTCATCACTTGATGAGCTATTCATAAGCTCGTAATCGAGGTAGTTCGGAGTTGAACCCGAAATCGTTAAGCTTTCAACGAGCGCCGTGTTTTCATAAAGCTCGTAAAATGCCTGCGTTTCGACATAATTTGCAACCTGATCAGCAAAAAGCGAATTTATCATAGTGCTTTGGAAGCTGTCACCGAAGAAATCCTTATTCTCCTCACGGTTGTATGCGCCAGCATCAAGCTCGAGCTTTTTAACAAACACATATCCGTATTCGATGTAGTCGCCCGCATTTATGCTTCCGCTTGAGCCGAGATCAACGCTTTCCTGAAAATATTGGTGAGCGGTGACCTTACCAACCTCATTGGTCTTTAATGCGTACGCTGCGGCGAGTGTATTCGATGCTGACATTTGGCTCATAGATGGCTTGGTCATATAACAGCCGCCGGGATATACTACGTCATCCGAGTATCTTTCCCAAAGCTGCTCGTAGCTCATCTTCTGCTCCTCTGCTGTGAGAACCTTATATGTATAATCCGTTTTCTTATCTACGAAAAGGTTTGTAAGATCGTCTATAAGATCGGTCTTTTCCTGCTTTTCATATTCGTTAAGACCGACGAGCTCTTTTTCTCCCTCGCTGTTTTCAACGATCTTATATGTGTTGTTTATTACAAAGGTCTGAAAATGCAAGTACTGCTCCTGATAATATTTTTCAACAGTTTCCTCATCTATCTTTTCACCCTTTTCTCCGAAAAGATGGATCATTACCTTCTGTTGCTTTACCTGCATTGTATAAACACTGCGAAGAGTGTCTGCGCTGAAGCCATACGGCTTTGCTACCTCGTCAAACTTCTTTTCGTTATAATTGCCGAAATGCGCGATCACGGAAAGAACATTTGATTCTATGATCTTTTCCTCGTCCTTTGTAAGAGAAAGCTTCTGATCGTCAAAGATCGCTTGCGAATAAAGAAGCATAAACACCTGCGACTGAAATTGTGTTGAGTATACGGAATCGACATACTGTCCGATCGTCATTCCGCTTGTATTAGTAGTGCTCCAGTCCTTGCCGTCATAGCCGAGAGTTTTTCCTATATCTCGCCTGAAAACTCCCAATAAATAATTGTATTCGTCTTCCTTTATAGTGTACGAGCCGAGCTTGTATACATCCTCATTTGATTTGCACGAGGAAAAGGATACTGCGCCAAGAGCAAGCATAACGCAGCAAAGGATAAGTGATACGATCCTTCTCAAAATAAACTTCCTTTCTTTTGGCAAAAATTATACGCTTTGTACTTCCTTATTTATATTTTAACATTTTATTTCCAAAATGTCTACTCTGTTTCTTTATTTTTTTGTATATAAATTTTTAACAAATCCACGCAGCCCGTAAGCTCGTAATCGGAGCTTGAGGTCTTAAGCGAAATATAAGGAACCTTTCCGACTCCGCAAACGCGTATGCTTGCAGGATCTACCTTTGACATTTTGTAAAGCAGGATAAGATCGGTTTTTTCGGGGAAGAAACGCACCTCCTCGCGCATTTGCTCGATCTTTTTCATTCCTGCGAGCTTTGCATATGATTTCACAAGAGCGACGTTTGCAAGCGTTTTGGCAACCTTCGGTACAGCGCCGTAGCGATCCTGCATCTCGGTCATTATATCCTTGAAATCGTCGTCGTTTTCTATATGAGCTATCTTTTTATACATATCCATTCTTTGAGATGAGGATTTTATATAGCTCTTTGGCAGATACGCATCCTTTGAAAGAGTTATTATTACCTCTGTTTTTTCGGGAAGCACCTCTCCCTTTTCCTCAAGAACCGCTTCATTAAGAAGCTTTATATAAAGATCATAACCGATAGCCTCCATATGTCCGTGCTGAGCCGCGCCCAATATATCTCCGGCGCCTCTTATTTCAAGATCACGCATAGCGATCTTAAAGCCCGCGCCGAACTCCGCAAAATCTCTTATCGCGTCAAGGCGCTTGGTTGCCACCTCGGAGAGCATTTTTCCCTTTCGGTAGGTGAAAAACGCATATGCGCGTCTGTGGCTTCTGCCGACACGTCCCCTTATCTGATGGAGCTGAGCAAGTCCCATTCTGTCGGCGTTTTCGATTATGAGAGTGTTTGCGTTCGGAATATCGATACCCGTTTCGATTATCGTTGTGCTTACGAGTATATCTATCTCTCCCTTAACGAGAGAATGCCATATCTCCTCTATATCGTCCCTGTCCATCTGACCGTGCGCCACCGCTATTCTTGCAGATGGAAACGATTTTTGCATCCTTGATTTTATATCATAAATGGTTTCTACATTATTATAAAGGTAAAAAACCTGTCCTCCGCGGTGAAGCTCGCGTCTTATAGCGTCCGAGATAAGCTCCTCGTCATACTCAAGAACATACGAGGTAACTCCAAGTCTGCCCCCGGGAGAGTCATCCAGCACTGACATATCGCGTATTCCGCCCATTGCCATGCTCAAAGTTCTTGGGATCGGAGTTGCGCTGAGACTGAGAACATCGACACCCGGTACGGCTGATTTTATCTTTTCCTTTTGTGCGACACCGAAGCGCTGCTCCTCGTCTATTATAAGAAGTCCAAGATCCTTAAACTCTATATTTTTGGAAAGCAGCTTATGCGTGCCGATAATTATATCAATATCTCCGCGTCTTAATGCTCTTACCGTTCTTGCCTGCTCCGACGGAGTGCGGAAGCGCGATATCATATCAATATTCACACCCGTTCCCGCAAAACGCGCAAGCGCAGTCTGAAAATGCTGCATTGCAAGAATAGTTGTAGGAACTAAGATCGCTACCTGCTTTCCGTTAGCTACCGCCTTCATAGCGGCGCGGAATGCAACCTCCGTCTTTCCGTAGCCTACATCTCCGCAAAGGACTCTGTCCATAGGATACGGCTTTTCCATATCGGCTCTTATATCGTCAATAGCCTCAAGCTGAGAGTCGGTCTCGTCAAACTCGAAGGACGAGGCAAATTCTCTTTCCATTATTCCGTCGCTGTGGCAGGCAAAGCCCTGTATCGTCGTTCTCTTGGCATAAAGCTCGATAAGCTCCTTAGCCATATCCTTAGCAGCCGCCTTTGCCTTGGCGGTGGACTTTTTCCACTCAGCGCCGCCCATCTTTGAAAGCTTGACGTGTGCATCGTCACCCGATGCGCCTATATATTTCGACACCATATCGAGCTGATCTACGGGAAGATAAAGCTTATCAGTTCCCGCATACTGTATCGCCACATAGTCGCGGTATGCACCCATTGCGCAAAGATTTTCTATACCGAGGTACTTTCCTATTCCATACGATGCGTGAACCACGTAGTCGCCCACATTAAGATCGGCGTAGGAGAGTATTTTCTCACCTGCATTTTTCGCAAACTTCTTTTTATGGCGGAGCTTTGACTCCGTTTTTTCCGTTCTTGACGAGAGAACCATAAGTATAAATTTCTCGTTCGGAAGCTCATAGCCCTCGGGATAGGTATCGGAAAAAACGCACACTGCCCCCGACATAAGCTCCGTATTCTCGTCCTTTACGCCAAACGATGGGATATCGTATTCGTTAAGAGTGCGTATCGCGTCCTTTACCTCTGTTTGAGTTCTGCAAACGAGGGCACAGGTGTATGAATTTTTAGTAAAATGGGCAAGCTGATCTACGACAAGGTTAAGCGTAAGATTGGTTTTAGGTATACCGCGAGCAGCAAAATCAAACACTCCCCCCGCGTTTTGCTCCGCAATAACAGAAAAATGATCTATATACACTATCTGCTTCGAGCTTAAAAAATCGGAAAAGCTGCTTCCCTGTGCGCAATATTCGCAAAGCTCGCTCGGCACAAGATAGCTCTCATAAAGCGAGCGCGCCCTTTCCTCAACCGAGGCAAGAGAGGTCTTTATTTTCTCTTTTACAGCCACAGCATCGCAGATAATCGCGCAATTAAAGTCATCAAAGTAGTCAAGCAAACACTGCTTGCTCGGATAAACGACATTTATAAATTTATCAAAGAAGGAGAGCGACATTTTCGCATCGATCGAAAGCATCTCACGCTCAAGCTCCTTTTTCACATCCTCGCTCTGCGCCTTTTGATAAAGAGCGTTTATTATTTCTCTTACTTCCCTTATGTTTTCCTCGCTCGGAATTATTTCCTTTGAGGGCGTGATCGAAAAGCTGTCGATGCTTGAAACCATTCGCTGAGTTACGGGATCAAAAACGCCCATTCTGTCGATCTCATCACCAAAAAGCTCGACACGTACCGGCATATTTTCGTTTCTTGCCTCACCGTTTATCTTAAATTCCGCGCTTCCCGTCGGAAAAACGTCGACAATGCCTCCGCGGAGCGCAAACTGTCCCTCGTTCTCTACAAGCTCCGCAGGGGAGTATCCCGTTTTCATAAGCATTTTCGAAAATGCTTCGATATCAAGCGAGGAGTCCGTGCTTACCGAAAAGGTTCTTGCCTTAAGCTCGCTCTTTGGCATGGTATACTGCAAAAGCGCATCGGGCGTGGTAACGCAAACATCAAGCGTATCAAACGCCACTCCCGAAAGCACCTTAAGGCGTTCATATTCTATTTCGCGCGATGCGGTGACGTCGAAAAAATTGAAATCGCGCATCGGATAAAATTCGCTTTCAAGGCCACTCTTTTTAAGGAAATCGTTCAGCTTGCTCGCATATCTTTCCTCAGGTACGCAAAGAAGCACGGTTTTTTTATTCATTTCTCTTATATCACACGCAAGACTCCTTATAAGCGCATATTCCGCGCCGCCTGTGAGTCCGTTTGCGTAAAGCGGAAAATGCTCCTTATTCTCTCTTTGAGAAAGGAGCTTCGATATCATAGCCTTATAGCCTTCTGTTTTTTTGATACGGTCAGTTAAAATCTTTGTGTTCATTTTTCCTCGTCAAACGCAACATAGCGCCCTTTTACGCAAGGACGCTCGTTTTCTTATGATTATATGTTATCATACTTTACTGTTTTTGTCAACAATTAAAATGATTTATTAATTTTTTTCTTTACAATAATATATATATATTGACTTTTGATTAAAAAAATGTTAGAATAATTATGTATTTATATACTTTGGAGGTTCAAAATGAACAGCGAAAAATTATCAGAACTCAAAAAACTCGCAGCCGAAGTTCGTCTCGGCGCGGTTGAAGCGGTATATAACGGCAAATCGGGACATCCCGGCGGAGCGCTTTCTGCTGCCGATGTTATTACCTGCCTTTATTTTTCCGAGCTTAATATAAATCCCGACGATCCAAAAAACCCCGACAGAGACCGTTTCGTTCTCTCAAAGGGACACTCCTGCCCTGCTCTTTATGCGGCAATGGCTTTGCGCGGATATTTCGATATCTCAGGTCTTAAGAGCTTTCGTCATCTCGGTGCGCTTATGCAGGGTCACCCCGATATGAAAACGATCCCCGGCATTGATATGTCGGCAGGCTCGCTCGGACAGGGCTTTTCCTGTGCTTGCGGAATGGCGCTTGCGGGAAAGATAAACAACAAGGATTACCGCACCTATGTTATGATAGGCGACGGCGAAAGCCAGGAGGGTCAGATCTGGGAGGCTACGATGTTCGCTTCTCACTACAAGCTTGACAATCTCTGTCTTATAATCGATAACAACGGACTTCAGATCGACGGTAGAGTTGAAGACGTTATGAATCCTATGCCCTACGAGAGCAAATTCGAGGCTTTCGGCTGGAACGTTATCACTATCGACGGTCATGATGTCGAGCAGATATGCGATGCTTTTGAAAAAGCAAGAAGCGTAAAGGGCAAGCCCTCTGTTATCATCGCAAAGACAGTTAAGGGTAAGGGCGTTTCCTTTATGGAAAACGAAGCAGGCTGGCACGGAAAAGCTCCCAATGACGCCGAATACGCTCAGGCTGTAAAAGAGCTTACCGAATACGAAAACAGCTTGAACTAAGGAGGACTTTATGGCTGATAAAATTGCAACAAGAGAGGCGTACGGAAACGCCCTTGCCGATCTCGGCTCTATATATAACGATGTAGTTGTGCTTGACGCAGACCTTGCCGCCGCTACAAAAACAGGTATTTTTAAGAAAAAATTCCCCGAAAGATTTTTCGATTGCGGTATTGCCGAAAACAATATGTTCGGTGTTGCCGCAGGTCTTGCCGCTTCCGGTAAGATCCCCTTTGCAAGTACCTTTGCTATGTTCGCAGCCGGCAGAAGCTTCGATCAGGTAAGAAACTCTATCGGTTATCCTCATTTGAATGTTAAGATCGCCGCTACTCACGCAGGTATCTCTGTCGGAGAGGACGGTGCAACTCACCAATGCAACGAGGATCTTGCGCTTATGCGTACTATTCCCGGTATGGTGGTTATAAATCCCTCAGACGCTATCGAGGCAAGATGCGCGGTTGAAGCCGCTATAAAATATGTCGGCCCTGTTTATATGCGATTTGGCAGACTTGCCGTTTCCGTTATAAACGACAATCCCGAATACAAATTCGAGATCGGTAAGGGTATCACTCTTGCCAAGGGTACTGATGTTACTATCGTTGCGACGGGTATCATGGTAGAGCAAGCGCTTATCGCGCGCGAAATGCTCGCTTCCGAGGGCATCAGCGCAGAGGTTATCAATATCCATACGATAAAGCCGCTCGACACGGAGCTTATAGTTGCTTCCGCTCAACAGACAGGCGCTATCGTAACCACCGAGGAGCATAATATAATCGGCGGTCTTGGCGGAGCTGTGTGCGAGGCTGTTTCGGGCATCTGTCCCGTTCCCGTAGTTCGTCACGGCGTAGAGGACGTATTCGGAAAGAGCGCTCCCGCAAAAGACCTTATCGAGCACTTCTCATTAAACGCAAAGGGCATCGTCGAAAAAGTAAAGCTTGCCCTTACAATGAAGATCTGAAATAACAAGCAAAAAGAAGGCGATTGACGGGTGGCCGTAAAACAGTTATCTGAATATCGCCGGAAGCGCCTGAACATTTTTGTTCGGGCGTTTTTTGTGGAGATGGTAGATTTTTTTCACATTTTCTGATATACTTTATTCAGCGAAAGAGCGAGAAAAACTTGAATTTGGCGAAAGGATATTCGAATATGAAAGCTATAGTTTTAGATATGTATGGTGTAATAGTAAAGCAAACAGGAGATGATTTTGTTCCTTATGTACAACAAACATTTCCTAACTTAAGTGCTGAAGAGATATACACCCCTTGGTTTAAGGCGGATATTGGAGAAATGACTTCTCTCGAAGTCTGGAAGACTATTGGGTTTCAAGGTGATTTGGAAAAAATCGAAGAGGAGTACCTTGATACTATGGAATTATCGGATGGTTTTATTGATTTTATTGAAAAGGTTAAGAACAAATATAAGTTAGCTATTATATCGAATGATTCCAGTAGATGGAGCAAGTATCTT
>JAFTXO010000003.1 GCA_017461765.1 Clostridia bacterium | reverse complement strand
CTTGACAATAAGAAAAACATATATTATAATATATGTACCAAAATATAACACCACTATACAAACAGTTATATTTTATAAGATGCGAAACCGCATCAAAAAATCTAAAAAGGAGAAAAATATGAAAAAGAAGATCTTTTTATTTGTTGCTATCATAGCAACTCTTATGTGCTTTATGGCAATATCTTCAAGCGCCGCAACAGCGTTGAAACCACAAACCACCAATGATTATGGTGAGCTTTCCTTCTTCGACGAAAGCATTTCCGTTGGTAGAACAAATACCAAGTATGGTTTTACACCGTACATCGATGCAGAAGGTACAACCTATGCAAGAGTGGTAGTTGGTGATGGAACAACCTTCTACACCTTCCCGACTGCATATGTTCTTTCTGAAACAACAATTTACGGTAGCGAAGGAAATAATATATTTGTCTATGATTTAACAAGCCTTAATAGCGCAATGGAAAAAGCAACAGGCACAAACCCGGGATGGAGTGCTGGAAGCAACATTTACCGCATTGAAATGCCGTATACTGTTAACCGTGTAAATGGTAGCGGACAAAACTTTGGTGGCTTTGAAAATGTAATTGAAATTTACTTACAGCCAAATTCAGCAGTGCAGGACTCAGGCAAAAACTGTATTTTCTGGAAGTGCAAAAATCTTGAAACCATTCACAACCTTGACACCTTTGTATTTAAGAACGGTAGCACCGGCGGTTCATTCCAAGAATGTGCAAAGCTTACTAATTTAACTATTGGCGTTTCCCCCGAGGTAACTGATACCGGTGAAAATATGTTTAATGGATGTACAAATCTTCAGAGTGTAAACATTTTTGAGGCTTTCCCAAATCTTACAACTATAGGAAAAAGTACATTTTATGATTGTAAAGCAATCAAATATCTTTCGATTCCTCCAACAATTGAAACAATAGGCACAACTGCTTTCGCAAACTGCACAAGCCTTGTTTTCGTAGACTTTAATGATAACCAAAACGAGTTTAATGTTGATAACTGGGGACAGTTTATGGGCTGCACAAGCTTGCTTGCGGTTTCACTTCCCGATAACTATAAGTACATTCCAAACAGAATGTTTGCAGGCTGTAGCTCACTCAAAGCAGTATATCTACCAAAAAATCTTGTAAGAATAGATACTAACGGTTGGAATGAAGATCCATTTAATAGCTGTAAATATCTATACTTTGTACAAGAGGCATTTGAGGTAGTAGATGAAAACGGCAAATTCTACACCGCAGATACATTTGTTCAACCGAGCAAGCCTGATGTATACTATATGCCGACAACACTTTCCGCACTTTGTACAAATAAAGGGAGCGGAAAATGCTTTACAAGCTCATACAATCTTAACCCAACAATAGTATTTGGCACAAATATGACAAAAACAACTACTGCTGACGGTATTTTCTTGGAGTGCGGAAGCAACGGAACCTTAGGCAGCGGTATAACAGTAGTATTCCTTGGTGATATGGAGCAGATTTGCATTAATACAAATGGCAACAGAGCAAAGGGAATTAAGTATGTTTTTGCTAACGAAAACGACAAGAGCTTGGCAGATGTTAATATTATCAACAACACAACTAATGGATATAATTTGAACGATAAAACAGAGGGCTTTTATTTCTGTAACGGAAATTGTTATTATCTCTTAAACAATGTACAGTATAACGGAACATATAGCGATACTGTTTTGACCAAGGTTGAAGGCACTAACCATATAAGAAATCCCAAGGCTGATACAATAACAACGTCTGCAACCTGTACAAATAATGCTATAGGCGCAACATATTGCTTCTGTAAAGCTGAAATTTCAGAGGGTGAAATAGAGGATACTGCGCTCGGACACAATTTTGTAGACGATTTTGATTGCGTAAGCGATAACGAGTGCTCAAGATGTGATGAGGTAGAAAAAGCACTTTACACAGCGCACGCATTTGTAAGATCAATAGTTTATTCTGACTTTTCTGTAAACGGAGTTAAAAACTGTGACTGTACAAATGAAGGCTGTACAAAGTACGATGAAAAGGATGCAGTAGCAGCCCCTATCTTCACAGCAAACGGATATTCAGTAAGAGAGGACGGAAAGGCGCTTCTTGGCGGATATACGATAGATACCGAAGCGCTTAAAGCGTATAATCTTTATAATAACACAACGCTCACATACGGTATAGTAATGTCAAATGCATCAAACGTAACGTTTGATAAGTACAATTCGTATACAGGCGGCAAGGGTGTTATGGTAACAGAGAATAACGAAAACTATACGACAATTAAGTATACAATAAGCGGATTCTCAAACGTAGCATCGCTTATAGATCTTAAGCTTGTAATAACTCTTTACGTTATTGATGCAAACGGCAATATGACCTTCATTCAAAATGAAACGTCAGTAGATACAGCAAGCGCAAGCATTGAAGGAAAGGATTCCGTAAGCGTAAATGCAGTAACATTAAGATGTATAGCAGAAAAAACACTTACCGACGACGAAACAATAAACGATTCCGAAAAGGCAGAATACAAAGCAATCCTTGAAGCAATCAAAAACGTTCCGGTAACGACTGTTACTACATCTGACGAGCAATAAAAATGAAAAGAGCAAGAATAAAGGAAATCCTTTTCTTGCTCTTTTTATTGCTTTGTTTATGCTAACGATATTAGAATTATAGAGGCAACTCCGCCGATGATGCCGACATATTTTTGCCACGACATTTTTTCCTTTATAATAAATTTGGAAAGAAGCGAGCTGAAAACCACGACTCCGCCGTTGTAAATAGGGAAAAATACCGTTCCGTCCATATTCGCGCTGAGATAAAGATTTAATTTGTTATTAAAGACGGTGCAAATCGCAATTATAATAGCAAAAAGCAGAAACAGCTTTGTCTTTTGAGAGCTTTCAAAGTCGCTCTTTCTCAGCATGAGCATAAAAGGAAGGGAAAAAAGAAGAACGCAGGCAAATGAAACAAAGAGATATTCGTCAATTCCGCCAGAGCCCAATTTGTGTGCAAAAAGCTTTTGTAATATTCCGATAACTCCGGAGCATATCATCGCTGAAAACGCAAAAACAAGGTACAGAGGGGAGCGCGAGCGTTCTCTTTCGAAATTGAGATTCATTATAAGTATCGATACAAGCATAAGAGCGATACCGACTATCTTTAAAGCGCCAAGCTCCTCATTGAAATAAACGGCTGAAAATATGGTTGGAATTATAAATCCTGACGAATAGATCATAGTGCAAAGCGAAACGTCTCCGTAATGAACCGCCGCTATACACGATGTTTGCGCGGCAACTGTGAAAAAACCGTAAAGCACGGCAAGCACTATAAATAAAGCAACGCTATTTTTTGCAAATGAAAAATCAAGCCCGAAGCACGCAAAGACAATAAGCGCAACAGCCCCTGTAAAAACGTTTACAGAAAGGATCTTTTTGATCCCCGACATAACGCCGGAGCCGATTTTTGAAATTATATTTTTACATACTCCCGCACAAAGCGAGAGGGAGAGAAGAAGACCGTTCATTTTTTACCTGCCGTTATCTTGAGAAGCTCGCTTGAAAGCATCTTTCTTGTATCGTCATCCGTTAGGCTGAAGCGGTTGCCGTCGTTCGGAGTTGAAAGATAGTTCCATACGGAGTAGGGAATATCGTATTCGTTGAGTATCGATATCATATCCCTCATCCAGTTTTCACGCGATTTTATATCAGCGTGGCGTATAGTGCCAAACTCTCCGCACCAAAGTATCTTGTCGGGATGATCGGAAACGAATTTGATAGCTCCCTTTAGAGCCTCGTAAAGATAGCTTTTATCCATTCTTTCAAACTCGGCATAGGCATTATCATTGTTCCATACCACCTTGCAATAATCGCGGTATTTGTCAATCGAATCGGGATATACCATTTTTCTGTTATAATAGAGCGTGCAAGCCTGGAGAACGCCTCTTTGATGCGTAAACTCAAACGGAGCATAATTATGGAAGGTATAAATCACGTTCTCATCGTCAAAAATACGCAAACGATCGAGAGTATCGGGCGAGTTCCAGCAGGTGCTTCCTATTATTATCTTCCTTTCACTGTTTAGCTCTCTTATAGCCTTCACAGTATCCTCTGCAAGCGAGTTCCAAAGCTCAGGATCGATATCTCTGACCTCGTTCAAAAGCTCGAACATAACGTCCTTTTCGTCGTGAAACGTCTTTTCAAGCTCCAGCCAAAGAGCGATAAATCGGGATTTAAGCTCCTCACTGTCAAAAAGGGTGATCTTTTCCTCAATATCGCAATAGTTGCCGATAGCCTTGTGAAGATTAAGAACTATTCCGAGTGAGCGCTTTTTGCACCACGAAACAAAATCACAAAGAAGCGAGAATATATTTTCACGGTATATGTAAGGCGCGCTCTCAAGCACGATCTGGTCAAAGCCGACACGAACGTGGTCAAAGCCCATATTTTTGATGTTTTCAATGTCCCATTCCGTTATGTAGCTTTCAAAATGCTCCATATCTCCGATAGTGATATCAAGCCTTCTATCCATAGGCAGGACGTTAAAGCGCTTGTAATTTGTGAGCCAACCGCCAATACCCATTCCTTTTGAAAAATTTTTAAGCTTTTTCATTTTCTCTCCTCAAAATAAATAGAATATTATTAAGGTTAGTATATCATTATAAACTAAAAAAATCAATAACAAATCAATAACAAAATGCGCACGAAAGGTTAATGCTTGAAAAAGTTGAAAAAAATTGAAAAAATTTTCGAAAAAACTATTGACAAACGCGCTTTTGTGGTGTATTATAATAGCGAAGTTAGCACAGGCTAACTTTTAAACCTGAATTGTGTTAGCTTAAACTAACCAAGAGAAAACGGAGGATATGATGATGCCACTTTCATTTGCAACACCCGGTGAAACAGCGACAATAAAAAAGATCGGCGGTCTTGGAGCAACACGTGCGCATCTTGAAAATCTCGGCTTCGTTGTCGGCGGTGATGTTACTGTTATCAACACAATAAACGGAAATCTTATTGTAAATATTAAGGAGTCAAGAATTGCTATAAGCAAGGAAATGGCGTCTAAAATTTACATATAATCGGAGGAAAGAATGAAAACTTTGAAGGAAACTCCTATCGGTTCTACGGTAAAGGTCGTAAAGCTTCACGGCGTTGGTGCGATCAAGCGCAGAATTATGGATATGGGTATAACAAAGGGCGTTGAGGTTGCTGTCCGCAAGGTAGCTCCTCTTGGAGATCCTATTGAAGTAACGGTTCGCGGTTATGAGCTTTCTATTCGCAAGGAAGACGCGGCGACAGTTGAAGTAGAATAAAAAATTTTTTTGAAATAGAGTTAGCCACGACTAACTGCGAAAGGAGAAAAATGGAAATTCGTATAGCGCTTGCCGGAAACCCCAACTCGGGTAAGACTACGCTTTTCAACGCTCTTACAGGCGCAAACCAATTCGTTGGTAACTGGCCCGGAGTTACGGTTGAAAAGAAAGAGGGCAAGCTTAAGAAGCACGATGGCGTTATAATAACCGACCTTCCGGGAATTTATTCGTTATCACCGTACACACTTGAGGAGGTAGTTGCAAGAAACTATCTTATCGAACAAAAGCCTGATGCGATACTTAATATCGTAGACGGAACAAACCTTGAAAGAAACCTTTATCTTACGACACAGCTTACCGAGCTTGGTATTCCTGTTGTTGTAGCGATAAATATGATGGACGTCGTTAACAAAAAAGGCGATGAGATCAATATAGACGAGCTTTCAAAAAAGCTTGGATGCAAGGTGGTTCAGATCTCGGCTCTTAAAAATAAAGGAGTTATTGAGGCTGCCGAGGAAGCTATAAAGGTTGCAAAGAGCGGCAAAGCAAATCCCGCTCATAAATTCGATCAGAAGCTTGAAAAGGCACTTTCCGAAATAGGCTCACTTATTTTGAAGGATGTTCCTGAGGATAAAAACAGATGGTATTCCGTAAAGCTCTTTGAAAGAGATTCAAAGGTTATGGAGTCTTGTGAGCTCGGCAAGGAAACCTTCGATAAGGTCGAGGAGATAATAGCCGAGACCGAAAATGAATTCGATGATGACTCCGAAAGCATTATAACAAACGAAAGATATGTATATATTTCATCAATCATAAAATCCTGCCACAAGAAAAAGAGT
Source organism: Clostridia bacterium (assembly GCA_017461765.1). GTDB lineage: Bacteria > Bacillota > Clostridia > Oscillospirales > CAG-272 > RGIG2000. The sequence goes on along the minus strand of JAFTXO010000003.1, from coordinate 16,546 downwards.
GCAGGTAAGATGACAACATCTGATAAAATAGACAGAATAGTTACTAACAGATGGCTTGCTCTTCCTATATTTGCGGTAATAATGTTCTGTGTATACTTCATTGCCGTAACAACGGTAGGAACGTGGGTAACAGACTGGACAAACGACGGACTTTTCGGCGACGGCTTCCATTTCCTTGGAATAAGCGGCGAATACGATGAAAAGGTCGACGAATTTGCAGAGCCTATATGGAACGATGCTAACGGCGCTATTATAGATGCTGCCGAGAAGGCTGATGTTCCCGGTGCAGGCGACGTTAAGGAAGCCTTCGAAGAGAAGGATTACGGCGCGTTTGAGGAAGCATATGCTTCTTACGGCGCGGCATTCGAACAGGCAGGCTTCATAATGGGCGTTGTAACTGAAGACGGTATTTATGATATTGCTACATATATGGAAGAAAACGCTCCCGATCCTTCGGAATACGGCGCGTGGGTACCCGGTATCCCCGCACTTATCGACAAGCTTATGCTTGATGAAAACGGTGAGCCTTACGTGGATTGGTTCTACAGCTTGGTACAGGACGGTATCATAGCAGGCGTTGGCGCAATCCTCGGATTTGTTCCTCAGATCCTCGTTCTCTTTATTCTCCTTGCATTCCTTGAGTCTTGCGGATATATGGCAAGAATTGCGTTTGTAATGGACAGAATATTCAGACGCTTCGGTCTTAGCGGAAAATCGTTTATTCCTATGCTTATCGGCGTTGGATGCGGCGTTCCCGGTATTATGGCGTCACGAACTATCGAAAATGAAAAAGATAGAAGAATGACGATAATGACAACAACATTTATCCCCTGCGGTGCTAAGCTTCCTATCATAGCTCTTATAGCAGGCGCGCTCTTTGACGGCGCTTGGTGGGTAGCTCCCAGCGCATACTTTATCGGTATCGCGGCTATCATCGTTTCGGGAATTATACTCAAAAAGACAAAGAGATTTGCAGGCGATCCCGCTCCCTTTATAATGGAGCTTCCTGCATATCATATGCCCACTGTGAAAAATATTCTTCACTCCATGTGGGAAAGAGGCTGGTCTTTCATTAAAAAAGCAGGAACTATCATCTTTGTTTCAACGATCTTTATATGGCTCGGCACAGTGTGCGGAGTAGGCGCAGACGGCTCTTACGTATTTGACCTTGCACTTGAGGAAAACGGCGGAATAAGTATGCTCAGCTTGCTCGGTATGCTTATCGGTTGGATATTCGCTCCTCTTGGCTTCTCAGCTCCTCAAACTGCTGTTGCAACGATCATGGGTCTCGTTGCAAAGGAAGAGGTAGTTGCAGTACTCGGAGTTACAGATTTTATGGATATGACTCAGCTTGCAGCATATTCATTCCTTATATTCAACTTGCTTTGCGCTCCTTGCTTCGCAGCAATAGGCGCGATCAAGAGAGAGATGAACTCGACAAAATGGACACTCTTTGCAATAGCATATCAATGCGGCTTCGCATACGCGATTTCGTTTATAGTATACCAAATCGGTTCACTCTTTACATCAGCGGTAGCAACAAACGTATTCGGTGTGGTACTCGCATTTATCGTACTCGCAGCGTTCGTTTATATGCTCTTTAAACCCGCAAAATTTTCTCTTATCGAGCTTGCAAAGAGTAAGAGAAGTGTTAAAAAATAAAAAAATTACTAAAGGAGGAAAAAGCTTATGATCGGAACGATTATAGTTGGTGTTGCTGTTGCGGCAATTATCGCGGCAATAGTAATAAGTAATATAAAAGGCAAGAAGAAAGGCGGCTCCTCCTGCGGTTGCGGCTGCTCGGGCTGCGCTATGTCCTCGATATGCCACAAGGGCAAAGCGAAAAAAGACGGGCACGTTGATTCATAATTGCTTACAGAAAAGCAATGTTTTCAAAAAATCTCCAAAAAACACGGCGGCGCTGAAAAGCGTCGCTGTGTTTTTAGAAAATAATTTTCCGAATAAAAAGTATCCTTTTGATATCGTAATAAATGACTGAAATAAAGGCTTAGCAAATTTGCTGAAAAAATTGAAAAAGTATTTGGCAAAGTGAAAAAACGCATGATATAAAAGAATATAGATATTTTTGCTTCTCTTATTGACTTTACCTTATTCCTATGGTATAATTAAGTCGTTAAATCTCTAAATGGAGGGTATTAGAATGAAACATATCGAGACTATCGAGACCAGAAATCTTTGCGAGAGCGCAAAGAATGGCGGATGCGGTGAGTGCCAGACTTCCTGCCAGTCTGCTTGTAAGACCAGCTGCGGTATTGCTAATCAGCAGTGCGAGGCTAAGGGTGATAACAAGTAAAAAATTGCCACCCTCGAGGTGGCATTTTTGAATAATAGATTTGGAGATATAAAATGATTCATCAGTACAAGCAGGGCGGCTACAACGTCGTCCTCGACGTCGCATCGGGCGCAATCCACGTGGTCGACGACGTCGCATATGATATTATTGAAATATTTGAGAGCACCCCAAAGGGGGATGTTCTCGCTAAAATGAAGGAGAGATATCTCGGCGTCGACGATATCACTGAGGATGACATTCTCGAGTGCTATGCTCAGGTCGAGTCGCTCCGCGACGCGGGCAAGCTCTATTCGCCTGACACCTTCGAGCCTATGGCAGGCACTCTCAAGGAGAAGACCTCCGGCGTCATTAAGGCGCTCTGCCTACATATCGCCCATACCTGCAACCTCAATTGCTCTTACTGCTTTGCCAGCCAGGGTAAGTATCACGGCGAGCGCGGCGTTATGAGCTTAGAGGTGGGTAAGCGCGCTCTCGATTTCCTTGTTGAGAATTCGGGTAGCCGTCGCAATCTCGAGGTCGACTTCTTCGGCGGTGAGCCACTGCTCAACTTCGAGGTTGTAAAACAGCTCGTTGCATATGCGCGTGATATTGAGAAGAAGCACAACAAGAACTTCCGCTTCACACTCACCACAAACGGTATGCTCATCGACGATGATGTGATCGATTTCTGCAACAGGGAGTGCCACAACGTTGTTCTCTCTCTTGACGGCAGACGCGAGATTCACGACCGCTTCCGCGTTGATTATGCGGGCAAGGGAAGCTTCGACCGAATCGTTCCGAAGTTCCAGCGCCTCGTCGAGGCGAGAGAGGGCAAGGGCTACTATATGCGCGGTACCTTCACTCACGCGAATCCTGACTTCCTTGAGGATATAAAGGTTATGCTCGACCTCGGCTTTAGTGAGCTTTCGATGGAGCCTGTTGTATGCGCTCCCGGAGATCCCGCAGAGCTTACCGACGAGGATATCGAGATTGTAAAGAGACAGTACGAGGACCTTGCAAAGCTTATGCTTGAGAGGGACAAGGAAGGAAAGCCCTTCACCTTCTATCACTATATGATAGACCTCACCGGCGGTCCCTGTATCTATAAGAGAATTTCCGGCTGCGGCTCGGGAACAGAGTATATGGCGGTCACCCCGTGGGGCGACCTCTACCCCTGTCATCAGTTTGTCGGCGATGAGAAGTATCTGCTTGGCAACATCTATGAGGGAGTTACCAACAAGTGCGCTCAGTGCGAGTTCGCTGAGTGCAACGTATATGCTCGCGAGGAGTGCCGTGACTGTTGGGCGAGGCTCTATTGCTCGGGAGGCTGTGCGGCTAATGCCTACCACGCGACGGGCAGTATCAAGGGCGTGTACGAGAAGGGCTGTGAGCTCTTCAAAAAGCGTATGGAGTGCGCAATAATGCTTGCCATCGCTCGCCGCCTTGAGGGCAAGTGATGAATACGCCTATTTGTGACTTCTTGGAGTCCTATGCCACTGCCTCTCCTGTCAGAATGCATATGCCGGGGCACAAGGGAATAGCGGAAAGAGACTCGCATGACCTGACCGAGATTGTCGGCGCGGACTGCTTGTTTGTCGCTGACGGAATTATCGGCGAGAGCGAGAAGAATCTTTCGTCTATTTATGGCGCAGACAGCTTCTATTCTGCCGAGGGCTCGTCCCTGTCTATAAAGACTGCACTTTACCTTTTGACTCTCTATGCTAGAGAAAAGGGAAGAAAGCCGCTCATCCTCTCGGCGAGAAATGCCCACCGCGCATTTATCTCGTCTGCTATCCTCATCGACTTTGACGTCGAATGGCTCGGGTGGGGCTCGGACTATCTTTCTTCGAGCCTGACCGCCGAGGCTCTTGAGGCGCGCCTCGCCTCTGGCGAGTGCCCCGTTGCCGTCTATATCACCTCACCCGATTATCTCGGCGGTATGGTTGATATCGGTGCTATTGCCGAGGTATGCCACAGACACGGCACCCTGCTTATGGTTGATAACGCACACGGCGCATATCTGAAGTTCCTTTCCCCATCTTGCCATCCCATCGACCTCGGCGCAGACATCTCTGTCGACTCGGCGCACAAGACGCTACCTGCCCTGACGGGCGCGGGTTATCTTCACCTTAACAAGAGCATCGACGGCTTCTTTAAAGAGCGAGTCAAGGATGCTATGGCACTCTTCGCCTCGACGAGTCCCTCATACCTGATTCTCGAGTCGATGGATAGGCTGAACCCCTATCTTGCGGGCACCTTTAGCCGGGATTTGCAAAGTATTGTTTGCAAAATTGCCGATATTAAGCAAAAGCTTACCGATTTTGGCTTCACTCTTGTTAGGGGTGAGTCAATGAAAATTACAATAAAAACTAAGTCCTACGGCTACACGGGCGAGGAACTGTCCAACGAGCTTCAAAAGAGCAATATTTACGTCGAATTCTTCGACTCTGATTATCTTACACTTATGCCCTCGACTGCTACGATGGACGAGGAGCTCGACCGTTTGACAAGCGCTTTATTCTCTATTGAGAGGCGCCCCGTGATTTCGGCCGCCGTGCCCGCCTTTGCTATTCCCGAGCGCGTTATGTCGCCAAGAGCAGCTTCAATGACACCGTCGGTTTTACTTCCTATCGACAAGTGTGTCGGCAGAGTGCTTTCCGAGACCTCGGTCTTTTGCCCACCCGCTGTACCGATTATTGTCTCGGGTGAGCGAATCGGCGAGGATCTTATTCCCGTTCTTGCTTACTATGGCATATCCGCGCTTCGCGTCCTCAAAGACGAGACATAAAAGATTTTTCCTGCAATACTGATAATGAACAAGCAGAAAGAGAGAACATAACCGAAATGTCCTCTCTTTTTTTGTCGCTGAAGCTTCGCTCTCGCGAAAGTGAGGTTACTTTTGAAATTCACGTATAAAATAATTTTCCGAATAAAAAAGTATCCTTTGGATATCATAATAAATGACAGAAATAAAAAACTTAGCAAATTTGCTAAAAAATTTAAAAAAGTACTTGACAAAGTAAAAAACCGCATGATATACTAAAAGTGAAGAAAGGGTAAGCTCAAAAAGAGCAACAAGAAAAACTCTTTCAATTTCGACAGAAGGGCGTGAGACCAATGGTGGATGAATCAGTCTTTATGAAGATTCCGTATGGATTGTATCTTTTAACATCGAAGAATGAATACAAAGATAACGGCTGTATCATAAACACCGTTGTGCAAGTAACGAGCAATCCAAACAGAATCGCCGTTTGTGTAAACAAGCAGAATTATACTTTAAGTATGATCCTTGAAACAAAAAAGTTTAACGTGTCGCTTCTTACTACGGATACTCCCTTTGAGTTTGTTGAAAATTTTGGCTTTAAAACAGGCAAAGCCGCAGATAAAATGGCTTATCTTAAAAATACCGGGATCTCGGAAAACGGAATAATATATACAAAAGATAATGTAAGTACTGTTATGAGCGCAAATTTAATAGAAAAAGTAGATTGCGGCACACATATCCTCCTTATTGGAGAGGTTTGCGAGGCAATGAATATATCCGATAAAGAACCGCTCACCTATTCGTATTATCAAAAAAATATAAAGCCGAAGCCGAAAGCAAAAAAGAGCGGCGGCAAGGTGTGGGTGTGTCAGATCTGCGGATATGAGTATGATGAAGAAAAAGAAGGCGTGGCATTTGAAGATCTGCCAAGCGATTGGGTATGTCCGCTTTGCAAGCATCCAAAGTCTGACTTTGAGCTTTTAAAATAAACGGCAAAAGAAAAGTGTAATTTTATATAGATAAAAACTGAAAAAACAAACACATATACGACGTTTTTGGTTAAAGGACACTTTCCTGCGGAATCTTTAATGAAAAGAAAAAAGGCTAAAGCGAAGCCAAACGAAAAGTAAATAATAAATCAACAACAGAAAAGACATCAAGGCGTTTCAGTAAAAGAACTAAATAAAAAAGAATATAAGCGAAAACGGACACTCGGTCGGGGGTAATCCTGAATCGACGGTTACGCTCCTGCGAATATCATTAAAAATACTTTGAATGAATTTACAGAAACGGAAGGTATGGACCAATGGGACGTTAAGGCTTTCGGACGACACGTCAGGGCTAGTATGAGCTTTAAAAGCTGAAAAAGCATGGACGTTGGAATTAACTTCGAAATCACAAACGAAGGCTTTTAAGCCTTAGGAAACAACGCGTAAAGGTATAGACCAATGGGACTTAAATGAATAGTTTAAAAACACAATAAAAGTTTCAGCTTGATGACATTGAAGTTTTATAAACAACACAACCGCAAATGTGGCGGGTACATACAATGGATCATTAAGTCAGAAGCACAAGCTGTACTGTTAGTATTGATATTAATCTTATTTTTTATAACTCCTTAAGTTGTTTAATTTCTAAGAATGGATTTTGATGTTGCTTAATAAAAAGGAGGCTGATTTTCAGCCTCCTTTTTATTGTTTTTTGAGGGGAAGTGTCTGCTTTTTAAGCTTGAGCTTCCTTTTTGCCGCCATTCTTTGTATCGTCATTTCCGTCCTTGGAGTCATGATGCTTGTGGCTGGTGTGATGAGATGCCCCATCATCCTGGTGTGTGGTTATAACGTGATGCATCGTTCTTATCATAGAGCATATCTTCGAAAGCGCATAAAGACCGATCGTTGCACATACTACGAACTCCATAACGGTGAAGTTGATAGTAGCCAAGGATCTTAACGAAAGCGCGATCGGAACGCAGAAGGAAAATGACGTGAATGCTGCAAGAGATGCGGTTGCCGTGTAAGCTATGATGCGCTTCTTTGCGTGCTTGAATTCAGCCTCGAAAAGCAAAAATGCGGTTATGGCAACGTAGGTAAGAAGAAGCATCGTCTTTGTGATGTTTGACATAGGAACGTTTTCATCAAAATATACTGAAAGTATCGATAAAACACCCCAAAGAATGCTAGAGAGCGAAAGAATTATTCTGATTGTTTTGTTGACATACTTTTTAATAAGCTTGTGCGGAACTGCTTCAATAATGAAATTGAGCGCTACCACGATCGAAACGAATGATCGAATGAAACGCCAAACGGAAATGTTCGAGCTTGTTACAAATCTGCAAAATTCGATAACGAAAAGCGCGAAAACGATAATTCCCGCAAGCGTAGCTGCAAACGCAACAAATCCGTATTTGTCCTTGAATCTTACAATACCCGCATCCTTTGAAAATACAGGGATTGCAATAGCCGTAGCAAGCGTTAGTGCGACCACAAGCCAGAAAAATATCGAAACGTATCCTGTGCTCAGCCAGCCCGAGCCGCTGTCGTACGATGTAAGAAAAGCAATAGTGCCGAGAGCCGCGCAAACTACAAGCTCTAACATAAATACAGGAAACGCCTTTGTGAGTAATTTATATGATTTTCTCATTAAATGCTCCTTTGTTTTAAAATGATCATTATGGCAACCGAAATGCGCCGTAGTTATTTTTGCCATAATCATAGATATTTTAACATATAAGATATTTAAAGTCAATATCAATTATCAAAATTCTCGCTTTTAAGATGCTTCCTTGCATATCGGGAATATGCTTTTCGTACACTGTCTGCGTTATTTTGACCGCCTATGTGAGCGGCTATCTGATCCCACGACAATCCGTTTATAAATCTGAGCGAGATTATAAGTCTCAAAAGCGGATCGTCAATTGATGATATAAAATCGTTTATTTCATCGTAAAGCCTGAAAAATTCCGACATCTGAAACGATATCTTTAATTTTAGAGCATCGATCTTTTGTTTTTGACTTTCGTCAGCATGGTTTTTGTACGCTTCAAGCGTGCAGAGCTTTGATCTGCAAAGAGCTATCTCTTTGTTAAGATATTTGAATTCCGAAAGATTTTTTTCGGTCATATATGTCACCACGAGGTATCAATTATCATATCGGTCTTGCAAAGCTCAAATTTTTCGCTGAGATCAAAAAGATCGTCAGCGTCACAAAGATAGCATAGCTCGTCAGCGCTGAGATCATTAACACAATCCCTGCAAAATACCTTTTCCTTAAAGATAGCTATTTTTTCGTTTTTTTCGATAGATGCTCCGCACGAATAGCAAGTACTTTTTGTAAGAGAAGAAAAATTTACATCACAGTTTTCGTCGTGACCGTAAACGCTTAAACAAATATCACACATAAATTCAATCCTTTCTTTATCTTTAACTGATAAATGCAAAGCTTTGAGTGGGAAAGATTTGCGACATAGTTCCAATGAATCTCTTACGGGGCTAAGAGATGAGCAAAAAGCAATTTAAATTTGCTCGCACTCAGATTATAGCAAATTAAATTTGCATTGTCAAGTATAGGATGTCACTGTTTTTGGACACCTATTTTTGAAAATGCCTTGACAAAGCAAATAAAATTTGCTATTATATAATCAAAGTAACAAGCTTGTGCGAAAAACTCGTCTTTAAACACAAACCGATCGACCTTTGATATGTCGAAAAATGTCGGATCTCAGTAACAAAAGAAGCACGGCTTGAAAAAAGGAGGCATTATGCTAAAGCAAAGGCTTGTATCAGCGAGAAAAGGCGCAGCTCTTACTCAAGAGGATGTTGCCCGTTTTCTCGGGATTAAAAGACAGACCTATTCGGCGTATGAGCGCGGAGTCAGTGTTCCCGATGCTAATACGGTTGCCGTTTTGGCTCGGTTGTTTGGTGTCAGAGTTGGCGAGCTTATTTCAGGCGAGGACGCACCTTCGTCGATAAAAGTACCTGTTTGCGGAAATGTCGCCGCCGGTATACCGATAGACGCTATTGAGAATATTGAGGATTATGAGGAGGTAGACGCGTCGCTTGCTATGGGCTCGCGGCTTATCGGACTTAAAATAAAAGGCGCAAGCATGGAGCCGCGCTTTACAAACGGGGATATCGTTATTGTCAGATGTCAAAACAATGTTGAAAACGGAGATATAGCAGTCGTGCTTGTCGGCGGCGAGGAGGCTACCGTTAAAAAGATATCGAAGTTTTCCGACGGCATTCGTTTGCTACCCACAAATCCTGCGTTTGAACCACTATATTTTTCAAACGAGGATATTGAAAGGCTCCCTGTGACAATTGTTGGCAAGGTAGTTGAATTAAGAGCTAAATTCTAAAAATAAAAGACTTACGTCTAAAGGAGATAAATATGTTAGAAGAACTTAAAAAACAGGTATACGAAGCAAATATGATGCTCGTAAAGTACAATCTTATTACGTTTACGTGGGGAAATGTAAGCGGTATCGACAGAGAAAAAGGGCTTGTCGTAATTAAACCCTCCGGTGTTGAATATGATGAGCTTACTCCTGATATGCTTCCTGTTGTAGATCTTGACGGAAATGTGGTTGAGGGTACTCTTAAGCCCTCGTCCGATACGCCCACTCACTTGGAGCTTTATAAGGCGTATCCCGAGATAGGCGGTGTTACGCATACTCATTCGCCGTGGGCAACTATATATGCACAGGTTGGCAGAGGAATAACTCCGTACGGTACTACTCATGCTGATTATTTTGGCACTACCATTCCTTGCACCCGTAAAATGACTGATGCTGAGATAAAGGGCGAATATGAAAAGGAAACGGGAACAGTAATCCTTGAGGCGCTTAAGGAAACGGGAGTTCAACAGATGCACGCCGCGCTCGTTCATTCTCACGGCCCATTCACATGGGGAGATGATGCAAAGGCTTCTGTTGAGGCGGCTGTCGTTCTTGAACAGGTAGCGATGATGTCTTATAATACGGAAATGCTTATGCTTTCTGCAAACGGAAGCACACAAAGAATGCAAGAAACACTTTTGCGTAAGCACTATGACAGAAAACACGGCCCGAACGCATATTACGGTCAGGGAAACAAAAAATAATAAATATATAAACACATTTACATATGTTCATATTTTATAAAATCTCGATAAACAAAGAGTTTTTGGAGAGCGACACAAAATCGCTCTCTTTTTGTTATGGATTGAAAAGCTGAATGATGATTTTCGATCTTGTTTGAAATGAAGTACTTGAAAGATCAAATTGCTTTGAAAAATTAAATTGTTTTGAAAAAATAAAAGACGGAGAGTTTTCTCCGTCTTTATAAGTTGATTTATTTCTTAGCTTGCTTATTCGCTTTAGCAGCTTGTTTTTCAGCCTTAGCTTGAGCCTTTTCCTCAGCGGCCTTTGCTTTAGCTTCTGCCTTTGCGATCTTGTCAGCGTCATTAGCCGAAGAAGTGTCGCCTGATGCAACAGCTTTCTTTGAGAAGATGATGCCGACGATAGCGAGAGCAACTACTGCAACGCAAAGAACAATAGCGATTACGAGAGGAAGAACCTCTGCCTCGTATGTAAACCAGTAAATGTATTTTCCATATTGATCTGTGATCTTTGAGGGAAGACCTGTAACAGCGCTCATTCTTGCACCACTTGCCATAAAGAACTCAAGGATCATACCCACAAGGGTAAGAACAGAGCCAACCATGGCGAGAATAGGAGAAATGAGCGAGCTCATTAAGGACTTTTTCTTTTTAACAAATCCGATAATAGCGAATGCAAGAGCAACAGCACCTGCAACGATGCCGACCATAACGAGTACAGCCGCAACGACTTCGATAGTGTCGCCGTTTGCAAGACGGGATAAAAGATTTCCTCCGCCTTTTGTGTAAATAGCCTTTTCACCGTTTTTTATAACGGGCAAGAACTTCCATGTCTTACCCTTGTCAAGAGTGTACTTGGCAACAAGGTTCATAACAGGCAACAGAAGTGTAACCATACCTGCAACAAATGCAAGAGCGGTTGAAATAAGTAAGAAAAGTCTTGAGATGAAAGGTGTTTGTTTAACGGTAGCTTCTTCAGCTGCGGCAGTATTAGCTGCCTTGATTTCTTGTGGAACTGCCTTCGTAGGAGCTTCGGCTTTTGCGGGCTCAGCAACAGGCTCGACTTTTATGGGTTCAGCTTTTGCGGGCTCAGCAACGGGCTCGACTTTTACGGGTTCTGTTTTTACAGGCTCAGAAGTAACGGGCTCGTTTACAACGGGCTTCGCCTCTTGGACGGGAGCTTGTGTAGGAGCTGAGGTTTGAGCTTGAGGGAGCGGCTGACCGCACTCGAGACAGAATTTACCGTGATCGAATTTTGTTCCGCAGTTTGGACAAAATGGCATATTAGCCTCCTTATATTAAATTGTGATATTGGTTTTTAACCTATGTAGATTTTAACACTTTGAAAGGCAAAAGTCAATATAAATATATAAAAAAACGTATTTTTGATGGTTAAAATTTGTATATAACGCATAAAAAACAGAAAAAACGTCATTCAAAATCAAAAGAAAATAACAATTCACAAATTGTTTACAATTTTCAAGCCCTAAAAAACGCCTCAAAAAGCGCTATCTAATATATATAAATAAAAAAGGAAGAAAACTTTTTAAACCGATTTTGAAGCCGTTTGTGCAAGTATACAAAATTTCAAGCATTTTAAACCTGTTTTTGACCTAAAAAAGCTCCGTAAAGATAAAAAATATATGATTTTTTTAGTAAAATTGCACAAAAACGGCTCTGAATTTTGCATTTGACGAAAATCCGTTTTGGAAAATTTTCAGAAAATGCTTGACAATCTTATATATATGTGATAAAATAACTAAGCTTGATGTGCGAAGAAGCGAGAGGTTGCTCCGAATGTCCGACTGCTATGGCGTTTGGAGGTAATTTTCGTGGAGTGCATCGAATCACACGGCAGTGAATGTAAGGCTGAGTGATCATCCCCTTGGCAAAAGCCGAGGTAACGCTCGCTTGCATTTTTCCGAACTCTCACCTGTGTGTCAGTTCGGTTTTGTTAAGCGGGTGATGGAAACACACGGAGCGGTGTAAAGCAAACGCTCCCGACCAAGTTCTATTTAATAAGGAGGAAAGCAAGATGGCAGTAAACGAAAAAATCAGAGTAAGAGTAAAGGGCTACGATCACAAGCTCGTTGACATCGCATCTGAAAAGATCGTTGAGGCAGCTAAGAGAAACGGCGCAACTGTATCGGGACCGATTCCGCTCCCCACGGAGAAGGAAATAGTTACAATTCTCCGCGCAGTTCACAAATATAAGGATAGCCGTGAACAGTTCGAGCAGCGTACTCACAAAAGACTCATCGAAATCATTAAGCCTTCAAAGAAGGTTGCTGATGCGATAATGAGTCTTGAACTCCCTGCTGGCGTTGAAATTGACGTTAAGCTTTAATTTCACACAGCAAAAAGCCAAACCCAACCGTACAGTAGCGTGGATTTTCCACTAATCCGAAAAGCTATGATGACGGAAAGGTCATGTTGACGTGTCGGCGGCTCCGACTAAATTAAAACGTCAACCAATAACCTTAAATCAGGAGGAAGCAAAAATGAAAAAAGGAATTATCGGTAAGAAACTCGGTATGACACAGATCTTTGCTGAAAACGGTGTAGTAATTCCCGTAACAGTAATCGAGGCCGGTCCTTGTGTGGTAGCACAAAAGAAAACTACCGAAAACGATGGCTATGATGCAATTCAGCTCGGCTTCGAGGATGTTGAAGCTAAGCATGTAAACAAACCCCTTGCAGGCCATTTCAAAAAAGCGGGCATCGCTCCCAAGAAGCATCTCAAAGAATTCAGACTCGACAATGCAGCTGAATATAACGTAGGTGACGTAATAGCTGTCGATACCTTCGCAGCAGGCGAAAAAGTCGACATTACAGGCATTACAAAGGGCCACGGTTATTCAGGCGCAGTTAAGAGATGGGGACATCATATGCTCCAAGCAACTCACGGCGTAGGTCCTATCCACCGTCAAGTAGGCTCTATGGGTGCTAACTCAACACCTTCAAGAGTTTTCAAAAACAAGAAAATGGCTGGACAATACGGTAATGAAAAACTTACTGTACTTAATTTAGAAGTAGTTAAAGTTGATACAGAGAAAAACCTCATCGCTGTTAAGGGTGCAGTTCCCGGAGCACGCGGCGGCATAGTATTTCTCCGTAACAGCGTAAAAGCATAAGAAGGAGGAAGAAACGATGCCAAATATCAAGGTTGTAAATATGACAGGCGCTCAAGTTGGCGAAATCGCATTGTCCGATGTAATCTTCGGTGCGGAAGTTAACGAAGCAGTTCTTCATGCGGCAGTAAGAGCCTACCTTCTCAATCAAAGACAAGGTACACAATCCACACTTACAAGAAGTGAAGTTTCCGGCGGCGGACGTAAGCCCTGGAAGCAAAAAGGAACAGGTAGAGCAAGACAAGGTTCCACAAGATCTCCTCAATGGACACACGGTGGTATCGCTCTTGGTCCTAAGCCCCGTTCTTACACAACAAAGCTTAACAAGAAGGTTAAGAGAATCGCTATGTTCAGCGCTCTCAGCGCTAAGGTAGCAAACGACGAGTTGATCGTTGTTGATGCTATCACAGCTACAGAATACAAGACAAAGGCAATGGTTGCAATGCTCGCAGCTATCGGTGCAGGCAAGAAGAACCTCGTGGTTCTCGATGCTCCCAACGATATGGTTGTTAAGAGCCTTTCAAACATCCCCGGCGTTAAAGTAGCTTACACAAATACACTTAATGCCTACGACATCCTTAACTGCAATTCAGTAGTATTTGCTAAGGCTGCAGTAGAGAAATTAGAGGAGGTATACGCATAATGAAATTTGCTCAAGACATAATCCTTAAACCGGTTATTACAGAGAAATCTATGGATGGTATATCTTCTAAGAGATACACATTCAAGGTAGCAACAGACGCAACAAAGCCTGAAATTGCAGCAGCAGTAGAAGAGCTCTTTGACGTTAAGGTTGCAAAAGTAAATACAATCAACATGAAAAAGAAACCGAAGAGACTTGGTTATCACTACGGATACACATCCGAGTGGAAGAAGGCTATCGTAACACTTACAGCCGATTCCAAAGAGATCGAGTTCTTCAACGGTCTTAACTGATAGTGGGAGGTAAATAGAATGGCTACAATGAAATACAAACCTACCACACCGTCGAGAAGACATATGTCGGTAGCATCTTTCGACGAAGTAACAAAGTTTACTCCCGAGAAAAGCTTGATAGAGATCAAGAAGAAGCATTCCGGACGTAATAACTACGGAAAAATCACAGTTCGTCACCAAGGCGGCGGAAACAAACAGAAATACAGACTTATCGACTTCAAGAGAGATGACGAGAAGGCAACTGTTATCGGCGTTGAATACGATCCTAACAGAACATCCTACATCGCACTTCTTCAAAATGATGAAGGTAAGAAGAGCTACGTTATCGCTCCTTACGGCGTAACAGACGGCGACGTTCTTTATTCGGGCGCTGATGCCGATATCAAACCCGGTAACACACTTCCTATCGAGAACATTCCCGTTGGTACAATCATTCACAACATAGAGCTTTATCCCGGCAAGGGCGGTCAGCTCGTTCGTACAGCAGGCGCTCAGGCTCAGCTTATGGCTAAGGAAAACGGAATGGCTCAGGTTCGTCTCCCCTCGGGCGAGGTTCGTCTTGTAAGACTTGATTGCAAAGCAACGATCGGCCAGGTTGGTAACATCGAGCATGATACCATTAAGATCGGTAAAGCAGGTAAGACACGTCACATGGGCATTCGTCCTACAGTACGCGGTTCTGTAATGAACCCCTGCGATCACCCTCACGGTGGTGGTGAAGGTAAATCTCCTGTTGGTCGTCCCGGACCTGTAACTCCTTGGGGCAAACCTGCTCTTGGCTTGAAGACAAGAAACAAGAAGGCAAGAACCAACAAATATATTGTAAAACGTAGAAACGGTAGATAAGGAGGAAGAAAACAATGAGTAGAAGTTCTAAAAAAGCGCCTTACGTTGAAGAGAAGCTCTTTAACAGAATAGTTGAAATGAACGAAAAGGGCGAAAAGAAAGTAATCAAAACTTGGTCACGTTCTTCCACAATCTATCCGGAATTCGTTGGACATACAATCGCTGTTCATGACGGCAGAAAACATGTTCCGGTATATGTAGTAGAAGACATGGTAGGACACAAGCTCGGTGAGTTTGCACTTACCAGAACATTCAAAGGTCACGCAGGATCAAAAACTTCAAATAACGGTAAATAATAGGAGGCTACATCACAATGGAAGCAAAAGCATACCTTTATGATGTTCGCATTGCTCCGCGCAAGGTTAAAATCGTTCTTGACCTCATTCGTGGCAAGGATGTTGAAATGGCTGCGGCAATTCTTAAGAATACACCTAAGAGAGCAGCTGAAGATCTTGAGAAATTGCTCAAGAGCGCAGTAGCAAACGCTGAAAACAATCATCAAATGGATAAATCGAAACTTTACGTTTCACAATGCTTCGTAACTGCCGGCAGTCATATGCTCAAAAGAGTAATGCCCAGAGGAAAAGGCAGCGCGAACAGAATATTGAAAAGAACAAGCCACATCACAATCGCAGTGGCTGAAAAAGAGTAAGGAGGACGCTGAACATGGGACAGAAAGTTAACCCACATGGATTGCGCGTTGGCGTAATCAAAAACTGGGATTCAAGATGGTACGCTTCTGACGAAAAATTCGGCGACATCCTTGTATCCGACTACAACTTGAGAGAGCATCTCAAAGCAAAGCTCCTCTCCGCAGGAGTATCCAAGATCGAGATCGAAAGAGATTCCAATGAGACCGTAAAGGTGTTCATTCACTGTGCTAAGCCCGGTATGATCATCGGTAAGGGCGGATCTGAGATCGACAAGCTTCGTGAGGATGTTGAAAAGGTTACAGGCAAGAAGGCAGTTATCAACGTAGTTGAAGTAAAGCCCATCGATATGGACGCTCAGCTCGTTGCTGAAAGCATTTGCAGCCAGCTCGAAAGAAGAATCGGCTTCCGCCGTGCAATGAAGCAAGCAATTGGAAGAACAATGCGTCTTGGCGCAAAGGGTATCAAGATTGCGTGCAGCGGTCGTCTCGGTGGCGCTGAAATCGCTCGTACAGAGCACTATCACGAAGGAACAATTCCGCTTCAAACAATCAGAGCCGACATTGACTACGGTTTCTGGGAAGCAAATACAACCTACGGTAAGATCGGTGTTAAGGTTTGGATCTACAAGGGCGAGGTTCTTTCTGAGGTAAATAAAACAACCGAAGAAAAGACAGACAGACCCAGAAGAAGATTTAACAGAGATAACAAAGGTGAAGGCCGTGGTCAACGCAGAGCACCCCGTGCTCCCAAAACAACCGAAGGAGGCGAGCACTAATGTTAATGCCTAAGAGAGTAAAATACAGACGCGTTCAAAGAGGTCGCCTTAAGG
>JAFTXO010000034.1 GCA_017461765.1 Clostridia bacterium | reverse complement strand
TTCAGAACGTCGTGAGACAGTTCGGTCCCTATCTGTCGTGGGCGTAAGATATTTGAGAGGAGTTGACCTTAGTACGAGAGGACCGGGTCGAGCGTACCTCCGGTGCATCAGTTGTTCTGCCAAGAGCATAGCTGAGTAGCCGCGTACGAATGTGATAAACGCTGAAAGCATCTAAGCGTGAAACACACCTCAAGATTAGATATCTCCAACATTAAGTTGATAAGGTCACTTGTAGACTACAAGTTTGATAGGTCGGAGGTGTAAGCACAGTAATGTGTTCAGCTGACCGATACTAATAGACCGAACGCTTGAACTACTTTTTATCGATTTGAACATGAATCATAAATTGTTGAGTGCTTATTTCTCGCTTCACATTATACCTTTCTTTGTTCGGTTTTTCAATGAACATTTCTTTTTAATTTCTAAAAATAAAAGGCTTGCCATGCAAGCCTTATTTTATTGCAAAACGAAACCACCATCACGGCTGTGCGTGCTTATGAGTTGAAAGAGTGAAAAAAAGGAGCTTACAAGCTCCTTTTTATCATTTATTTACGTATTTCATTATGATATCACGCATTTTATCGATATTGTTTTCCATTTCGGCAACCAATTTGAATTGCGTTCTCGCTCTGTCAAGATTGTGGTTTTCACGGCGTATTCTGAAATATGTGTCACCGTTTAAATGATCGGTAAGAAAACGCATACCGCATTCAAGCGTCAACATAATAGAAGCATAAGGAAGCATCTTGATTTCTTCTTGAGTAAGCGATTCAGCGCATTGTCCAAGATATCCTCTTGCAAAATTATCATAAAGCTCAAGATCAAAGTCTACAAGATCAAGATTCTGCTCATCTTCAGCAGCATGAGTAGCGCCGGAACGAATAGCATCACCGAAGTCATAGAGATATGATCCCGGCATAACGGTATCAAGATCGATAACAGCCACGGGAGTTTCGGAAGAAATATCAAAAAGAACATTATTAAGCTTCGTATCATTATGAGTAACACGAAGCGGTAATTCGCCATTTTGAAGTTTGTTTACGAAAAGCGACATGAAATCCTTTCTCTCCCGTACAAACTCGATCTCCTTTTGAACATCCTTCGCTCTGTCCTTTACATCGGCATCAACGGAAGCTTCAAAATCGAGGTATCTTGATGCAGTGTTATGAAAGTTTTTGATAGTCTCAAAAAGAGAAGAAGCATCGAAATCATTAAGAAATGTTGCAAATTCACCGAAAGCAACACCTGCATAATAGAAATGATTTGGATTTTCCATCTTTTCAATAGAGAAAGCATTATCAATATAATAATACATTCTGTAAGCACCGTATTCGGTTATAGCATAATGCTTGCCCGATTTCAAGTGCAAGAAATTGATTGTAGAGCGCCTTTTATTTCTGCCAAGCTCTTCTGATTTTTTCTTAATATGGTTTGTAACGAGCTTGACATTGTGCATAAGAGCATTTGCATCTTTAAAAATATTTGTATTTATTTTTTGCAAAATAAACTTTTCGCCGTTATCGGAGATAACAATATATGTGGAATTGATATGTCCGCAACCGTAAGGCTCGATAGATACGGCCTTGTGATCCTTTAAAAATAATGATGTTATTTCGAATAAATTTTCCATATAAAATCAAAATACTTAAAAATTATAAGTACATTCTCCTACATTTATAAGCTTAATATAATTTTATCATATATTTGCTAAAAAAGCAATAATATTATTGAAAAAATGATCATTATGGTGTAAAATAATAGATAGATTGGAGGTTATATATATGATAACTAAAACTTTGAAAATAGCCGAAGGCGTAAATATAAACTATATAAGGACCGACAAATTCAAATCAAACATAATATCCTTTAATTTCATAACACAAGCACAAAATGAAGCTGTTCATTTGAATTCAATGATACCGCTCATTCTTTTGCGCGGATGCAGAAAATATCCAACGCAATCTGAAATAAATAAGAAGCTACAATATTTGTACTCGGGAGTTATCGATACGAAAAATGAAAAGCACGGAGAATTCCAAATCTTTGGCTTTGATATTGATATGCTCAATGATAAATATGCAAACGGTGCAGAGATAACAAAGGACTCTACCGAGCTTCTTTGTGATATAATTTTTGATCCTTATTTGGATAAAGGAGCATTTTCGGAGCAGTATCTCGAAAACGAAAAAATCAATCTTATCGACACAATAGAGGCGGAAATAAATAATAAAACGAAATATTCCACAAACCGCTGCGTAGAGGAAATGTCAAAGGGAACTGCTTTTGCTGTAAAACGCTTTGGAGAAGTTGAAAACGTTGAAAAAATTACGCCTAAAACTCTTTATGACGCATACCTTAAGGCTCTTAAAACTATACCTGTTGAGATATATGTTGTAGGAGATTGTGATTTTGAACTCATAGCGGACGAGTTTGAAAAAAGATTTTCTAATATAGAAAGAACCATTATAGCGCCCTCGTTTGCGCAAATAAAAAGAAAAGCCGAAAAGGTAAGCGAGATAGACGAAAAGCAGGATATAAAGCAGGGTAAGCTTTGCCTTGGCTTCAGAACAGGCAAAAATATTCAGGACGGAGATTACCACGTAGCACATCTTTTCAGTGAAATATTCGGCGCATCTCCAACATCGAAGCTCTTTGTAAACGTAAGAGAAAAAATGAGCCTTTGCTATTATTGCCGTTCTATGCTTTCGCAAAGAACGGGAATAATGCTCGTTGCCGCCGGAATTAAATTCGAGGATAAGGAAATAACCCAAAAGGCAATCCTCGATCAGCTTGAAGCAATAAAAAACGGAGATATAAGCCAAGAGGAGCTTGAAAATGCAAAGCGTTCCTTAAGAAACTCTTATATGCAAGTATACGATAATCCAAGCGCTATGCAGACATGGACACTCTATCGTGCAATTTCCGAAAATTACGATATTCCGATAGGCGAGGCTGAAAAGGTCGAAAAAACCACAGTCGAGGAAATATCCGCTTACGCTAAAAATATCACACTTGATACGGTATATTTCTTGAAAGGAGAGGATGCAAATGGCTGATATCATCTTGAAGGAAAATAAAATGCTTGGCGAAAAATATTATGCCTTCAAGCATAAAACAGGGCTTGATGTGTATGTTTTTCCCAAAAAAATGACAACCTCATACGCACTTTTTGCAACGAGATACGGCGCGATAGATAATAAATTCAAGCTTGCCGATGATGAAAAATTCACCGAAGTCCCCGACGGTATCGCGCACTTTTTGGAGCATAAAATGTTCGAGTGCGAGGGCGGAGTCGACGCCTTTGAGCTTTATGCCAAAACAGGCGCGAGCGCTAATGCGTACACCTCAAATGCAATGACAGCCTATCTTTTCTCGTCAACAGAAAAATTTTACGAGTCGCTTGAAATATTGCTCGATTTTGTAACGCATCCGTATTTTACGGAGCAGACCGTTCAAAAGGAGCAGGGCATAATAGGCGAGGAGATAAGAATGTACGATGACCATCCCGGTGCAAGACTTGAAAAAGGTCTTTTGCAGGCAATGTACAAATATAATAAAATGCGTATTGATGTTGCGGGTACGGTGGAATCAATAGCGAAAATAGACGCGGAAATACTCTATAAATGCTATAATACGTTTTATAATCTTAGAAATATGGTTCTTGTAATATGCGGAGATGTTGATTATAAAGAGGTCGAAAAAACTTGCGACAAGATCTTAAGAAATGCTCCAAAGCAAGAGATAATCAGAGCATATGATGATGAAAAAGAACCGAGGGAAGTGTTTGAAAAACGCGCAAAATGCGCTCTTTCCGTGTCAAAGCCTATATTCGCGATAGGTATAAAGGATATGGATATTTCATCTGATCCCGATAAAAGAATGAGAAAAGCGTACGCTATGAATATTTTAAACGATATGCTTTTCTCACAGTCGAGCGAATTTTATAATGAGCTTTACGATAAAAACCTCATATCCCATGATCTTTCGTATTCATTCGAGCACACACAAAGATGCTCCTTTAATCAGCTCTCTTCGGAATCCCAAGATCCCGAAAAGATATACGATTTCTTCGTTTCTTATATCAAAAAGATACAGAAAAACGGTCTTGACAGGGAAACCTTTGAGCTTGCAAAAAGAACGATATACGCATCGTGTATAAAGTCATTTGACTCCACAGAGGAAATAGCTAATAATATGGTATATAACCTCTTTGACGGAGCAGATATCCTTGATACCCCCGATATCATAAATTCAATAGATTTTGAATACGTAAGCGAGCTTCTTTCGTCAATGTTCAAGGAAGAATACTACGCTATGTCGGTGGTTGAGCCGATAGGAAAGGAGCAAAAATGACAAATTTGCTCAGAGTAAACAGGATCTGGTTCAAAAATTTCGGTTGGGATGAATTTGAAATAAATACGGTAGCAATAAAGATCGGCAAATTCGAGGTCGCATGGTACGGTCTTATCATAATGATAGGAATATTTTCAGCGATCTTTTACGTGTGGCGCAGATTTAAAGAAAACGGTATGTCAACCGATGATCTTATCGATCTTGCGTTTTTCACAGTGCTATCAGGAATTGTTGGCGCAAGACTTTATTATGTTATATTCGAATTCGACTCCTATCTCGTAACTGGCGAGGCAAATTTCTTTGCAAACCTTTGGGAAACTCTGAAAAATATAGTAGCTATCTGGAACGGCGGTCTCGGTATTTACGGCGGAATTATCGCAGGCGGACTTGCTGCATCGTTGGTAGCAAAGCACAAAAAGATCAATATCCTGACAATACTGGATTTCTTAGCTCCTGCCGTTATGCTTGCGCAGGCAATCGGAAGATGGGGCAATTTCTTCAATGCAGAGGCTCACGGCGGAGCTACGGAGCTTCCGTGGGCTATGGGAATTTTAGAGGGCGGAAGCTGGAGCTTCTATCACCCGACCTTCCTTTACGAATCACTTTGGAATGTTGTAGGCTTCCTCACTATATGGCTCGTGCTTGTAAGAATACCGAAAACGAAAAAGCTTCACAAATTTCACGGACAGATCTTCTATACCTATCTTATCTGGTACGGCTTGGGAAGATTTTGGATCGAGGGCTTGCGTACGGATAGCTTGTACCTTATCCCCGATGTGATAAGAGTATCACAGCTCGTTGCATTCCTTTCGGTAGTTATCGGCGCGGCGCTTATGGCGTATAGCTTCGTTATGCTTAATAAAAATAAAGAAAATATTCTTGTAAAAAGAGTCAAAAATGAAATTTCAAAAGAAAAGGTAGAAAAAGATGGCGCAACTAATTAACGGAAAAGTAGTTTCCGCACAGATAAGAGAAGAGCTTAAGGCAGAGTGCGAGAAGCTCAAGAAGGATTACGGAATAAGACCGGGTCTTGCCGTAATAATCGTAGGTGACGATCCCGCATCGAAGGTATATGTAAATAATAAGGAAAAGGGCTGTGCAGAGGTTGGTTATTACTCCGAGGTGTACAGACTTCCCGCGGAAACAACGGAGGATGAGCTTCTTTCATTGGTTCAAAAGCTCAATAACGATGATAAGATACACGGTATTTTGTGTCAGCTCCCTTTGCCAAAGCATCTTGACGAAACAAAGGTGATCCTCGCTATCGATCCTAAAAAGGACGTAGACGCATTTCACCCCGAAAACGTAGGAAAAATAATGATAGGAAATTATAGCTTTCTTCCGTGTACTCCCGCAGGCGTAATGAAGCTCATTGAGTCGACGGGTACTGATATTTCGGGTAAGGAATGCGTGGTTATCGGAAGAAGTAATATTGTAGGTAAACCGCAAGCTATGCTCCTGCTTCAAAAGAACGGTACGGTAACGATATGCCATTCAAGAACGAAGGATCTTAAGGAAGTAACTAAGCGTGCCGATATATTGGTCGTTGCGATAGGTAAGGCTGATTTCGTAACCGGCGATATGGTTAAGGACGGCGCTATCGTAATAGACGTCGGAATGAACAGAAAAGCCGACGGCAAGCTCACAGGCGACGTTGATTTTGCATCCGTAGAGCCTAAAGCGTCATTTATAACACCCGTTCCCGGCGGAGTAGGACCTATGACAATAACAATGCTCCTTAAAAACACAATGACCGCTGCAAAAAACACAATAAAATAACAAAAAAGCTTGACACTCGGTCAAGCTTTTTTTAATTTAAACCTTGCGTAAAAGGAAAATGTATGCTAAAATAATATCGGTGGTGATAAAATGAAGCTAAATGAGCTGAAGGAGCGAATGGAAAAGAACGAGCTTTTTCTGAGCATATGTGCTCATTATCTTAATAATTACGAGAGACTCGTTACTCCCGAGATGATCGACGAGATCACAAATAACGACAGATCCTACGATCAGCGTGCCTTTGTAAGCTTTATTTCAGCTGCATTTATCGATGATGAAATTCTTGAAAAGGAAATGGAGCGCGAATATTTTTCTCATTCGATAAAAAAATTATCCCCCGAAAAATATAAAAACGATCCCTACTTCAAAAATATAAAAATAACCGACAAAAAAATCGGAAGCTGGACACTCTCTCACCAAAAATATGCTCCGTACGAGGCTTTTGTGCGTGATGATTATACGCTTTTCGATGATTTTCGGGAAGTGTGTAATATAGGATTTTTTGACGAAGAATTTTCCTATCCCACGGTTTTTGAAAACGGAGTAGAGTGGATGGCAATAAAGCCAAACGAAATAGAAACAATGAAAGAGCCGATAGAAAAGGCTCACGGAGATATAGTCGTTTTCGGACTTGGACTTGGGTATTACGCATATATGACAAGCCTTAAGGAAAATGTACGCTCGATAACTGTAATAGAGCGTGACGAAAACGTAATAAAGCTCTTCTCGGAAAATATTTTGCCTCATTTTGGAAACGGAGAAAAGATAACGATAATAAAAAGCGATGCATTTTCATATGCCGAAGGTGAAATGAAAAATAAAAGCTTCGATTTTGCCTTCGTCGATCTTTGGAGAGATATATCCGACGGAACAGAGCTTTATATAAAAATGAAAAAGCTTGAGCAATATCACAAAAATACCGAATTTGCATATTGGATAGAGCGATCGATCCTGATATCCATAAGAAAAAATATTTTTTATGCAATATTGAAAAGCATTGATCAAAAGAAAAATACCCTTACCGAAAAGGAGATATTTGAACGTCTTGAGCTTAATTATATTAAGGAATTTGTAAAATATCTATAAATACGATAGTTCAAAGATAAAATAATTATAAATAACGGAGAAGCATAAATGAAGCTTACATTCAGATGGTACGGAGACAAAGATAGCGTTACCCTTGAAAAAATAAAACAAATACCGCAAATGACGGGAATAGTATCGGCAATATATTCGTTTGCGCCGGGCGAGGTGTGGTCAAACGAAAGTATATCACAGCTAAAGAAAAAAGCAAATGATGCCGATCTTGATTTTGAAGTTGTTGAGAGCGTGCCCGTTCCCGAGGAGATAAAATACGGCGGTAAAAATGCACCTCAGCTTATAGAAAATTATTGTGAAAATATAAGACGCCTTGGCAAAGCGGGAGTAAAATGTATCTGCTATAATTTTATGCCTGTTTTCGATTGGCTTCGAAGCGAGCTTGAGCATAAAAATGCAGACGGCTCAAATTCACTTGCATATAACGAAAAAACAGTACTGTCAATGGATCCGCTTGTAAGCGAGCTATCCTTGCCCGGCTGGGACGAAAGCTATACTAAAAACGAGCTCAAAAGCCTTATTTCGATCTATAAGGAAATAGGCGAAGAGGGACTTTGGAAAAATCTTGAGATATTTTTAAAAGCCGTTATTCCCGTAGCCGAGCAGGCAGGAGTCAATATGGCTATCCATCCCGACGATCCGCCGTGGGGTATCTTCGGCCTTCCCAGAATTATAACCTGCGAAGAGAATATAGACAGATTTTTAAATATAGCTCCAAGCAAAGCAAACGGACTTACCTTCTGTACAGGATCACTTGGCGCATCAAAGGAAAACGATCTTGTTAAAATGGCAAAAAAGTATTCCGACAGAATTCATTTCTTGCATTTGAGAAATATTCTGATAACTAAAGACCGTGAATTTTATGAGGTCGCACACCCAACAGAGTGCGGCTCGATCGATATGTTTGGTATTGTAAAAGCACTTGTGGAAAACGGCTTTGACGGTTATGTGCGTCCCGACCACGGAAGAATGATCTGGGGCGAGAGCGGCAGATACGGCTACGGCCTTTATGACAGGGCTCTTGGCGCCGCATATATAGTAGGTCTTTTTGAGGCAGTTGAAAAAATGCTTGATCGAGGTAACAAAAATGATTGATAAAGAGCTTAAAAAAAGAAATATTCCCGACTTTTTCAAAAGGAACGGAAAAACGGTTGCTTCGCAAGAAGAGTGGAAGGAATATTCATCTTCTCTTAAAGAGCTCTTTTTGAAGGAAGAATATGGCTTTTTACCCGAAAAATTAACGCCGAGCATAAAAATCGAGCCTCAAATGATTAATTTCGCAGGAAAAGCAAACTGGGAAAGCGTATATTTCACCTTTAAAAAAGAAGAAAAGGAGCATACGGTAAGAGTAGAGCTTATTTTGCCAAAAAATAAAAAGAATATTCCCGTGTTCTTGTGTGTGAATTTCGGCTCGGAAATTCCAAACAAGTATTTACCTGCCGAGGAGATAATCGATAACGGCTTCGGTATATTCACCTTCTGCTATCAGGACGTCACATCTGACAATAACGATTTCACAAACGGCTTGTGCGCGCTTTTTGAAAATTCTGATAAAAACGAATATTCATTCGGCAAGATAAGCATTTGGTCGTATATGGCGTCAGTTTGCATGGATTATTTGTGTACAAGAGAAGAGATAGATAATAAAAATGTGGCAATAATCGGTCATTCGCGTCTTGGTAAGACCGCACTTCTTACCTCTGCACTTGACGAAAGATTTATTTTGACCTGCGCAAACGATAGCGGATGCAGCGGAGCGGCGATCTCACGCGGAAAAGAAAAAGGAAACGAAACACTTGATGATATTATTACCACATTTCCTTGGTGGTTCTGTAAAAATCATTATAAATACAAAAACGCACCAAACGATTTACCCTTTGATCAGCATATGCTCCTTTCTCTTATAGCACCGAGATATTTAGTGATAGGCGGAGCTGTCGATGACGTTTGGGCTGATAACGAAGGACAGCTTTTGTCCTGCTATTTATCATCATATGCTTGGCGCTTGCACGGCAAGCAGGGCTTGATAATGCCAAAAAAAGCATCACTTGAAGTAAACGACGCTTTTTTGAACGGAGAGGTAGGCTTTTATTTAAGAGAGGGCTCGCATTTCTTTTCAAGATACGATTGGAACGTTTATATGAAAAAATTCAAAGAAATATTAAAGAGGGATATATGAAGCTTGAAAATAAAGTAGCAGTAATAACGGGCGCAGGCGGAGTTTTGTGCTCCGCATTTGCAAAGGCTCTTGCAAGCGAAGGCTGTAAGGTCGCGCTTATAGGCTTGCACGAGGAGAATGTAAAAAGAGTGGCTGCCGAGATCGAAAACGATGGAGGCTGCGCTCTTTACTATGAATGTAATGTTCTTGATAAAGAAAATCTTGAGCGCGTACACAATGATATAAAATCAAAGCTCGGAGAATGTAATATCCTTATAAACGGAGCAGGCGGTAACAATCCGAGATGCACGACCGCTAAGGAATATTTTGAAAAGGGCGATGAGGCAAGCGAGGAAATAAAGACATTTTTCAACCTTGATAAAGAGGATTTCAGCTTTGTTTTCGATCTTAATCTTGTCGGCACCTTGCTTCCTACGCAGGTCTTTGCAAGAGATATGATCGAAAACGGCGGAAACATAATAAACGTGTCCTCAATGAATGCATTCCGACCTCTTACCAAAATTCCCGCATACAGCTCAGCAAAATCGGCAGTTTCCAATTTGACGCAGTGGCTCGCCGTTCATTTTGCAAAATCGGGAATAAGAGTAAATGCGATAGCTCCGGGATTTTTCGTAACGAAGCAAAATAAGGATATGCTTTATGATAAAAACGGAAATCCCACTCCGAGAACGAAAAAGATACTTGATGCAACTCCAATGCGCCGCTTTGGCGAGCCAAAGGAGCTTTTGGGTACACTTTTGTGGCTTTGCGACGATAACGCATCGGGCTTTGTCACGGGCATCGTAGTTCCCGTCGACGGCGGATTTTCAGCATATTCGGGGGTATAATTATGGATAAAAAAATAAAGCTTTGCGCCTTTGCGGACGAGGCGTCTAACGATCTCAAGGGTCAAATAGACGCACTTAAAAGAAACAATATAGGACTTCTTGAAATAAGAGGCGTTGATAAGGAAAATATAAAGGATATCTCCTATGAAAAAATAAAGGAGATAAAAAAACAGCTCGACGAAAACGAAATAAAGGTCTGGTCGCTCGGCTCTCCTGTGGGAAAATATGAATTAGAGGACGATTTTTGCAAGCAGCTCGATGAATTTAAGAAGCTCTGTGAATTTTGCGAGATACTTGAGTGCCAAAGAATAAGAATGTTCAGCTTTTATTCAAAGGATGAGGACAGAGTCTTCGACAGACTCGAAACTCTTTGCTCGGTAGCACCCGATAATGTTATACTTTGCCACGAGAACGAAAAGGATATTTTCGGTGACGATATTGAAGGATGCGTAAAAATACACGAGGCATTTCCGAGAATAAAGGGAGTTTTCGATCCCGCAAACTTCGTTCAGTGCGATGTCGATACGTTAAAGGCTTGGGAAAAGCTCGGAAAATATGTCGATTATATGCACGTAAAGGACGCGCTTAAGGACAAAAGAGTCGTAAAGGCTGGCTTTGGCATAGGAAACGTAGAAAAGATTATTAAAATGTATACAGAAAACGGCGGAACAGTTCTTACACTTGAGCCGCATCTTATGGAGTTTTACGGCCTTTCTCGACTTGAAAACGGTCAAAGCATAAATCACACCGAGGTATATAAAGACGAAAATGCTGCATTTGACGCAGGAGCTTGTGCGTTAAAAAATATACTTGATAAATTGGAATTGAGGTATTGATATGAGAATAGGAGTTCAATTTTATACTTTAAGAGATCACTGTAAAACACTTGAGGAATTTTCCGAGTCACTTAAAAAGGTGGCTGAAATAGGATACAAGACGGTTCAGATATCGGGAGTTTGCGAATTTGAGCCCGAATGGCTCAAAAAAGAGCTTGATAAAAACGGTCTTGAATGCGTGATCACGCATTGGAATTACGATGAGATCAAATATGAACCGCTCACAGCGAAGAAAAAGCATGATATATTCGGATGCAAATACATAGGACTCGGATCAATGCCCGGCGGAGTAAATGAGGAAAACCTCCAAAAATTCATAAAAGATTACAGAAGAAGCGCAAAAACACTCGCCGAGCACGGAAGCAAGCTTTTCTATCATAATCATCATTGGGAATTTTCAAAATGCAAGGACGGCAAAACTATCCTTGATAAGATTACCGAGGCATTTCCCGCAAACGAGCTTGGAATAACGCTTGATACGTTTTGGGTTCAGTACGGCGGAGCAGACTGCGTAGAGGTTATAAAAAAGCTTTCGGGCAGAGTGCAGTGTATTCACTTGAAGGATATGCAGATCGTAAACGACGAGCAAAGAATGGCGCCGGTAGGCCACGGAAATATGAATTTCAAAAATATAATAGAAGCTGCTGAAAAGGCAGGAGCGGAATATCTTCTTGTTGAGCAGGATAAATGCTATGACGAGGATCCCTTTGAATGTCTTAAAAAAAGCTACGATTATTTAACATCTCTCGGACTTAACTGAAAGGATACTGTTATGGAAAAAATAAAACTCGGAATATTGGGCGTCGGAAATATAGGCTCTACACATCTTAAAAATATAATGGAGGGCAAATGTCCCGAGGTGGAGCTTTTGGCAATATGCGATAAAAAAGCGGAAAAGAGAGAAGCGGCAAAGGAGCTTTGCAGTAAGCTTGAATGCTTTGATGATGCCGAAAAAATGATGGATAGCGGACTTATTGACTCGATCTTGATCTGCGTTCCCCACTACGATCACCCGAAATACGCAATAATGGCTATGAAAAAAGGACTTCATGTTCTTGTCGAGAAGCCCGCAGGCGTTTATACGAAGCAGGTGCTTGAGATGAATAAGGTAGCTGATGAGTGTAATGTAAAATTCGGTCTTATGATGAACCAAAGAACCAATTGCATCTACCGTAAAATGCGTGAAATAGTAAAAAGCGGAGAAATGGGCGCAATCAAGAGAACCAACTGGATAATAACCGATTGGTACCGTCCCCAAGCGTATTACGATTCGGGAGATTGGCGCGCAACCTGGTCGGGAGAAGGCGGCGGAGTCCTTTTAAATCAGTGTCCGCATAATCTTGATCTTTGGCAGTGGATATGCGGTATGCCAAAGAAAGTACACGCAAAAATGCACTTTGGCAAATGGCATAAAATCGAGGTAGAGGACGATGTCAGCGCATATGTAGAATACGAAAACGGCGCAACGGGAATGTTCATAACAACAACAGGTGATACACCCGGTACGAACCGATTTGAAATAACACTCGAAAAAGGCAAGCTGATTGCCGAAAACGGTAAGCTCCAAATGTGGAAAAGCGATATTTCCGAGCCCGAATTTTCAAAGACGAACGATGTTCCCTTTGCAAGTCCCGAGTTTGTACAGAGCGAGGTAGAAACAGACGGCAAAAACGAGCAGCACGCCGGTGTACTTAACGCATTCGCATCTGCTATTTTGAGAGATACTCCGCTTGTTGCAGACGGACGAGAGGGAATAAACGGACTGAAAATATCAAACGCAATGCACCTTTCCGCATGGCTTAATAAGGAAATCGAGCTTTCAAGCTTTGATGACGAGCTTTTCTATGAGGAGCTTATGAAAAGAGTAAAGACCTCTGTAAGAAAAGAAAACGTAAATGAAAATGTAAAGGTCGATATGGGGGCGTCCTTCAGATGAACCTGCTGAAAATAGGAATAGCGGGCATCGGCAATATAGGTACGGTGCACGCAAGATCCATATATAACGGCGAAATAAAGGGAATGGAGCTTTGCGCTCTTTGCGATACTGATGAGAAGAGAAGAAGGACTCTTGCCTCAGAATTTCCGAATGTGAAGATTTTTTCTTCAAGCGAAGAAATGATAAGAAGCAAGACTATTGATGCGATAATAATATCAACTCCGCATTATTTTCATCCTATAATAGCAAAGGACGCTTTTGAAAACGGACTTCACGTGCTTAGCGAAAAGCCAATAGGCGTTTATACAGCAGATATGGATGCGCTCTTTGATGCTTGGAAAAAAAGCAAAAAGACCTTTTGCGTTATGTTTAATCAAAGAACAAATAAGCTTTTTAAAGAAGCAAAAAGAATTGTAAGCGAGGGCGAGCTTGGAGAGATAAAGCGCTCTGTGTGGATAATTACCAATTGGTACAGAACACAATCGTATTACGATTCGGGAGATTGGCGCGCCACATGGAAAGGCGAGGGCGGCGGAGTTCTTTTAAATCAGTGTCCGCATAACCTTGATCTTTGGCAATGGATATGCGGTATGCCAAAGAGCATCTACGCGATTTGCAAGGTCGCGCACGGTCACAATATAGAGGTGGAGGACGATGCAACAATATATGCCGAATATGAAAACGGAGCAAGCGGAGTTTTTATAACCTCGACCTGTGATTATGCCGGCACCAACAGACTCGAAATAACGGGAACAAAGGGAAGACTCGTTCTCGAAAAAGGAAGGCTGACCTTGACAAAGCTCTCTTGCGATGACAGAGAATTTTGCACAGGTGAAAAGGAAGAACCGAGCATAAGTGAAACCGTTGTTTACGACGAAGATTATAACGGACATAAAAATATACTTCAAAACTTCGCAAATTCGATCCTTTACGGCGAGGAGCTGATAGCTCCGGCAAATGAAGCAATAAACGAGCTTCTTATATCAAATATGGCATATCTCTCTTCTTGGAAAAATGAAAAGATAACATCTCAGTTTGATAAAGAGGAATACCGCAGTATGCTCGCCGAAAAAATAAAAAACAGCGCTTTTTCCAAAAAAGAAACAGAAAAAGCCTTTTCCGAAAGCGAATATCTGTCCCGCTGGAAAACAAAATGGTAATAAAAAGCCGATACGGAATATACGTATCGGCTTTTTGTGCTTCAAAAGGTGAAAAGCTACCTTTTCTTTTTGGCCTGCCCGAAAGGATTTGAACCTTCAACCGCAAGAGTCGGAGTCTTGTGCGCTATCCAATTGTGCCACGGGCAGCTATTAAAATATATAAAAGTATATCATAAATTATAAAATTTGTAAAGAAATATGAAAAAAATATTTGATTTTACGTTTGGTATATGATACAATAGTATCAATAACAGACTTAAAGGAGGAATTTCATATGTTAACAGACATTGAAATCGCTCAAGGTGCGACCCTTGAACCAATTAAAAAAATCGCAGAAAAAATCGGTCTTCAGGAGGAGGAGTACGAACCCTACGGAAGATACAAAGCAAAGATTACGGATGCTTTTCTTGACAGAATGGCGGACAAGCCCGACGGAAATCTTATTCTTGTAACGGCAATCAATCCTACTCCCGCAGGAGAAGGAAAAACAACAACAACAGTAGGTCTTGGCATGGCTATGAGCAAGATCGGTAAAAAGGCAATAATCGCTTTGAGAGAGCCCTCGCTCGGACCTGTGTTCGGAGTAAAAGGCGGCGCGGCAGGCGGCGGATACTCACAGGTATTGCCGATGGAGGATATCAACCTTCACTTCACAGGCGACTTTCACGCTATCACAACAGCAAATAACCTCTTGAGCGCGATCATTGACAACCACATTCAGCAAGGCAATGCTCTTGGAATTGACCAAAGAAGAATTCTTTTCTCAAGAGTTCTCGATATGAATGACAGAGCACTTCGTAACGTAGTAGTGGGACTTGGTACAAAGACGGACGGTGTTCCGAGAGAGGACCACTTCATGATAACCGTTGCAAGTGAGATCATGGCTATCCTTTGCTTGAGCGAAAATATCGCAGACCTTAAAGAAAGACTTGGAAAAATTTTGGTAGCTTATAAATACGACGGAAGCCCCGTATATTGCCGCGATCTCGGCGTAAACGGTGCAATGGCGGCAGTCCTTAAGGACGCTCTTAAGCCTAATCTCGTTCAAACACTTGAAAATACACCCGCTATCATTCACGGCGGTCCGTTTGCAAATATCGCACACGGCTGTAACTCCATAAGAGCAACAAAGCTTGCACTCAAGCTCGCTGATTACACCATTACGGAAGCAGGCTTCGGCGCGGACCTCGGTGCTGAGAAGTTCTTCGATATCAAATGCCGCTTTGCTGGACTTAAGCCTAAGGCAGTAGTTCTCGTAGCAACAGTTCGTGCGCTTAAATATAACGGCGGCGTTGCTAAAGCAGATCTTGTAAACGAAAATGTAGAAGCTCTCAAAAAGGGCGCAGTAAACCTCGAAGCGCATATCGACAATCTCCAAAAATACGGCGTTCCTGTAGTAGTTGCAATCAACCGCTTCGG
The DNA here is from genome assembly GCA_017461765.1 of Clostridia bacterium. Taxonomy (GTDB): domain Bacteria; phylum Bacillota; class Clostridia; order Oscillospirales; family CAG-272; genus RGIG2000. The sequence continues at coordinate 3,473 of JAFTXO010000034.1, read as the reverse complement.
TACTGATACAGAAGCAGAGCTCAAGGCAGTTGAAGAAATATGCTTGGCTAAGGGCGCAGAATTTGCTCTCAGCGAGGTATTCGCAAAAGGCTCTGAGGGCGGAATTGAGCTTGCAGAGAAGGTAGTTGCGGCTTGCGCAAAGGAAAGCAACTTCCACGTTCTTTATCCCGATGATATGTCAATCAAGGATAAGATCAGAACAGTAGCAAAAGAGATCTACGGAGCAGCAGATGTTAAATTTGACGCAGCAGCATCAAAAGCAATCGCAGAATTCGAAGCTCTTGATCCCGCATACGCACGCTTCCCCGTATGTATGGCAAAAACACAGTATTCACTCTCCGACGATCAGACAAAGCTCGGCAGACCCAAGGACTTCACTCTTACCGTAAGAGAAGTAAAGCTTTCTGCAGGCGCAGGCTTTATGGTAGTACTTACAGGAGCTATCATGACAATGCCCGGACTTCCCAAGATCCCCGCAGCTATGAATATAGATATTGATAATAACGGAAAGATCACCGGACTTTTCTGATATGATAAAAGAATTTACCTCAAACAGCGTAGAAGAAACCGAAGAAATTGCAAGAGCCTTTGCAAAAAATCTTAAAAAAGGCGATTTTATTGCGATGTACGGCGATCTTGGTGTAGGTAAAACAGCATTCGTTCGCGCCTTGGCAAGTGTTCTTGCCAAGGCTGCGACTGTAAAAAGCCCTACCTATACGATAGTAAATGAATATAGGGGCGACGGGATCAAGATATATCATTTTGATGTATACAGAATTACCGACGACGACGATCTTTATTCGGTGGGCTTTTACGATTATCTCAAAAAAGGAATTTGCATTTGCGAGTGGAGCGAAAATATTCCGTGGGCTATTCCCGAAAACGCTAAAAAAGTAAAAATAGAGCGCTTAGGAGACGGTGCAAACCAAAGAAAAATAACGATAGAGGCATAAAATGAAGATACTTGCGCTTGATTCAACAGCACATACATCCAGTGTCGCGATATTGGATGATGAAAGACTTGTGGCATTATATACGGTAAATACCGATAATACGCATAGCGAAACACTTTTGCCGATGATAAAATCAGCTCTTTTGGCATCCGATATATCGATAGACGAAATAGATGCCTTTGCGGCGTCAAACGGCCCGGGCTCGTTTACGGGAGTCCGTATCGGAGCGGCAACTCTTAAGGGACTTGCATTCGCAAGAGACGTAAAATGCGTTGAAGTAAGCACAATAGAAGCATTATCCCGAAATCTTGACGGTGTCGACGGCATCGTGTGCCCGATAATGAACGCTCGCAGAGGGCAGGTGTATACGGGCGCATTCAAGGGTAAAAAACGCTTGATAAACGACACTTGTATGCTCCTTTGCGATCTTATTCCTGTTTTGGAAGAATATAATGAAAAGATCTATTTTGTCGGTGACGGATATGAGCTCATAGAAAACGCCAATATAAAAAACAAATGCGAAACTCCCGAGCTTATGCGATACCAAAACGCATATTCCGTAGGAATTGTCGCATACGAAAAAATAAAGAACGAAGAATATACAAACGATATAGATTTTCGTGTAAATTATTTGCGTAAGCCGCAGGCTGAGCGCGAAAGAGAAGAACGTCTTGAAAAGGAAGGCAAATTATGAAACCTATAGCAATAGCGTGCGATCACGCTGCACTTGATTTAAAAGAAGAGATCAAAAAGCATTTTGACGAAACGGGAGTAGAATACGTCGATTACGGCACATATGAAAATAAGAGCTGCAATTATCCCGATTATGCCGAAAAGCTTTGTACTGCAATATATGAGAAAAAGCACGAGCTCGGAATACTCGTTTGCGGCACAGGCATAGGAATGAGTATGGCAGCAAATAAGTGCAGAGGAATAAGAGCGGCTTGCTGCTCGGATACCTTCAGCGCGCGCTTTACAAGACTCCATAACGATGCAAACGTGCTTTGTATGGGTGCAAGAGTAATAGGCGCAGGACTCGCTTGCGATATTGCTGATATATTCATAAATACCGCCTTTGAGGGTGGCAGACATCAGACGAGAGTAGATATGATAACTGCTCTTGAGGAAAAGCTTTCGAAATAATTTTCAAGGAGAATATTTGATATGAAAAAAGTTTATTTTATAACAGGTAGCCAGGACCTTTACGGCGAAGAGGTGCTTTTGCAGGTAGCAGAGGATAGCAAGGTTATCGCAAGCTATCTTAATGATAAGATCGACGGCGTTGAGATCTGCTACAAATCAACAGTAAGAGACGAGGCAAGCTGCGTTGAGGCTTGCGCCGCCGCTACAAACGATAAGGACTGTATCGCTGTTATCACTTGGATGCACACATTCAGCCCCGCAAAGATGTGGATAAAAGGACTTCAGTTCCTCAAAAAACCGCTTCTTCACTTCCATACACAAGCAAATGAAAAGCTTCCGTACGACGAGATCGATATGGACTTTATGAACCTCAACCAGACGGCTCACGGCGGACGTGAATACGGCTTTATGTGTACACGTCTCGGTGTAAAGAGAGAGGTTGTTGTTGGTTATTATCAGCACGAGGACGTTATCGAAAAGATCAAAAAATTCATCGATGTTGCAAGAGCAGTTGATTTTTCAAAGAATCTTAATGTTGCTATGTTCGGTAGCAATATGAGAGAGGTTTCTGTAACTGACGGCGACAGAGTTGAAAGCCAGATCAAATACGGCTGGAACGTAAATTATTACGGAATAGGCGACCTTGTTGCACTTGTAAATAATGTAACAGAAAAAGAGCTTGACGATAAAATGGCTGAATACTCAAAGCTCTATATTATGAATACAGATAATATAGACGCAGTAAAGGAGCAGGCGAAATACGAGATCGCTCTCGATAAATTCTTGAAGGAAGGCAGCTTCGGCGCGTATACGGATACATTCCAGGATCTTCACGGAATGAAGCAGCTCCCCGGACTTGCAACACAGAGAATGATGGCAAAGGGAATCGGCTTCGGCGCAGAGGGCGACTATAAGACTGCGGCTCTGAACGCAATCTTCTGTGAAATGGCAAAGGGCAGAAAAGGCTCGACAGGCTTTATGGAAGACTATACATACGACTTCACAAAGGGAGAAGAGGTAGTCCTCGGCTCTCATATGCTTGAGGTTTCACCCGATTTCGCATCGACACAGCCTAAGATAGAGGTACACCACCTTGGAATTGGCGGCAAAGAACCCCCTGCAAGACTCGTATTTGATGGTGTCGCAGGCGATGGCGTTGCGGTTTGTATGATAGATATGGGCGATCGCTTCAGACTTATCTGTGCAAAGGTAGAGCTTGTAAAGCAGCCTAAGGAAATGCCCAAGCTTCCCGTTGCGAGAATTATGTGGAAATTGAAGCCCGATCACGCAACAGGCGCAGCAGCATGGATCTACGCGGGCGGCGCACACCATACTGTCGTTTCGACAGCTCTTACAGTTGACGATATCAGACTTTTT
>JAFTXO010000033.1 GCA_017461765.1 Clostridia bacterium | reverse complement strand
TCCTCAGAAACAGATTGAGAGCTTCCTGTTGACAAAGCAATCGTTTCTTCATCGTAGCCGTTCTTTCTCATTTCGCTTTTAGCAAGGAACTCTGCGTTTCCGCCGAGCATGATATCGGTACCACGTCCTGCCATGTTCGTAGAAATGGTTACTGCGCCCAATTTTCCTGCTTGAGCAACTATTTCAGCCTCTTTTTCGTGATATTTTGCATTAAGTACGGTATGAGGTATACCGGTATGCTTGAGTTTTTTAGAAAGAGCTTCCGATTTTTCGATTGAAACTGTTCCGACAAGAACAGGCTGACCCTTTTCATGACACTCTTTTATTTTTGCAATTATTGCTCTGTCCTTGCCTGCGATAGTTTTATAAACAAGATCGTGGTGATCTATTCTTATCATAGGTTTATTGGTAGGAACAACTACAACGTCAAGGTTATAAATTTCTCTGAATTCCATTTCTTCAGAAAGTGCAGTACCTGTCATACCAGAGAGTTTTCTGTACATTCTGAAATAATTTTGGAATGTTATAGTAGCGATAGTTCTGTTTTCTCTTTGAATCTTTACCTTTTCCTTTGCTTCAATAGCTTGATGCAAGCCGTCTGAATATCTTCTTCCGGGCATAAGACGACCTGTAAAAGTATCAACTATGACAACTTGACCGTCTTTGATAACATAATCGGTATCACGGTGCATAATTCCATAAGCCTTTATAGCTATTTGAACATGGTGATAAATCTCCGAATTTTCCGGAGCGGTAAGGGTTTCAATACCAAAGAATTTTTCGGCCTTTTCAACACCGTGCTTTGTAAGGGTTGCGCTCTTTGATTTTTCATCAACGATATAATCCTGAGCAATATCCTCATGCTCCTGCTTCATATCCAATTCTTTTATAACGAATTTAGAGAATGTACGAACGAGAGCGTCTGCTCTATCATAAAGATCGTTTGATTTTTTGCCCGCACCGGAAATGATAAGAGGCGTTCTTGCTTCATCTATTAGGATAGAGTCAACCTCGTCAACGATGGCAAAGGCGTGTCCTCTTTGACACATATCCTCCTTGTAAATAACCATATTGTCACGAAGATAGTCAAAGCCAAACTCATTATTAGTTCCGTATGTGATATCACAGTCATACGCCGCTTTTTTATCTTCCTTGCTTTGTCCGTGAATAACAAGTCCTGTTGTTAAGCCGAGGAATTCATGAACTCTGCCCATTTCCTCACAACCGAGTCTTGCAAGATAATCGTTTACCGTAACGATATGAACTCCGTTACCTGTGAGCGCATTAAGATAAGAAGGCAAAACCGCAACAAGCGTTTTTCCTTCACCCGTTTTCATTTCAGCAATTCTTCCCTGATGAAGTAAGATACCGCACATAAGCTGAACTCTGAATGGACGTTTGCCAAGAACTCTGTCAGCCGCCTCTCTTACAAGTGCATATGCTTCCGGCAAAATATCGTCAAGTGTTTCTCCGTTTGCGAGTCTTTCTTTAAATTTTGGTGTCATAGCTCTCATTTCACTATCGCTCATGTCTTCAAAGCGAGGTGCTAATGATTCTATTTTGTCCACTATAGGAATGATCTTTTTAATTTGATGGTCACTGTAAGTGCCGAAAATTTTAGAAAAAAGTCCCATAACTTTTAGCCTAACTTGAGGCGTCCTTTCAAATATAAAATTTTACACGCACAAGCGCGTGCTTGAACATAGATATATTAATATTAACACATAGAAAGAAAAATTTCCATAGTTTTTTTAATATTTTTGAAAAATTCATGCAAAAATCATTGTTTTTTCACAAATTTAGTATTATAATCAATACATATAAACAATTGGAGGAAGATATGAGCAAGCTGAATATAGTACTTTTAGAACCGGAAATCCCGCAAAATACAGGAAACATTGCTCGTACCTGTGCCGCAACAGGCGCAAGCTTACATATGATAAAGCCTTTCGGTTTTGAGATAAATAATGCAAAATTAAAGCGTGCGGGAATGGATTATTGGTTTCATTTAGATATTCATTATTATGAAAATTTAGATGATTTTTTGAATAAAAATCCAAATGCAGATTTTTATCTTTTTACCAAAAAGGCTATGAAAAAGCATACCGATATCACATACCCGGAAAACGTATTTTTGTTTTTTGGCAAAGAAAGCTGCGGACTTCCCGAAAATCTTTTGAATATGTATAAGGACAGGTGTGTTCGTATTCCAATGAAGAAAGGATTACGCTCACTTAATCAATCAAATTCAGTAGCTATTGCCGCTTATGAATTTTTAAGACAAAAAAATTTCGAAGGTCTTTGCGAGAACGGAGGCTGGATTTCCAAAAATGAATAAATATTCATATAAATGAATAAAAAATCTGCAAGAAATCTTGCAGATTTTTTATATAAACAGCGGTCGTAGTTGCTTTGAATGTAACGCATTTTCAAGAGTGTTTGACAGTAATGAAAACTCCGACACTAATGAATGCGGTTTTTTACTTGGATCGTCCTGCTTAAGCGGAACAAAATATACACACTTGCGTTCAAGCAATAAACTTATATTTTGAAGATTCGCAGAAAGAGCATCGTTAGAACATAATGCAATAACAAGCGGTCTATCTGCTCTTAAATGTGCCTTTGCTGCCATTGTAACAGATGTATCAGTGATCCCTCTAGCAATCTTTGCAAGCGTATTGCCCGTACAAGGACTTATTACCAAGGCATCAAGCGATATTTTTGGACCGAGAGGTTCGGCATCAACAATCGTATGAACAACCTTTTTTCCGCTTATTTTCTCAACTTCACTTATCAAGCTTTCGGCTTTGCCAAAATAGGTATCTGTGTTATATACATTTTCGCTCATTATCGGTAATATATCATAACCCTGCTTTATAAGCGATTTCATTTCATTAAGGCTTTTTTCATGCGTACAAAAAGAGCCGCAAAATGCATATCCTATCATAATTATATCCTTTCGGACGAAAGATATCTGTCTATCAGATCATATATTGCTCTTGCTGCGCTTTCACTTTTCATTTTTCCCGGTAAAGCAAGTGCTTTTCTTGCTGCATTTTCATCTTCAAATCCACCGGGTAACGAAGCAAGATCGATCACAACAGTCTTTTTAGAAATCTTATCACTTTGTTGCTTGGGAATTATCCTTTCCGGAACTGTATTCACTATTATATCAAAATGCTCTTCTCCAACGCAAGATAATTCTTTTATGGATAAGCCTTTTTCTATAGCCTCATATTTTTTCTTATTGCGTCGTGCGTAAATACACACATCCGCTCCCAACTTAAAGAGCATATCTGCAAGATATTTACCTATTCTTCCATATCCTAAAACAAGTATTTTGCTTTGAGATACAGTCTTGTTTAAAGAGCTTATTATAATACCGAGAGCGCATTCTGAAGTTATATAAGCATTTTCGATAAGAAAATCTTCATTTTGAGAATAATCTATAATCTTTCCTTTAAAATATTGCTCCACCATATCTGTCTTTGGAGAAAAAATAAAAGTACCATCATCGGTCATCAGGGACAATTTTTCGTATTCCGCATTCGAAATGGTACTTTTTATAGGCAAAACCAATGCATCTGCCTTGTTGCAATCATTGAAAGATACAATCCTGCTATCATATCCATTTTCTATAAGAAGCTCGTTTAATATCTCGTATCTTTTATCATTGGAAACAATATTGATCTTCATTTTCATATCTCCGTTTATTATTTAGAGAATTACTTCTCATTTACATGATATGATGTTTTTATTTATTTGACATTTTTCGCAATAAGCATATTTATTTTAAAACCTTTTTCACTAAAATTGCGCTCATACTCGGTTTCTATATTCGTTTCGTTCATATCGGAAGCGTGAAGATCGTATGTTTTGTATTCAAGATCAAATTTCGATACTTCTATCTGCTCCAATGAAAAATCAAAAAGATCCTTATTATCGGTTTTAAAAAATATTTTTCCGCCGTTTACAAGAATTTTCGAATACATTTCTAAAAATGTTATGTAAGTAAGGCGACGCTTTGCGTATCCTTTTTTGCTCCAAGGATCGCAAAAATTTATATAAATGGCATCGATAGAGCTTTCGGGAAACTCGCAAAGGAGCTTTGCCGCATCTCCGATCGCAAATCTTACATTTCCTTTTTCCTCATCTGTAAATTCAACTGCACCGTCTCCGTAACGGTAAACCGTTCCGTCATATTTCTTCCAACCGCCATTTAAATAAAGCTCTCCAAGACCTCTCGATACAGCATATTTTTCTGTTGCTACAGTACACACATCGGCGATTTTTTCTATTGCAAGATAATTATAGTCTGGCTCTGCTTGCGATTTGCCTCTTATAAAATCACCCTTTCCACATCCTATCTCTATTCTTAAAGGATTTGAATTTCCGTAAACATCTTTCAAATTATTGCAAAGAAATACCGGATCATTAGAAACAAGAGTTGACAAAAGTTCCAATCTTTCGCTTCCGTGACGCTTTTTTTTCATTCTCATATTGATATTTGCTCCGTTTTTTGTTAAAATATAAATTACGAAGTATATATTATCACATTTCTTTGAAAATTTCTACACTTTTTTTATTAAAGGAGAAAAATTATGTCTTACTCTTTCAAAACCAAGGGAATTTGCGCATCTCTTATTAAATTTGATATAACAGATGGCAAATTATACAACGTCGAATTTGTTGGGGGCTGTAACGGAAATCTTAAAGCCATCTCCAAGCTGGTAAACGGCATGGAGTGTGACAAGGTTATCTCGCTCTTAAAAGGAAATACATGCGGTTGGAAATCAACTTCATGTGCAGATCAGTTAACAAAAGCAATAGAGCTTGCGCTTAATGAACAAGGTACACAAGAATGAAAAATCTACTTATAATCGACGGTAACAGCATTTTAAACCGAGCATATTACGGTATACGTCCTCTTTCAACAAAAGAAGGCTTTCCTACCAATGCTATATTTGGCATGATTTCAATATTAAAAAGACATTTGGATAATTTACAACCCGAATATGCGGTTATAGCCTTTGATGTTCGAGCAAAAACATTTCGTCATAAGGCTTGTGATTTTTATAAGGCTACAAGAAAAGGAATGCCTGAGGACCTTGCTCAGCAGCTTCCGATTGCAAAGGAGTGCGCTAAACTTCTTGGCTTTAATGTTTTGGAGCTTGAAGGCTACGAGGCTGACGATATTCTTGGCACTGTTTCAAGAATAGCAATGAAAAATACCGATATACATTCTTATATTCTCACAGGAGATAAGGACTCTTTGCAGCTTTTAAACAATCAATGCTCCGTTATTCTTGTAAAGACCAAGGAGGATACTTTATATACCCCCGAGCTTTTTATTTCCGAATATGGTGTAACTCCTTTACAATTCATTGATATGAAAGCCATAATGGGTGATTCCTCTGATAATATTCCCGGAATTATGGGTATTGGTGAAAAAGGCGCTCAAAAGCTCATTTCAACCTTTGGTTCTCTTGACGGAGTTTACGAAAATTACGAAAGCTCTTTAGAGATTTCCGATCTTGTAAAGCACAAAATAGAGGTCGGTAAGGATATGGCTTATACATCTAAATTTTTAGCTACGATCGTTTGTGACGCACCTATCGAAAAAACAATCCCTGATTTCAAGCTTCATAAGATATCTTCATCCGAGCTCGGAAAATTTTTTATAAAATATGAATTTAATTCTTTTTTGAAAAAATTCGGTATTTCAGCCGATGATATAAATGATGAAGAAGAATTTCAAAAATCATGGGATATGCCTGAAATTCCTTCTCAGGATATGATTGATAAAATGAAGGATGAATTGATAGCCATATATCCGTGTGACGATATAATATATGCTTGCACCGATAAATATCGCTTTACTTATTATTTCAATCCTATGGATGATTTTCTTAAAAGGAACAAAATAATATGTCACGATTTAAAAGCACTCACAAAAAATTATGATCTGAACTGTGTTTTTGATACTATGCTCGCTGCATATGTGGCTTCTCCATCTGATGATTCTTACGATATAGATATTATATCCTCAAAATATTTAAGATCCAACTTTAAGGAAGAGGATGCTCCGCAGATAATATATGCCATTTATAAGATATTATCTGAAAAATTAAGCGAAGCAGGCACAATGAATATTCTTACCGATATCGAAATCCCTCTTGCCGAGGTATTGGCCTCTATGGAGTTAGAAGGCTTCAGGATAGATACTCGAGGACTTAAGTTCTATGCTCAAAGAATTGGGGAGTTGGCTCAAGATTGCGAAGAAAAGATATATGCTCTTGCAGGTGAAAAATTCAATATAAATTCTCCAAAACAGCTTGGTGAAGTCCTTTTTGGCAAAATGAAGCTTCCTCACGGTAAAAAAACGAAGCACGGCTACTCCACAAGTGCTGAAATCTTGGAAAGCTTGCGCTCCGAATCTCCTATTATAAACGAAATATTGGATTACAGACAAATAACGAAGCTTCATAGCACTTATTGTGAGGGTCTGCTTAAGGTTGCCGATAAAAACGGTCGTATTCATTCTACATTTAACCAAACCGTAACTGTAACAGGCAGACTTTCTTCAACAGAGCCTAATCTTCAAAATATTCCAATAAAGACGAGTTTAGGAAGAGAGCTTCGTAAATTTTTCATAACAAAAGGTATTAACTACGTTCTTATTGATGCTGACTATTCACAGATTGAACTGAAGGTTTTGGCTCATCTTTCAAAAGATACAAATATGATCCATGCCTTCAACAGCGGTGCGGACATTCATGCTATAACAGCATCTCAGGTGTTCAATGTACCTCTTGAATCGGTTACCCCTATTATGAGAAAGAACGCAAAAGCGGTAAACTTCGGCATCGTTTACGGAATAGGTGATTTTTCCTTGGGAAAGGATATTCACGTTTCCACCAAAGAGGCACGAAGCTATATAAATTCTTATTTTGAGTCTTATCCCGATATTCACAATTATATCAATTCACTTGTCGAAAAAGCCACACAGGACGGATATGCAACGACCATGTTTGGACGTATACGCTATATTCCAGAGCTCGCGGCTGAAAATCATAATCTGCGTTCATTCGGAAAAAGAGTTGCTATGAACAGCCCTATTCAAGGATCGGCGGCAGATATTATAAAGATTGCCATGATAAATGTTCATAACGCTCTTAAAAAAGCTGATATCGACGCAAAGCTGATATTGCAGGTACACGATGAGCTTATTATTGAATCTCACGTTTCTTGCGCCGAGAAGGCTAAACAAATCCTTAAAACAGAAATGGAGAACGCAGTCAAGCTTCTTGTTCCACTCACTGCCGATGTAGGTCTTGGAGAAACTTGGTTTGACGCTAAATAATCTTATGAAATTCTCTATTCTATCTCCTGCAAAAATAAATCTGTACTTAGATGTTTTGGATAAACGCAGTGACGGATATCATAATATCGAAACCGTTATGCAGACTATATCCATATACGATAAAATAACTCTTACCGTTTCGGAGTACGATAGTGCCTGCAATGAAATTAAAATCGTTTCAAATAACGAGGATATAGCTTGGGATGAAAGCAATCTTGTATACAAAAGCGCTATAAGATTTATCGCTAAAGCTGATATCAAATTTAAAAAGCTTCTTTTTGAAATTGAGAAAAACATCCCTATATGCGCCGGGATGGCGGGCGGAAGCGCTGATGCCGCGGCTACCTTGAAGCTTTTAAATCAAGCCTTCTCTTATCCTTTATCTGAATATGATCTTATCTCTTTGAGTGCGTCGTTGGGAGCTGATGTTCCGTTTTGCATTCATGGAGGAACTTATCTTTGTCAGGGTATTGGTGAAAAACTTACAAAATTACCTACACTAAAGGATATAAATTTAATTTGCGTAATGGGAAATGAGCCTAAGCTGTCCACAGTACACGCTTATTCCGAGCTTGACAAAAAATACGGTATTTATTGCAAAAAAAGCGGTGATTACGACAAAATGATAGATGCGATAAGCAAAAATAGCATTTCCGATATTTCTTCTCTTTTATACAATAAATTTGAAGATGTCGCAAATCCCGAGGTACACAAGATAAAAGCTATGCTTTTAGATAACGGGGCTATTGGCGCTCTTATGAGCGGAAGCGGTCCTTCGGTATTTGGTATATTCAATTCGGAAGACGAAGCGAAAAAGGCTTTTTCGAGTATGAAACCTCACTTTGATAAAATTTTTTTATGTAAAACTGTTTAAAATTTTAGTTTTTTGAAAAATTTTGTTGACAAATCGTGTTTTTGGTTTTATAATATAAAAAATATATTCAATTAAAATCAGGAGGATTTTACAGTGGCTGAAAATTTATATGATTACAAATTTGGACGCGAGGGTATCACCTTTGACGACGTTTTACTCGTTCCCGCAAAGAGTGAGATCGTTCCAAAAATGGTAAATCTCGAAACTCATTTGACTAAAAAAATCAAACTCAACATTCCGCTTATGAGTGCTGCTATGGATACTGTTACGGAATCTGCTCTTGCTATTGCTATAGCTCGTGAAGGCGGTGTCGGCGTTATCCATAAAAATATGCCTATTCAAAAGCAGGTTGAAGAGGTTGAAAGAGTAAAAAGAAGCGAAAACGGTGTAATTACCGATCCTTTTTATCTTGCTCCGGACAATACTGTTGCAGAAGCCGACAGACTTATGGCAAAATACCGTATTTCCGGTGTTCCGATCTGTATTGAAAATAAAAAACTCGTTGGTATTATAACTAACCGTGATATGAGATTTTTGACGGATTTTAATGTTCCGATAAAGGATCATATGACAAAGGACAACCTTATTACTCTTAAAGAGGGTGCTTCTATTGATGATGCAAAGAAGCTTTTGTGCCAACACAAGATAGAAAAATTGCCGATAGTTGATGATAATTTTACTCTTAAAGGACTTATCACAACTAAGGATATTGAAAAAGCCACTAAATATCCGAATACTGCTCGTGATGAAAAAGGCAGACTTCTCTGCGGTGCCGCTATTGGAGTTACCGATAACGTTATTGAGCGCGCAGGAGCTCTTCTCGGTGTCGGTGCTGACTTTTTGGTACTTGATTCCGCTCACGGTCACTCCAAAAACATCGTTGATTGCTTGAAAAAGATTAAAAACGCTTATCCCGATGCTCAAATTATAGTAGGTAATATCGCAACCGCTGATGCAGCTCGCGATCTTATCGAAGCAGGTGCTGACGCTATCAAGGTAGGTATCGGTCCCGGCTCTATTTGTACCACACGTATTGTTGCAGGTATTGGTGTTCCTCAGATTACAGCTATATTTGATGCATATTCCGTTGCTAAAGAATACGGTGTTCCTGTAATCGCGGATGGCGGTATAAAATATAGTGGAGATATTACCAAAGCTATTGCAGCAGGCGCAAATGTTATAATGGTAGGTTCTCTTCTTGCAGGCTGCGAAGAAAGCCCCGGAGAGAGTGAAATCTATCAAGGCAGACAGTTCAAGGTTTACCGCGGCATGGGCTCATTGGCTTCTATGGAAAAGGGATCCAAGGACAGATACTTCCAAGAAGGCAATAAAAAGCTCGTTCCCGAAGGAGTGGAAGGACGTGTTCCTTACAAAGGACCTCTTTCTGACACTGTATATCAGCTTATGGGCGGTCTTCGTGCAGGTATGGGTTACTGCGGTAGCCAAACAATCGAAGAGCTCAAGGTTAAAGGACAATTCGTTAAGATATCGGGTGCAGGTCTTAAAGAATCTCATCCTCACGATATCAGCATCACAAAAGAAGCTCCTAACTACAGCACCTCAGGTAATTAATTATTCAAAAATCGGGCAATAGCCCGATTTTTTCTTTTTTATAAATATATTTTATTTATATTTACCAAAATTCTCTTGACTTGCAGCTTTAAATAAGTTAAAATAGTAATAATATAATATACTTTAGGAGAAAAAAATGTTTAAAAGATTCAAAAAGAATGAAAAATTTGCATCCATCGCTTTCTATGCTTTTTTAGTTGGTGCTGCACTTATTTCTTTTGTTTTTCTTATATTTAAATTTAATTCAATTCTTGGTGCGCTCAACGCCTTTGCAAAAGCGATGTCAGCATTTATTTACGGATTTGCTATAGCTTATATATGCAATCCGCTTTATAAGCTTTTAAACAAAAAAGTTTTCGCTTTTGTAGATAAAAAGAAAGAACACCGCAAATTAAGAAAAGCTCTTTCGCTTATATCCACTTATATTATATTTTTTGGCATAATTGCATTAATATTGGTAGCTATCATTCTTCCTATGGTAAACAATATAGAAAGCTTTGCTAAAAATATTGAAGGTTATATAAATAGCATCTATACTTGGATTCAGCAATTTTTAGCTAAGCTTCAAGAGGAATTCCCTTCTCTTGATATAGATGTAAACGAAATAATGGCTTCCATTACTAAGTTTTTAACATCTGCCGGAGCTTCATTCTCTTCAGGTGATATATCCGTTGAATCGGGATCTCAAATATCAAACATAGTAAACGGACTTCTTAATATGGTATCAAAGGTAGCCGGAGTTCTTATAAATCAAGTCTTCTACGTTATTGTAGGAATTATCCTTTCAATATATTTCCTTATTCACAAGGAAAGCATCGGAGCCAAGATCAAAAAATTCCTTTGTGCTATATTAAAAAAGGAAAAATACGAAAGCTTTATGAATTTTGCAAGATATTCGGACAAAACCGTCGGAAGATATCTTGTCGGCACTGTTTGCGACTCTATGTTCGTTGGAATTGTAGTTGCATCTATTCTTGCTATACTTAAATTTCCTATGCCTGCTCTTATAGGAGTTATCGTAGGATTTACAAACATGATCCCTTTCTTCGGTCCGTTTATCGGTGGAATTCCTTCTGCTATACTTATAGTTGTAAGTCCTGATGGTGGAATTGGTAAGGCTATAGCGTTTGCAGCAATTATCCTTATAATACAACAGGTTGACGGAAATATTATAGCACCGCATATTATAGGTGCTTCTACAGGCCTTACTCCTATTGGTGTTATCGCTGCAGTTACGGCTTGCTCTTATTTATTCGGAATTGTCGGAATGATAATCGGTGTTCCGCTCTGTGCAGTTATCACTTATCTCTTCTCTCGCGGTATAGATAGTCGTCTTAAGAAAAAGAATTTGCCGAGGGATACTGAGCTTTACAAATCTCAAGATATTTTCTCGGATGAAAAATTTATGCAGGCCGCGCTTGTTACTGAAGCATATAGCAAAATCAAAGAGGAAGAAAAGATCGAAAACAAAAAAATTGATTCCGAGCTTCACCAAATGGCTGTCAATGAGATCAAGGATCTTATCATAAACGAGAAGGATCAAATAAATATAGATATTGAAGAGTCAAAAGAAAATCCTTGTACCAACACCTCTACTATCGATATATCCGAGATCTTGAATAAAGAAAACGAACAGAAAAAATAACTTAAAACCGCCAATTTCGGCGGTTTTTCTTTTTTCGCTTATATTTTTTTCTAAAAAAGACATACTAAAGAAAAAAGGAGTATTTTATGAGTATTATAAAATCTTTAAAAGCACGAGAGATAATCGATTCGCGCTCAAATCCCACAGTAGAAGCGACTGTAGTTTTAGAAAACGGAATATCAGCAACTGCATCAGTACCTTCAGGTGCTTCAACAGGTATTTTTGAGGCAAAAGAGCTTCGAGACAATGACAAGCGATACAACGGAAAAGGTGTTTTAAAAGCGGTTTACAATGTAAATTCCGTAATTGCACCCCTTATCGTAAATAAAAGCTTTTCATGTCCTCGAGAAATTGATGAGATCATGTGTGAGCATGATAAGACTGAAAACAAAAGTGTTTTAGGTGCTAATGCTACATTGTCCGTTTCCCTGGCTATCTATAAAGCCTTTGCAAGCTTACATTCACTTCCCCTTTATAAATATATTGGCGGAGAATTTGCAAGACGAATGCCTGCTCCTATGATGAACATTTTAAATGGCGGTGCTCATGCATCTAACAACATCGATATTCAGGAATTTATGATAGTTCCCGTTGATTTTCCGTCATTTTCAAAGGCATTGCAGGCGGGATGCGAGATATATCAGGCATTAGGAAAGCTTTTAAAAAGCGAAGGTCATACGATATCAGTAGGCGACGAGGGCGGATATGCTCCTGATCTCAAAAGCGAAAATGAAGCTATAGAAATGATAATTACTGCTATCAAAAACGCCGGATATTCCACTAAAAATGTTAAACTCGCACTTGATATCGCATCAAGCGAGTGGTATGAAAAAGGTTCTTATCATCTGCCTAAAGCAAAAAAGGATTTCTCATCATCGGAGCTAATCACAAAATGGGATGAGTTAGTTTCAAAATATCCTATTATTTCGATCGAAGATCCTATAGGAGAATGCGACTACGAGGGATGGCAACAAATCACTGAAAAATTAAACAAAAAAACTCTTTTGGTAGGTGACGATCTTTTTGTAACCAATAAAAAAAGACTTAATGATGGCATAAAAAATAATATGGCTAATACAATTCTTATAAAGCCTAACCAAATAGGAACGCTGAGCGAAACTCTCGATGTTATAAAGCTTGCAAAGGAAAACGGATATTATTCTATTCTCTCTCACCGTTCAGGTGATACAGACGACACTTCGATTGCTGATATTTCGGTTGCCGTTATGTCGGAATTTATAAAAACCGGTGCACCGTGCAGAATGGAAAGAGTTTCAAAGTATAACCGTCTTTTAAAAATCGAAAACGAGCTTTTCGGCATATAATAATATAAATTATTTGATATTTATAAATAAATTTCAAGTTAAGGCGAGAAAATTTCGTTTCTTGCCTTGACTTTTTACTTACTCTTATGCTATACTATTACATATCTTGATTTCTTATATAAAAAAGATATAAAATTTTAATATTTCACAAAAAACAAGTTGTGATATAAGGTCATACTAGCTGGGGCGGTAGCGGTGCCCTGTACCTGAAATCCGCTATATGCAGGGGTGAATCCTAATCTGAGGACTGGTTTTGTGTGGTCTTGCGCCATTTGCGGATGCGTTGACGAATGAGTCTTGCGCAATTTCCGGCTGTGAACCGTGTCAGGTGGGGGACCAAGCAGCACTAAGCAGTTTTGGAGATGTGCCGTGAGGGTGCTTGTTCTGAGCATACGCTCTTGGTTTGCGCATGTAAAATCAGCTCGAATTTTAGGTGTATGATCTTATATGACATCTTGTTTTTTGATTTAATAAGGAGAAATTATGCATCAAGCTTTATACAGAAAATACAGACCTATTAAGTTTGACGACGTTTCGGGTCAAGAGCATATAACTTCTATTTTAAAGCACGAGGCTCTTAACAATTCCGTATCCCACGCTTATCTTTTTGCCGGCTCGCGAGGTACAGGTAAAACTACTTGTGCAAAAATACTTGCAAAGGTAGTAAACTGTCTAAATCCCGAAAACGGCAATCCCTGTAATGAATGTGCAAACTGCAAAGCAATAGATTCAGGAAATGCTACTGATGTTATTGAAATGGATGCGGCTACAAATACAGGTGTTGATTATATAAGAGATCTTCGTGACAATGTAATGTATACTCCTGCTATGCTCAAAAAAAGAGTTTATATCATAGATGAAGCACATATGCTTTCTGATAGCGCTTTCAATGCTCTTTTAAAAACTATTGAAGAGCCTCCGGAGCACGTATTATATATATTTGCTACGACAGAACCGCATAAAATTCCCGCCACTATCATATCCAGATGTCAAAGATTTGAATTCAGACGCATTTCTATGGCTGAGCTTTCAAAGAGACTTATGTTTATTGCCAACAGTGAAGGTATAGCTCTTGAAAGTGACGGCGCTGCCTTGATATCAAAAAGTGCTCAAGGCGGTATGCGTGATGCTATCAGTCTTATGGAGCTTTGTGCAGGTTCTCACAAGCCTATAAATGCAGAGCTTGTAAATGAGATACTCGGCACCAGCTCTTATGATAAAATGTGTGATGTAGCAAGATATATAGCAAATAAGGATTATGCAAAGCTTTTTGAGACTGTAAACGATATCGTTGTTTCTTCTAAAGATGTTTTGGTATTTTTCTCAGATCTTACATCATTTTATAGAGATATGATGATTCAAAAATCTTGCTCGGGCGCAAAATACCTTGATCTTATTCCTCAGGAATACAAGCTCCTTGAGGATGTTACATCACTTTTCGATATGGGCACGCTTCTCTATCATTCACGTCTTTTGGATGATGCTTATATAAGCATGATGAGAAACCCGACAAACAAACGCTTATGCGCCGAGATCACACTTATGAAAATGTGTGATTCAAAGCTTTCAACATCTAATGATGCGCTTTTGGCGAGAATATCGGCTCTTGAGGACAAGCTCAGGCTTATGTCAAAGGGCGTTACTGTTTCTCAAGATACTGCGTCTTCCCAGGATCACAATTCGGAGACCGAAAAATCCGATAAAAAGTCTAATACATTTACCGAGATTCAAGAGGACTCGGTTAATGAATCGGTTGAAAACGATAAAATACGAAAGCTCGAAAACTGGTCCGATATTATTGCCAAGGTAGGTGAATACGATCAAGCAGTTGAAAGCTTCCTTAAAAACTGTGAATGTTATTTTATACCGAAGGAGCAAAAATACAATATAGTTACATCAAATAAGCTTATGGCTACTATGCTCTCCTCGGAAAGAAATAAAAAATATATTTTAGATTCAATGATCTGTTGCGATGTAGAGATCGATTCTCTTTCGCAAATCAACATAATTTTGAAAACTGCAAAAGAAGCAGTTTCCGATCTTGATGAATTTATTTAATAAAGGTGGTATATTATGAAAGCAATGGTTCCAAAGGGTCCGAGCATGAACGAAATGATCAAGCAAGCACAAAAGATGCAAGAGGATATGCAGGCTAAGCAGCTTGAGCTTGAAAACAAAGAATATGACGTATCGGCGGGCGGTGGCGTAGTTAAAATCAAAATAAACGGTAAGCGCGAGATATTATCTATCGATATTGCACCTGAGATCGTTGATCCCGACGATATCGAAACTCTTTCCGATATTATGGTCGCTGCCGTTAATGAGGCTATTAAAAAAGTAAATTCCGATGCTGATGAAGAAATGAAAAAGGTTACAGGTCCTCTTGGCGGTATGGGTATGGGCCTTGGCGGTATGTTTTAATGGAAACATTATTAAAGCCGCTTCAGGATCTTGTTGACAAGTTCCGTTCTCTTGAGGGTGTCGGTAAGAAAAGCGCTACAAGAATGGCTTTTTCCATTTTGAATATGAGCGAAGAAAACGCAAGAGCTTTTGCAGATGCTATCATTGCTGCAAAAACCAATATCGGTATATGCTCTGTTTGTCAGAACATTTCCGATTCTGAAATTTGCGATATATGCTCCTCATCCACAAGAGACCATTCTATTGTTTGCGTGGTTGAAGATCCTCAAAGCGTTATGGCTCTTGAAAAGGTAAAGGAATACACGGGAGTTTATCATGTTTTAAATGGCACTATCTCGCCAATGAAAGGAATCGGCCCGGATATGCTTACAATAAAAGAGCTTTTAAAAAGAGTTGAGAATGAAAACATTTCCGAGGTTATTATTGCAACCAATCCTACTGTTGAGGGTGAGGCTACGGCAATGTATATTTCAAGACTTTTAAAGCCCTTTGACATAAAGGTTACAAGAATAGCAAACGGTCTTCCTGTCGGGGCTGACCTCGAATATGCTGACGAGATAACTCTTTTCAGAGCTATCCAAGGCAGACGCGACATTTAATTTGTAAAGGGTATGATTAATGAAATATATATTTTTTGATATTGAATGCGCTAACTGTTTTCACGGCAACGGAAAAATTTGCTCTTTTGGATATGTTGTCACCGACGAGTATTTCAATGTGATAGGAAAAAAGGATATTGTTATAAATCCAAAGGCGAGATTTTATCTTCCAAGCAAAGATAATCAGCCTGAGATCGTATTGGCTTATGATGAAAAGAAATTTAAGGCTTCTCCTGATTTTTCGGCTTTTTATCCTGAAATACGCTCGCTCCTTACAGATGATGATGCGATTATTTTCGGCTTTTCTGTAATGGCTGATGCAAGATACATAAAAAGCGAATGTGAAAGATACGAAAGCAAAATTTTGAAGCTTGGATATGATAATAAATTTTTTGACTACAATTTTATTGATGTTCAAAGAATTTATACCGATCTTCATCATCTTGATAACACTCCTTCTCTTATCAAATCAGCGGCAAGCTATGGAGTTACGGAAACGCAAGACATACATAAAAGCGATGATGACGCTTTGTTCACAATGAAGGTCATGAAAGGCATCTGCGATGAAACCTCTCTATCTGCCGAGGAAGTAATAAAGAAATATCCAAACTGCAAATGCTGGTGTAAAAACGGCGAGCTTGATACGGAATACACGAAATACAAAGAATATCTTCGTACCAAAAAGCTTTCAGATATGGAAACGATAACAAACAGCACACGTTCTAATTGGATGCACGGTCTTGATGCTAACCGTCAAGCATTTTCTAAGTATTCCTCAAGAGTTTTTGTAAATTACGGAAACAAATCTTCTCTGTTTTCTGGCAAAAAAATCTGTATAAGCAATTTATATGAGGAGTATCATTTCAAGGAAATGATGAATATAGTATCAATTCTTGCAAAAAGAGGTATAAAATACACCTCAAACGCCTCGTACTGCGATATTTTTGTTACCTACGAATTTAAAGATGAAAGCATTCATCAAAGCTGTTATAGAAAAAACAAGGCTTTACGCACAATAGATGCCGGAGTTAAAAATATAGAGTTCATTACATTTGATGAATTTATTGAAAAAATGGGCATTGAGGAGTCTTCTCTTTCGGTATTTGACAAAAACACCCTCGCTCCTTTGCGTAAAATAAAAAGAGCAAGATATAAAGCCTAAATCACCCCCCGAAAAAAGGTGGGTGTCCATAAAACAGTTTCAGGCCCGGCAGCATTGTTTTCCGGGTATGTTCTTGTATATGTTGCGACAATATATAGAATACAAACAGTTGGATAAACTTGATTTGACCGAGCTCTTTAGAGCGAGGGATGGCAATTGAACGCAGTTTACTTGTATGGGATAGAGAGATAAACAAACTTTAGTTTTACATTGTTAGAAGGCTTATTGTATGTATGAAGAAATATCATTTCCTGAACATGAATATGAATCAATTCAAAATTATTTAAATACACTGGGGTATTGTTATACCACAAGGGTATATAAAGAAATCGGGAAATATAAAGTTGGAGAATTATATACTGCCCCATGGGGGGATGTATTGAAAATTGACGAAGTTAAAGCATACTGGAAAGTATCAGATCGCCCTTTCTATGACGAAATGACTGATGACGAAAAGATAGAAATCTGTAAATATTCTGAAGATATAGGATTGCCATATGAATTTATAAAATTTTCTAAAAGTACAGTGTGATTATATTTCAACAGCAACAAATTCCAATTTGTCGACCAGATATAAGAGCGCACTTCTATACACCGTTCGGTGGGGTGCGTTATATGCGGCATTGCACCGCTACCCCCACCTCCCTCATCAGAGGGATGTGGCAAAAATCTTTGATTTTTGACGGAGGGAGAGAATACTACCCCTCAGTCAGCTTCTCTGACAAGTGGAGCCTTGGATACTGTTGCATCGAAACAATAAGCAAAAATCCGACCTATGATCGTAACCATAGGTCGGATTAATGTTTTACAGACACCCGTCTAAAATCGGGGTTTGGCTTTTTTAGTTTGCTCTTATTGAAATTTCGTAAGATCCTCGCAAAGCATATCCTTTCGCATAATAGTGTAATATTCCGATATAGGAGATGTTGTGAGAATGCCAATATTTTGTTTTATTGCCTCTATCAAAAGCTCCGGATTTAGATTTTTTTCACTGCCCGAAGCAATTATAGCATCTATAACTATTTTATCATCGGAAGTACGCGATTTAAGAGATTTTATATACTCCTTTATATTTATCTCCTTCTCGTTTCCTTTTGATTTTTTTGTTATATATAGATCATTCGAAAAAATCAAATTTATTTTTTCGGCAGTTGATGCTTCTATATAAGGCGAAGATATTGTTATTTCGTAGTCAATATACATTATTTTTTTGAGCTTTGTTTCCGGCACATAAACGTCAAGCACCTTCATTTCCTCGGGAAAATTCGCGCTTAAACGGCGTGATATCTCGTCACATGACATAGGGGTGTTTATTTTTATGTCCATATATTCGCATTCGCTTTCAACTCCTACGGGTAGCGGAACTGCAAAAACGATCTTGGGCTGAGGATTAAATCCTTCGGAATACCAAATATCGATACCCGATCTTACGATTATTCTCTGCATCGTTCTTGCAAGATCAAGATGCGATATATACATAAGGGAGCCGTATTTTTTGAATTTTATTCTTATCGGAGTTATCTGGCTTTCGGACACCATGTAATATCACCTCCGAGCTTATTTGCTCCGCAACCGGAGCATTTTTCTTTACAGTTGGGCGTAGTTTTGCTTTTATACGCCTTTTTATTTTCTGAAATAAGGAAATTTTTACTTACGCCGATATCAATAACATCCCACGGTAATATTTCATCATAGGACATTTTTCTGTTAGCGTAAAAATCAGGATCTATACTGCACTTTGCAAATACCTGCATCCATTTGTCATAGTCAAAATATTCATCCCACGCATCAAAGCGCATACCATTCTTCTGAGCATATGCAATAGCCTTTGAAAGCTTACGGTTACCCTTTGAAAATACGGCTTCAAGTCTTGACACCTTAGCTTCATGCCAATTGTACCGTATCTTTTTATCCGTTATCTTTTCGGCAAGAAAGATCTGCTTGTCGCGCAAAAGCTGTAAATCATCCTGACCTTCCCATTGAAACGGAGTATGCGGCTTGGGAACAAAGCATGAAACGCTTACTGTAACGCTAACTGGCTTTTTCGGTCTTATGGGCACTTTATAGTACTCGTCAACGACATGCTTTGCAAGAACTGCTATTCCCTCAATATCTTCATATGTTTCGGTAGGCAATCCGTTCATAAAATAAAGCTTTACTTGACTTTTTCCGCCCTCAAACGCAAGTCTTACAGCATTTAAAAGATCTTCTTCATAAAGATTTTTATTTATAGCATCACGAAGTCTTTGTGTTACCGCCTCAGGGGCAAAGGTAAGTCCGGATTGACGTATAGAGCTAACCTTATCCATAAGCTCTTTAGTAAAGCTATCAGCTCTTAAAGACGGAAGAGAAAGATTTATCTTTTTTGGGTTTGTCCATTCAAGAAGCAAATCCGTAGCTTCATGCAAACAAGAATAGTCACTTATAGAGAGTGATGTCAAAGAAATTTCGGTATATCCCGTGTTTTCGTATATTTCCTTGGCTTGTCTGTTGAGTGTTTGTGCGTTTTTTTCACGAACAGGTCTGAAAACCATACCTGCCTGACAAAATCTACAGCCGCGAATACAGCCGCGGAAGGTTTCGAGCATTATTCTGTCATGTACGACCTCAATAAACGGCATTATCGGTTTTGTCGGGAAATACGATGTGTTAAGATCGGCTATTATTCTTTTCTCTACCTTCTTAGGCACATCGCCGTATTTCGGTTCAAAGGATTTTATAGTGCCGTCCTCATTATATTCCACATCGTAAAGTGAAGGAACGTAAAAGCCTTTAAGATGGGATACCTCTCTTAAAAAGTCTTTTTTATTATAAGTTCCGTTCTTCTTCATCTTTATGTAAAGACGTGAAAACTCAACAAGCGCCTCTTCGCCCTCACCGATGCTGAACACATCAAAAAAATCAGCAACAGGCTCAGGATTATACGCACACGGTCCGCCTGCTAACAAAACAGGCATATCATCCGTTCTATCGGCTGCATAAATAGGCAATTTTGCAAGATCTATCATATTGATTGCCGTAGTGTAGCAAAGCTCATACTGCAAAGAAAATGCCACGATATCGAAATCCTTAACACTATCCTTACTCTCATGCGCCCACAACGGAATATCATACTGACGCATCTTTTCTTCCATATCGGTCCACGGAGCGTAAACTCTTTCACACCAAATATCATTTTCCTGATTAAGAGCTCCATAAAGCAAGCGTACACCAAGGTTTGACATACCTATTTCGTAAAGATCCGGAAAGCAAAATGCTATTCTGCAATTTATATCCTTTTTATCTTTGATTATTTGACCGTACTCTCCGCCTGTATATCTGCCCGGCTTTGATACGGATTTTAATATTGAACTTAAATTTTTATACATTTACTTAATTTTAAATGCGGTCTTTGAACCTAATGCCGTCAAAACAAGACAACTAAGCAAGTAATATCCCACGATATAGATAGGAAGTATCGCCGTTATCTTTCCAAATGTGAAGAAGCCTAAAGCTACCGCACCTATTACGGAAAATATTATCTTAAAGACCGTTGAAGCCTTTCTAACCTTTACTATTTTTCTGCAAACCGGCAAAGCCTTTAAGAGAGCCTTTGAAAGTCCCTTTGAAACAATACCGCTGTCTGTTTTTGCATGAACCTGAGGTATATCCTCCTCAGATCCCAAACGAATAACCTGCAAATCTGCCTTTTTGAAATGAGTCTGTTTTTCAAGAAGCTCGTTATTTATATTTGGGTCAAACGTTCTTATTCCAACGTATATTCCCTGTTTATTAAGAGCCTTTACAATCTTCGCAAACTCATCGTCGATCTGATATTTAATATACATTTTTGCACAAAGCTTGCTATTACAAGCCATATACATTACGCTCACATCTTCATCGCTTGCATCTTTTTCGTTACCAAGCTCTATTCCCTGCGAGGTAATACCGTATCTGTCAGCAAATATGATCGTATCGTTATCTACCTTTACGCAAAGATAGTTCCTGCCCGAGCAAACAAATTTTGCGCGTTTGCTCTTTGCAAATGCATCCTTTGTGGCTATTTCAAACACATCTGCCAACGGTCCGCCAACAGTACTGAAGCCGCTTGCCGCATAATAAAGTACCTTTTCGAATTTATAATCGTTATACACGTTGAAGCTTTGAAGCTTTACGTTATAAGGCGGAAATGCTGTCGTATCGTTTGCGGATACCACATTTACCTTAAAAAATTCATCAAGTGCACTTTCGCCTATTATTGATACCTCGTCTTCAAAAAGCTTTTTGTTTCCGAAGAAGAACGGTAAGCTATAGCTTACAAGAACTCCTATCGGAGCAATAAGCAAAAATCCAACGTACCAAATATTTACCGCTTCAAAAAAGTCCCTATTTCTTATACTTGCTATAACTGCAAAGATAAGAGGAATACATATTGCCAAAAGATAATATGGATACATTATCTTTCCTATTTTTGCTGATCTGTTAGTTCTTTGGAAATAACCCTTTACAAAATCACTTTTTTCTATTCTTATTATATCTCCGTAAACACCCTTTCCTGTAGTGGTAAACGCCTCTTGCTCGCTTTCGGCATTTTCACCTTCAACCTTGGAAAGAACGAATTTTGTATCCTTCGAGGATACGACACTAAAGCCGTATTTTTCTCTTGCAACATTTATATATGAGAAATAAAGCACTAAAACGCAGACAAATGCAACGGGAAAATTACAAAGAGGAAGCTTTACCGCATTTGTAAAAGGAATAAACACAAGATTTATTATTGAATACAAAAGACCTGCCGCCGTAACATACACAGCTATTGATTCAGGTATCAACTCTCTTGAAAATATAGATTTTATTCCGTGATAAAGCTGCTCATAAGCGCAAGCTGCGCAAAGGAGTAAAAATCCGATATCTGCGATAAAATGAATATATGGATGCTCTTTTATGCTGAATATTCCCTGCATTTCTATAGAAAACATTGAAAGAGATTCTATCAAAAGGACAAATATTGCAAATATCGAAGCCATTATCATTTTGGTTTTAATGCTTCTTTTCGCATATTTATACATTCCAATGATCTCTTTTCTTTGCTGGCGGTTTGTATATTCATAATAATCAGAATGAATATCACCCTGCAAGGTTTCGATCTCCGATGTTGTCTGATTGGTTGATATATCTATATTGAGCGTTTTACCCGTTTTATCGGCAATACCGAATGTAGACATAAACTGCTGTTCTGTCTGAGCGGTACTTGCATATATATCATCAAGATCATTTTTAAAATTATCGCGCTTTATCTGATCCTTATTCCAGTTATCAGACTTTATTTCATCGTTTTTTGTCTGCTCCTCAGCCTTTTCAAAAACATCGGCATCGGGAGATATAAGCTCGACATCCTCATCAAGCTCGGGCTCTTTTTCATAAAGTCTCTCGTTTATCGATATAGTCTGAGGATCGGATATTTTTCTTCTTTTAGTAGATTGATTAACGGGTGCTATTATTTCAGAAGGCTCTATTGTTTCCTGAACAACATCTCCCTTTGCCATCGCACTGTCCACAAGCTCAGGGCTGCTTTCGGTGTTTTCAGGCTCTGAAACATCTAATTTTATTTGGTCATATTTTTTATCCATTATTATCCTCCTTTCGTTAAGAGCGTTGCATTCTTGCCGCATGACAAAGTATTACTGATGCGGCTGTTGAAACGTTAAGCGAATTCACCCTTCCATACATAGGTATTGAGACGATAAAATCGCTTCTTTCTTTTATAAGCTTTCCTACTCCGTTTCCTTCTGAACCTAAAATTATGGCACACGCACAATTGAAATCGGTTTCATAATAGGGCGTGCCTCCTGCTTCTGATGCGAATATCCAGAGTCCTTTCTTTTTTAGCTCCTCCATGGTAGTTGCTATATTTGAAACTTTAGCTATTGCCATATGTTCTATTGCACCTGCTGAAGATTTATATACAGCAGGAGTAATACCTACTGCGTGCCTTTTCGGTATAATTAATCCATGCGCGCCCGCGCATTCTGCGCATCTTATAAGAGCACCGAGATTGTGCGGATCTTCAATGGAATCGGCAATCACGATAAGAGGCTTTTCGTTTCTTTCTCTTGCAATATCAAGAATATCATCAACGCTGACATATTCCTTTAGTGCCGCCATTGCGATAACACCCTGATGATTAGCGCCTGCGCTCATATAATCAAGCTTTGAGCTTTCCACCTCGACAACAGGTATTCTTTTTTCGAGAGCCTTGGCAACTATGACAACAATAGACCCTTCTCTCTCTCCCTTTCGTACATATATCTTATCTATGGTTCTATCAGATTTCAAAAGCTCGGATACTGCATTTCTTCCTACAACTATTCCTGAGCTTTCGGTCTCATCATTTGTCTGTGTTTTGGAAAAATCTCTTTTTTTAAAGTTTGCATTTTTTGAATTTTCTTTATTGTGCTTATGAAAATTTTCTTTTTTTTCCATTGTTTTAATTTTCCTCTTTTATATATGTATTCATTATATATTTTAACATATTATAATGATTTTGTACAGACTTTTTTTAAAAAAATAAAAAAACTCCCCTCGATCAAAATCGAGGGGAATTTTTCAATTCAAATCATAAATTTCTATTACAAAAGCATTCGAAGCATCGAATAAAATTAAGTTCTATAAATTATTGATTTTTCATTTCTGCGAAACATTCACTACAATATACAGGTCTATCGCTATTGGGTTGGAAAGGAACCTTTGCTTCTTTTCCGCATTGCGCACATGTAGCAGTAAACATTTCTCTCGGAGCCTTAGCAGCATTTTTTCTCGCATCTCTGCAAGCTTTACATCTTTGAGGCTCATTCTGGAAGCCTTTTTCTGCGTAGAATTCCTGCTCGCCTGCTGTAAATACGAATTCTTCTCCGCAATCTTTGCATTTTAAGGTCTTGTCTTGAAACATTTCATACTCTCCTATTTTAGGTAAATTATTTATACAAGCTTGCGCTATGTATCCTTGTTAAGTGTCTTTTTTAACTTTGCTTTTATTCTATATATAGCATTGTTAACAGACTTTTCGCTTCTATTGATTTTTTCGGAAATCTCCTTGGCTCTTATTCCGTTTAAATAATAGCTGAAAACTTCTTTTTCATAATCAGATAAGCAATTGCGGGCAAGATAGAAAAGCTTTTTTTCAAGTTCATGTTCCAAAAGATAGTCTTGCGGGGAATTCGAATAAGAATCTTCAATCTCAATATCCTGCGTTCTCTTTTTTGATTTCAACGAACGAATGTAGGATATGAGCTTGTTTTTAATACATATTTTTGCGTATGCACCGAAGGTTACGTTTTTCTCATTCGAATAGGTTTTTACAGCATTGTAAAACGCCAGCTTCGTTTCTTGAATAAAATCGTCATCGTCTCTTACTCTTCCGTAGCACATACATGAATATTTTTGGGACATACTTAATATCAAAGCCTTATACTTTTTAAGAAGTATTTCAAAGGCTTGCTCATTATCTTGCTGTGCAAGAGTTATAAGTTCGTAATTTTCATCCATATATATTGCTCCGTGTTATATAAATATTATAGCACAAATATTCATAATGTCAAGAACATTTTTGCATTTTTTCCGTTTTTAACGATTTTTCGGTGCATTTTTTGTGTATTTTGAACAAAAAACGAGCATTTTTTCGATTATTCGAATATGTAATTCTTTTCTCCTGAGACTAAAGCAAGAGTACCTCGGAAAACAATTTCAGGCTTTCTGCGGAAATTTATAAGCATTCTTTCGCCTTCTATTTTAGAATCCACCTCTACATTTATATCAAGAACTATTCTTCCGTGCTCTGTTATCTCGCAATGAACCATATATTTTCCTTCTTCAAAGGACGGCTTCATATTACAATTTATCGCAGCTCCTCTTTTTTGGAAAGAAAGATGCCTTATAGCACTGCGATAGCTCATTTCCTTTATACTCGGCAAAATAGCGTCGTTAAGCTCTGTGGCTATCGTTCTTCCTGTTGCAGAGACTTGATACAAAGCATCTCCCGCCTCATCCTTTCCGACCTCTATAACATGACGAGCATCGATAAGCTCTGTAAAGCAATCACCGGAATCAAAATAGCTTACAACATTCTCTTGATAAAGAATGCTGCAAATATCGGTGAATTTTACGGGATAGCCTATTCTATCCATGAGATAAAGGATAAATATTTTTATTTCATTCTTGTCTTTCATCGGAATATCCATTTTTTCACCTCCTGCATTTTGTTTTTTACTATGATATAAAATTATGATAGCACATTAAAAAAAAATAATCAACATTTTTTTCATTATTACTTACATAGAAAAATTTAGGAGAGTAAAAATGGACTTTATACGGAGCGATCTTGCGTGTGAATATTTAAAAGAAGATCAACGCCTTGATACTAAAAAGGGATATACAGTGTCAAATTACTCCGAAAATGGATTTCCGATAATCGAGGTAGATATAAAGAACGATATCGGAGAGAAAGCTTTTGGAAGAAAAAAAGGCAAATATATAACTGTTTGTATCGGAAAGGGATGGCTTTATGATGATAATATATTTTCAAAAATCAGACACGTGGTCGCACAAAAGCTTGGAAAAATAATATTTTCTAAAAACGATAGCTTTTCAAATATTCTAATTGCAGGACTCGGCAATCGAGCTATAACATCAGATGCTTTAGGACCGCTTACGATAGATAGAATAAATGTTGCTCGCCATCTTGACATTTCAAAATCGGTTTTTCTTATGTCACCCGGAATTGTAGCTAAAACAGGTATAGAAAGTGCCGATCATATAAAAAGTATTACTAAAGAAATAAATGCTGATTGTGTTATACTCATAGATGCTTTGGCGGCGAGGAGTGTCGATAGATTGTGTTCTACTGTTCAAATTTCGAATGTTGGACTCATGCCCGGCAGCGGAATAGGATGTTTTAATAAAGAAATAAGTAAAACAAGCTTGGGAGTGTCTGTTTTTTCGATAGGAGTACCTACCATTGTCAGCTCTTCAACTATGATATACGATATGCTTAACGAGAGTGGAATTACCTCTATTTCGGAAGACTTAAAAAAAGTCCTCGAAAACGGAAAAAGCTTTTTTGTAACTCCAAACGAAACTGATATAATCGTTTCATCTCTTGCCGATCTTCTTGCTTCAGCGATTGAAAAAGCGCTAAACAGATAAAAAATACTCGGTTATCCCGAGTATTTTTAGTTATCTGAATATTGATAATGTACCGCTTACGGTAAACAAAGAGTTGAGCACGGTTGCGAGAATAGGTAAAGTCAGCATTGATATCAAGGAACTTAGTCCTGTTATTATAGCCGCATTTTTCTTTGATATCTCATAAAGCTCTCCGTACATAACAGTCGACGAAGCTGTCGGCATTGCGCTCACTATTACAAAAAATACTATAAAAAAGTAATTAAGACCGCACGCCCATGCAAGAAAAGTAACAATTATGGGTATTAAGACGAGCTTTACCGCACAGTTATAATACGATCTTGGATTTAAGAAAAGCTCCTTTGATGTTACCGTTGCTAATAGTGCTCCAGTTATCAGCATTGATATCGGCGTGCACAAGCTGCCAAGATATGATGATGCGGTAGGTATAAAGGATAGGATATCGATCTTTGCAAAAAGCTCGGATGCTCGGCACAAATATAAAATTATACCTATTATTGAAGGCAGTGTGCCGTAATTTAATATCATGCTTCTTGGATTTATTTTGATATCGTCTCTGCCCTTTCCCAAAACGACCATTCCCCAAGTCCATATAAATATATTGAATGAGATAATATAAAATGTTGCAAAGAAAAGTCCTTTATCACCAAGGAAAGACTGTATCAGCGGAAATCCGATAAATCCGCAATTTGAAAATATAATTGCAAATTCAGAGATCTTTTTTTCATCTGCATTCTTATATTTAAACACTGCAAAATGCGCTATTACTGCAAAAACAGTATGTAAAAGAAGTCCTGCCAAAAGTACGAAAAGTCCATATTTTAAATTTTCAGAAGAATATTCAACATTGAGCATAGCGCCGATTATCATAAAAGGCTGACCTATCTTTATGACTACCGCCGATAGTCCCTTTGATGCGGAATCGTTTATTATTTTTGCCTTTCTCGCGACAAAGCCGACAGCCATTATAAAAAACAATGATAAAACCGTTATGTAGAACGATGTCAAATTCATTTTAACTTCTCCTTGATATGTCCCTGTAAAAGTGATATAGGCACTGCATACTTTCTAAGTACCGATTTTATCATTTTTAAGTTACAATTACAATAGTTTTGAAAAAATTTCGACTCCTTTTTTTTCGCAAAGACATTTTCCGCGCTCTAATATGTATAGTGCTGCGGAATTTTTTATATATTTTGAATATTCAGTCAAAAAAGAATATTTGATATCCTTCGTATCTGTGTCGAATAAAAAAAGATAGTATTTATTTTTATCGTAATATATTTTGCTTTTTATCTCAAACGAAGTATTATCCGCAAGTCTTTTGCACGCAGAAAGAATATCCTCAAGTCTATCAAATACATAAATGCTTCTTGCTCCTATTGAGCGTTTTTGCTGATCATTATTTTTTTCTTTATAGCTTCTTTCCTTCGCTTTACTTACAAAGATCTCACATTCTCCGCTCGGAGCTGTATATATTTCAACACAAAGCCTTCCCTTAACATCAAAGCCTACCTCTTTTTTTGCTTTATCCAAAATAAATTTCAGCGAACCTGAGTTTTCGTAATCAATATCATCCTTATTCTTGGAAAAATCACATTTTCCGGCTTCCTCGCTTGAAAGTGATATTTTAAGCGAACACGTACCCAGCTTTATTATTTCCATCATCTCACCTCTATCATAATTATATAAATTTATTTAAGGATCGTGCAAGAGGTTAAAAATTCATCAATTTGAATTAAAAAGCATTTTTATCTTTTTCCTTACAGTATTATGAAAAAGGGTAATTTTTTGTTAAAAACGAAAATATATTTTTACTACAAAATGTATTTAGGAGTTTTTTATGAAAAGGTTTTTGTTTTTTGCAATCGTGCTTGCGTCGTTTTTTTCTTTAAACGTATTTGCAAGCGAAAAAATCTCGCCTGCTATAGACGTTATAGCTTATGAAAACGGCATGGTAAAGGCGGGTATCGTTTATGACGGGGAAATCTACTTTGATGTAAATGATTTTGACGATAATATCGGTCTTAATGTTTCTTCCATCACTATAAGCACTCTGCCAAAGGAAGAGGATGGACGTCTTATGCTCGAAAATTTATATGTAGTTAAAAATCAGGTAATTTCAAGAGAGGATTTTTCTTCTCTCAGATTTGTTCCGAAATCAAGCGATGAAGGTGTTTACACCTTTAAATTTTATCCAAACAATTCAGGGTACGAGATCGAATGTGAGTTGAAGGTCATAAGCCAAGTAAATCTCGCTCCTGTCGGTGCTAACGGAGAAAGCATATCTGCTTGGACATCTACGAATGTTTCATCATACGGTTCTCTTGCGGGATACGATCCCGAAGGGGATGAGCTGAGATTTGAAATAGTTTCATTGCCCGAAAAGGGTCTTGTTGAAATACTCAATTCAAAGACGGGCGATTATAGATATACGCCTTATGAAAATAAAAAAGGCACTGATGCCTTCACGTATAGAGTTCGTGATGAATACGGAAACTATTCAGGGGAAACAACTGTAAGCGTTGATATTGAAAAGCTCGATACAAAGATCGTTTTTTCCGATATGAGCGGACATAAATCTCTTAATGCCGCGTATGTTGTAACTATGAGCGAGATCATGACATCGAAGCAAAATGCAGACGGAACATTTATGTTTGATCCCGACAAGCACGTTTCCAAGGAAGAGTTCGTATTTCTTGTTATGAACGCTATGGGAGCTAAAGACGTTCCGACGCTTATTAAAACAAGATTTGCCGATGACAGTGACATTTCCCCGGAATATAAGGGATATTTGGAAAGTGCTTTTTCTCTTGGAATAATATCGGGAGAAAGACAATCAGACGGAATTCACATAAATCCGAAAAGCGAAATAACCACAGCTGAAGCCGCAGTTATCATAAATAATATAATCGGAGCAGAAATTGAAAGCTCCATGAGCGTTTTTGCAGATGAAAGCGATATTCCCGCTTGGGCAAAAAGCTCTATCGTTTCACTTAGTGAGCTTGGCATAATACCAAAAGAAAACGGAAGGATCAATCCAAATTCTTCGCTCACAAGAGCTCAAACAGCGCAAATTTTAATGTCTCTTTTAGAATATAGAGGAAAGCTGCCGAAATGAAAAATAGCCGACATAAGTCGGCTATTTTTCATATATTCTTCAATGCTCGCTCTATAATTTGAAGATCAATATTCAAAATTTCTTTGAAAGAATATTTTTCTGCTAATTTTTTTATCAATTCACAACCGAGATAATATCCGATATCGGACTTGCCTTCGATGCTATTCCAATCTCCAAAAAAGCATTGTGTTCCCTCTCTGTTTTCGATCCTTTCAAGAAACAGTTTATATAATCTTGTTTTATTGATATTGCACCAAACCAACCATCCATCAACATCTTGATGATAAAAGCTCATATCCTTACACAAAAGCTGTTCAATATACATAGCAACTCCCTCTGTATACAATTGAAAAAATGCTCTTTCTTTTTCGGTTTTTAAATTATCTGTGATTTTTCGATTTAAAAAATGATATATATGTCCGATTTCATGATATACAAGCCCGAGCATACTTCTTTTATCGTACCACGATAGCTCCAAGATTTTTTCAATACCGAGCAAAACTGTTTTTTCTCCGTTTACTTCGGTAGCCCAGCCTGCTCCGTTACATAATCCTAAATATAAAACGACGGTGACATTGATATCTTCATTAAATATTTCTATAAAATTTTTTGAAAGATCAGAGGTTATATTCAAAAAGATATAATGAGCTAAATCCGCTTTTTCCTTGTTCTTTAAGAAATCATATATAACAGGAAGAACTTCTTTTTCAAAATCATAACCGGCTATATCATTTTTCAGCTTTTTTGAAAGATTGGAAATGATACCGTCAGCGTATTCTGTCCATTTATCTATATCGAATTTTTCGTTGGTAAAGCATTGATTTATATTGTCATAAGTATCTAATATTTTCATTTTGACTCCTGGTTATTTAAAACTGCAACTAAGCTTTTTAAAATCTCCTATGAAATGATAAAATTTTTCGTTTTTATCGTCAATTATTTTCATACCGAAAGATTTTATAAGATTTTGAGAATTTATGTTTCGCTTGTCCGTGAATGCTTCAATATATAGAGTACTTTTCGGGACTATATTTTTCATAAACTTGCAGAATTGATAAAGTAGCATGGTTCTTTTATGCTGGGACTTTAATTGAATTTCCTCAACCATAAATGTTGTATCGTTTATATAATATTGAGCATATCCTGCAAGATCGTTTTCACTATAGAAAAGTACGATCTGGCGATTTTCTTTCGACATCGCGGGAGATACGCGTTTTAAAAAATCATTTTTAGCTTTATCATATCCATCCTCGAAGAATGCTATGTCTTTCATATTTTCAAACAAAAGATCAAAAAGCAATGGAAGAATATCATTTATTTTTGATTTGTCCAAAAACATAAATTTATAATCTTTTTTCATAAAGCCTCTTTTTAATATTAAACTTTCTTTTTCATATATGTATGATATGGAATTTGAAATCCGAGCCTTTCATAAAGCGGCTTTCCTTCATTTGAAGCGTATAAATCTATCGTTGAAATATTAAAAAGACTCGCTTCCTCACACAGAGCTTCAACAACCTTTGTTGCTACTCCTTGTTTACGATATTGCGGATATGTATAAACATTATATATCGTTCCAATACGGGAGGATTCATTTGAAGTTCTCGGAGGTCTATCTGCTATAGATAGAAATGCTGTTGAATATACAATATTATTTTCTTCTGCAACTATAGCTAAAAAATTTTGATCTTCAATTGATTTTTGAAAATATGCAAAAAGATCACTTTGCAGTTTTTCAATATTTCCCAAACTGTCTTCTTTGTTTTGATTAAGCAAGTAATCCATTCTCAGCTTAACCAAAAGACCAACATCATTGAAATTTGTTTTTCTTATTATCATAATTTTTATTTTTCAACTGAAAAGTCGATTGTCAATGAAGCAGAGCGCGGAAGTAGCTGTGTAAATTTAATTCCTGCTGCTTTTAACATACGCTTTGATGCCAACGTTCCGTCTGTTTGAGCATACTTATCCGACAAATATAGGATCTCTTTTATTCCGCACTGAATGATTGCCTTTGCACATTCATTACAAGGAAAAAGCGCAACATAAATTTTAGAGCCTGTGAGGTTTTTGCCTCTTGCATTTAAAATTGCATTTAATTCTGCGTGTACAACAAAGGGGTATTTTGTATCGCAAAAGCCTCCCTCTCGCTCCCAAGGAAATTCATCATCGGAGCATCCTGCGGGAAATCCGTTATAGCCTGTCGAAAGAATACGGTTCTCACTATCAACAATACACGCACCAACCTGTGTATTCGGATCTTTTGATCTCATTGCCGCAAGCAACGCAACTCCCATAAAGTATTCATCCCATGAAATATAGTTCTCTCTTTTCATAATGCTTCTCCTTTTATTTCAATAATTTTTTTAACAAGCTCAGGTTGTATCAACGGATATGTCCAATCTTTTGGTAAATCATCAAACAATTCGACTTTTTCCATCTCGCTATGTAGCTCCGTTTCAAATTCGGTAATGTTAGCATAAAAAAGCATACCGAAGGTTTCTTCGCCATCTTTATTGACTCGGTTTTTACCTATTACGGAATAAACACAAACAGGCGTTATTTCATATCTTATAGCTCCTGTTTCTTCATATAATTCTCTTTTAGCGGTTTGCAGTATTGTTTCACCGTTTTCTCTATGTCCGCCGGGAATTTCGTATGTGCATCTCTCCTTATGCTTACAAAAGACCCATTTTCCAAAGCTCTTAGAAATTATAACGGCAAACTTTAATAAAGAATCATCAACCTCTTCATAAAAATTAACTTTCATTGTCTCTCCTGTTTATAAACTATATATGTTTTTCAATAGCTATTCTTTGATAAACATAACATCACTGTCAGTCAAGAAATATATTATTAACTCCACACGATCCTTTTTATATCGTTCCATAAGGATTCTGACTTATTTATAATAAGCTTTTTGTCATTTTCGGAAATGGATCTAAAAAGAGTGAGTTCTAATTTAGTATCTTTTTTCTTCCATTTACCAACTACCTCTCCCTTTAGCAAGATCGGCGGCATTACTATTCCTGCAAGATTAAATATAGAACGTAAATTTTCCGCATCTAAATACAAGCTTTCCTTTTTTTGATAACCAAGCATAAGCTGATCAAAACCCGCCAAAAATAAGCATTCGGGAATAGAGTTATCATAGTTCTTTCCGTTCTCTATATAATAATAGGTTTTACCGTTAAATTCTATTGTTTTGACGGGTAATTTGGACAACCATTCTTTAACCTCTGTGGCTTTAGCTCCAAAGAAATACATTGCGTCATGTACTGTTGCGGGAGCAATATTCATAAAATATCTCCTTGCCATTTCAAGTCGTGCCTCTTCGTAGGGAATAGGTGTAAATTCCGGAGACAAAATATATGCCTTTTTCTCTTGAACAACATAATTTATAAAACCGCGTTTGCAAAGATCGGCGATTCCGCCACCCCACTGATCAAAAACAGAATTCTCCTCTATCTCTGTAATTCCGAAAAATCGGCAAATATTTTTTAAGTCTTCCCGAGTTTTAGGCTCTTTTTTTATTTCTTCAAGGATAATATTTGAAAAATACTTTTGTCTTTCGGGAGATAACGCCCAAACACGTTGACAAGTACCGTCATTGTACCAAAGATAGCTTCCGTCAGGACGCTGCCATGTATGATATCCGTTCCATTCGTTGTTTCGATAATCAAGACCGTTATTACAATGAATAAACAACGGCAAATCTTCTTCGGAAAAAACGTGTACAGTGCTTCTTATGGTCCAATTTTTCACAAGGCCCTTAGCAAGCAGTTTTTCATCATAATCGTTACAGCGAATTTTCAGCGAATGCATAGCATTTACCATAAATTGCGCTTGAACCCCTAAAATATCCTTTACAACGGTTTTTTTATTTGTGGGTGTAATAAGATATTGATTTGTTAGCTGTCTTATTTTTAATTCTTCTAAAGTCATTTTTTCTTTTATAAATTCTCTCTTAAGTTTAATGCTTATATATGTTTTTCGTCAAATTTTGCGTCACGGTAGACGCCGATATCAAAGGTGAGTGCTCATTATTTATGAGAATAAAATCTGTCTATATATTTTTTTATTTGATATTCACTCTATTTTTCGAGCAGTGAGTTTATCTTTTTCTCGTCAGGAGTAACAAACGCTGTCCAATTGACGTGATAAATAACAAATCCCGGCTTCGAGCCCGACGGTTTTTTTATATGCTTTATCTGCGTATAGTCAACGGCTATATTATCGCCCTCAGCCTTTGAGTAATACGCGGCAATTTCGGCAGCCTCG
Source organism: Clostridia bacterium (assembly GCA_017461765.1). Lineage (GTDB taxonomy): Bacteria > Bacillota > Clostridia > Oscillospirales > CAG-272 > RGIG2000. The sequence goes on along the minus strand of JAFTXO010000033.1, from coordinate 34,560 downwards.
GTAAAATCCTTTTCAGAGGGTTCTTCCCCGTTTGATTGCATAAGAACGTGAGAGCCCGGAAGATTTTTTACATGAAACCACCAATCAAGCTTTGACGAAAGCTTTGTCGTTATATAATCGTTTTGTTTGTTATTTTTTCCGCAAAGGACTGTGTATCCGCTGCTTGTTTTGAATTTAAGCGGTTTTGGAGCTTGTGATTTGGATGCGCTGTAATTTTTCATTCTTGACGCGTATCCGCTGTGATAAAGCTCGTCTCTTATTTCGTTAAGATCGCTCTCGGTTTCAGCCTTTGTAAGAGATTCAAAAACCGTTTCAATATATTCCTTTTCCGCACGCGCAAGCTCTATCTGCTTAGCAATCTCGATTTTTGCGGTCTTAGCCTTACTATACTTTTTATAATATCTTTGAGCATTTTGAGCAGGAGTCAAGCGATTATCAAGTGGGATTTTCACGCTTGCACAGCTTTCGTCATAATAATTTACGACCTCTATGCTTGTCATGCCCTTTTTCATAAGATAAATATTTGCCGTTATAAGATCGGCATAAAGCTTATATTGCTCGCTTTCCTCTGTTTTTTCAAGCTCTTCTGTCTGAATAGCGACCTTCCTTATTATTCTGTTTTCCGCATTGGTAAGAAGCTTGAAAATATCGGATGATTTCTGTCTTATGCGTTCGTTTTTGCTCCTTTTTGCATAGAAATTATCGATAAGCTCGCTAAAGGTTTCAAATTTTTCGTTTTTATAATCTTTTCCGTAAAATTCAAGCGGAAAATAAGAATATTCAACCGTACCGCCTTGACTATCTACAACAAGAGTCGGCTCGGCTAAGTTATTTTTTATAGTATTTATAAGTCGTTCAAATTTTTCGGAAAGCTTAATTTTCTCTATATCGCAAAGGATGGCGTCAATCGATCCCGCTGCACTGTATGCAAGCTGTCTTGCGGTACTTTGGGCAATTCCCATAAAATGCGACATTATAAATTTATCGCATTTCATTTCCTTACTTGCGTTTTCAAAAATGCGGAAAAATTCCTCTTTTGATATATTCAAGGGATCATTTTTGTCTTGCTTTGGCGGAAGCTCATACTTCATTCCTGCCAAAACAGGTCTTTGAGTACTTGTCGTAAGGTCCACTGATTTTAACGGTGATATTATTTTTTTATCTGCGTCGGTCAGTATAAGATTACTGTATTTGCCCATTATCTCGCAAATTATATATTTTTTTGATTTAAAGCCCATATCGTCGTATGCTTCAAATTCAAGCTCGCACGCACGGTCATATCCGTATTGTGTTGCACCCAAAAGCTTTGCTCCTGCAAGATGCTTTCTCAAAAGCATACAAAACATCGGTGCTTTTATCGGATTCTCTGTTTGATTTTTGGTAAAGTTCATTCTGGGATAATTCGAACCGACATTTATAAGAAGCCTCAGGCTTTCCGTTTTTGAACGGAGCAAAAATACTATTTCGTCATTTGACGGCTGATATATTTTTTCAACCTTACAAACTTCCTTTGATTTTATCTCTTCAATTATCAAATGAAGCATACCTGCATCGTATGCCATATTACTCCTCCCTGTAACAAATGTAATAATACGTCTCGCTTATTTTGTCAAAGCCGCACTTTTTTGCGACCTTTTGTGACGCTATATTATCCTTAGGCGCTGTATAAGCAACTTTTTCTCCTTTTGATAAAAGATACTTCGTCATAGCCATAACATTTGATACACCATAGCCTTTTTTTCTGTAATTTTCGTTTGTATATACATTTATCTCCTTAGCGTTTATAAACGCATCGGATACATTTATTTCGCACACCGAAACTATCTTATTTTCCAAAACGGTAACAAAATATCCGTCGTCGTTTCCTTCAAGCTCGTATTCGGTAAGATTTTCATATTTTTCAATTGATTTTACAAAAACCGTTGACGGCAATATAAGATCGTCTGATACCGAGCTTGCCAAAAATGTATATATGTGTTTCGGAAAGTAATCATCGGTAAAATACTTCCACGATGTTATTAAAGGAAGCATACTTTCTTCAAGAAAGGCTATAGCCTCCTTAGAAAAGGGAGCGCATGAAAATCTTTTTTTAAACTCCTTTGCAATATCAAGAGTTTTATTAAAAGAGCATATTCTAAGACCGTTTTTATCAAGAGTAATCTCAATAGGCACAAGTGTTTCCGCGTTAGCAGAAAAAAGCTTTTTTTCAAGCTCTGCATCTTCAAGTTCAATCACATTCTCACACTCCTTCCATTCTATTTTACATCATAAGCGCTATTAAGTCAAATATTTTTTATTTTATTTTTAAAATATTATAGAAATTTATGCGATTTTATGATATACTGTACTTTGAAGCGGTATGCTTAGCCCAATTTTTGCATATCCGCACGAAAGGATATCTAATGACTACATATAACGAAATTTGTGAAAAATTCACTTTACCTATGATCCCACTTAAGGGCGTTGTTGCCTTTCCCGGCGTTCCTGTAAGTCTTGAGTTTGCCCGTCCTTTTTCGAAGGCGGCAGTCGAATATGCCCAAAAATCCGGCTCTTTCGTTTTTCTCGTTGCTCAAAAAGACCCTTCAAACGAAGAAAAAATAATCTCCAACATTTATAATGTTGGCGTTTGTGCTAAAATAAAGCAAATAATCAAGGGAAACGACGGCTCTTTGAAGGCTGTTATGGAAGGCTTTTGCCGTGCCGAAATTCAAAAGGTAGAGACCTCGGGCGGCTTCTATGTTTGCGATCTTATTTCAAAGGACTTAAGGATAGAAAACTTTCCTTCTGCTCGTGAAGAGGCTCTTTTAAGGAGACTTAGACAAAGTATTGACAAGCTCGTTGCTTTCTTTAACTCTCCCGCCAATGATTTCATATCAAAATCCGCTCTTATTCGAGATATCGGATTTTTAAGCGATTTTACTGCGGCTAACATTCTCATAAAGAATGAAGACAAGCAGACTATTCTTGAAATTTTCGACAAATACAAAAGAGCCGAGACGCTTATTGAAATTCTCGCAAGAGAGTCATATGTTATGCGCCTTGAGGCACAAATACGCAAGAAAACTCAGGCAAAAATGGAAGAAAATCAAAAGGAATTCTTCTTAAGAGAACAGCTTAAGGTAATTCAAAACGAGCTTGGAAACGATTCTCAAAGTGATTCAGAAGAATTATTCGAAGCAATAGTTTCAAAGCACTTCCCTAAAAAAGTAGAGGAAAAATTGCTTAAAGAGCTTTATAAGTTCAACAAAACTCCATTCGGCACACCTGAAGCAAATGTTTTGCGTACCTATCTTGAGACCTGTCTTGAGATACCCTTTGGCAAATTTTCAAAGGATACAAACGATGTAAAGGCTGCAAGAAAAATTCTCGATGCCGATCACTACGGTCTTCAGAAGGTAAAGGAAAGAATTCTTGAGTTTATTGCGGTAAAGGAATTAAATCCTGATATAAAAAATCAAATCATATGTCTTGTAGGCCCTCCGGGTGTAGGTAAGACTTCTCTTTGCGCTTCCGTAGCAAAAGCGCTAAAAAGAAAATACGTTCGCGTATCTCTTGGCGGCATAAGAGACGAAGCGGACATAAGAGGTCACAGAAAAACATATGTCGGAGCTATGCCCGGAAGAATTATCAACGCTCTTATAGAATGCAAAACCTCAAATCCTCTTATGGTGCTTGATGAGATCGATAAAATGACTTCGGATTCACGAGGCGATCCCGCATCTGCTATGCTTGAGGTTCTCGATTCCGAGCAAAACAAGGCATTCAGAGATCACTTTGTTGAGATGGACGTTGATCTTTCGCGTTGTATGTTTATCGCAACCGCAAATACACTTTCATCTATTCCCGCTCCGCTCATTGACAGAATGGAGATAATAGAGCTTTCATCCTATACAAGAAGGGAAAAGCTCAATATTGCAAAGGATCATCTTATAGCAAAGCAACTTAAAAGACATGGTCTTACAAAGAGATCGTTCAAGATAAGCGATAGCGCTATTTATGATATTATCGATTCCTACACTGCCGAAGCCGGTGTTCGTAATCTTGAGCGCGAGATAGCTTCTCTTTGCAGAAAAGCCGCAAAGGATATTGTTGAAAACGGAGTAAAGAGCGTTTCTATAGATTCAAGCAACATTTCCTCATATCTCGGAGCTAAAAAATTCGAGCCGGAAAAAATCGATGAAACCGATTCCGTCGGCGTCGTAAACGGAATGGCTTATACGTCTATCGGCGGAGATCTTTTAAAGATTGAGGCATCGGTTATGAAGGGAACCGGAAAATTACAGCTTACCGGAAGTCTTGGCGATGTTATGAAGGAATCTGCCGAGATAGCGATCAGCTTTATCAGAGAAAATGCCGAAAAGCTCGGAATAAATCCCGATTTTTATGCCAACAATGATATTCATATACACGTTCCCGAGGGTGCAGTTCCAAAGGACGGACCAAGTGCAGGAGTTACAATGGCTACTGCTCTTATAAGCGTTCTTACATCACGTGCGGTAAAACGTGATATTTCAATGACAGGTGAGATAACCTTAAGAGGAAAGGTATTGCCTATCGGAGGTCTTAAGGAAAAAACTCTTGCCGCATATTCCGCAGGTGTTACAAATATCATCATTCCTTACGGAAATATCAAGGATATTGCGGAGCTTGACCCTACTGTAAAGGAAAATGTCAAATTTATTCCTTGCAAAACTGTTTTTGATGTTTTGGATGCGGCGCTTTCAAGCGAAGAGGTTATAGCCATCATCAGCCAATATGCTACCAGCAGGTGAATTAAATGAAAATAAACACAAACAATGTCACTTTAAAAATAAGTGCGGGAAAGGCTTCTCAGTTTTTGCGTAATCCTATCCCGCAGGTCGCTTTTTCGGGAAGATCCAATGTTGGAAAAAGCTCGCTTATAAATACTCTTCTCAACAGAAAATCTCTTGCAAGAGTAAGCAGTACTCCCGGAAAGACGATAACCGTAAACTTTTATGATATAGATTCAAAGCTTTTTTTGGTTGATTTACCCGGATACGGATATGCTAAAAGAACAGCTTCCGAGCAGGCTATATGGTCAAATCTGGTTGACGGTTACTTTACAAAAAACCCCAATATTGACCTTTTGAAGCTTGTTATTCAGCTCGTGGATTCAAGAACCGGGTATACAAAGGACGATCTTGATATGATCTCGTATATGAACGAGGCAGATGTTCCATACATTATAGCTGCTACCAAGGTAGATAAGCTTAACAAAACGGAAAGAAAAAATTCCGTTGAAAAGCTCGTTTCAAATCCTGTTTTAAGAGAAGGAACAACGATAATTCTCTTTTCATCCGAAACACGCGAGGGCAAGGATGATGTTTGGAACGAAATATTTAAATATGCGGAGAAATAACAGTGTTTGATATTGCTGATCTTGTAAGTCTTATTATTACAGTTCCCGTTGTTTTGATAGCGCTTACGTTTCATGAATGTGCACACGGGTTTGTTGCTTATAAATTAGGAGATCCGACTGCCAAAATTAACGGTCGTTTATCTCTCAACCCTATGAGACATATTGACATCTTCGGCGCTATTTCATTGATCTTGTTTCACTTCGGATGGGCAAGACCTGTACCGATAAATACCCGATATTTTAAAAATCCAAAGAGGGGCATGGCGCTTTCCGCTCTTGCTGGCCCTGTGACAAATCTTTTACTCGGTTTTATCGGCTGCTTGCTTTATTCCATTGTTCTTTTTATATTCAGAGGAGTTGAAGTAAATAAGATCACTTATTGGCTCGTATTTATTATTTTAGAGTTTTTCTTTTATTTTGCATGGCTCAATATTTCTTTGGCTATATTCAACCTTATTCCTTTGCCGCCACTCGATGGCTCAAGAATCTTTATGGTATTTCTGCCGGAAAGAATTTATTTTAGCATCATGCGCTACGAAAGAGAGATCGCTCTTGGATTTTTCGCCCTGTGGCTTCTTGATTCAAGATGGTTGGGAGGACATATCACAGGCGGACTTTCGTATATCGTAAACCTTGTTTTCAATGGGTTTATGTCACTATTCTCTTTTATTTTTTGAGGTATAAATGGAACAAATCGTTTATAAAATCGAGCAATTTGAAGGACCTCTTGACCTATTGCTCTCCCTTATTTCCAAAAACAAGATGAATATCGAGGATATTCAGATATCCTTGATCTGCGATCAATATATGGAATATATAAACAATATGCAGTCTATGAACATTGAGCTTTCTGCTGAATTTATAGTTATGGCATCTGAGCTTATGTACATAAAAAGCAAGATCCTCTTACCGAAAATCAGCGAAGATGAGGAAGATCCGAGAGAAGCTCTTGCTGCTGCTTTGTTGGAATATCAAAGAGCCAAGGAGGCTTCTCAAAAGCTTGGCGGAATGTATGCTATGTACAACGGAAGAATGGTAAAGGATACTGATGAAATATCGGTTGACCGCTCTTACGTTGCGGAGCATGACATAAATCTTCTTTCAATAGCCTTCACAAGGGTTATGAACAGTATACAAATAACCGATGAAGAGGCTTCCGAGAAAATAAAGCCACTTATAAGCACGCGTACCGTATCGGTAAACGAAAGGGTTTTCGCTATTCTAAGAATACTTTTGATAAATAACGGCAGAGTAAACGTTATGAAAAGCTTTGAAGGTATCGCAACAAAGCACGAGCTGGTGGCTACATTTATGGCTTTGCTTGAAATGCTCAAGTCAGGAAGAATTTTTATCAAGGAAGAGGAAATAGAGTTTACGGAAACAGGCGTTATTGATCTTCAAAAGGACATTTATATTGAGCTGTTCTCAGGAAAGATCAGAAATGCAGAGGTAGAAAACAATGGATAACATTCAAAAGGTCGAAACTAAAGATTTGGAAAAAGCTATCGAGGCAATTTTGTTCGCAGCGGGACATCCTATGAATTACTCGAAGCTTGCAGAGGCTTTGGGATATTCGGAATCTCAAATAAAGAAAAAAGTAAAGGCCTTTGCCGAAAAATACAATGAAAACGATAAAAGAGGAATTATGCTTCTCTGCTTCGAAAGCTCGTGTCAGCTTTGTACAAAGGAGCAATTTCTTCCCTACATAAAAGAAGCGCTCGGTATAAGGAAAGGCGGAAATTTATCTGCTTCATCGCTCGAGGTTCTGGCAATAATCGCTTATAATGAGCCTGTAACGCGTACATTTATCGATACTGTACGAAAGGTAGACAGTGCTTACATTGTAGGAAATCTTTGCGAAAAAAATCTTATTGAGGTTTGCGGACGTCTTGATGTACCGGGAAGACCTAATCTTTACCGCACTACCCCAACCTTTTTAAGATGCTTCGGTATAGAGACGCTTGAGCAGCTTCCCTACGTTGATATTCCAAGGCTCAAAAACGAGGGAGAGATCATACCTATGGATATCGATCTCAATCAAAGCGAAGGCTCGGAGAACGAGGCTGAGGTAGCTCAGGAATAACAATTTTTCAGAACGGAGATGATAATATGCCTATATGGCTGATTATATTATTGATCGCAGTTGCCATACTTCTGCTTACTGTCGTCATCGTTTTGTCTTCTTGTGCAAGCGTTCATATTATTTACGATAAGCATATAAGGTGCTATACTCAGTTCGGCTTTATAAAGATCCGTCTTTTCAGAAAGCATAAATTTCTCAAAGAAAAATTCGATCATTATCATGAAAGCGATATTCCGTCAGAAAAGGTTATCGAAAACAATGAGCTTTTTTATGAGGATATAATAGATCTTTTAGAGGAATTCAAAGAGCTTTCGGAGCTTCTTACAAAGCATCTTATCGACTGTGTAACCTTTAAAATTTCAAAGCTCGATATTAACATTGGTGGAAAAGACGCGGTAGCGGTCACATTTGCTCACAACGCAGTTGTTCAAAGTGTTGCTTATTTTGTGGGATTTCTCGATGAAATATCAAATATAGACCTCTCTTCTTTAAAAAACATTGTTATAACCCCGAATTATATATCACAAAAATCGCATTTTAATGCATCGATAACTATGCGTTTGCCTATATTAGAGGCACTTAAACGCTTATATTTATATATTTGAGAATGGAGAATATTATGGAAGAATCCAAGCAAAGCGAAATAATTCAAACTGCTCTTGAAAATGTCAAGACTATGCTTGATGCAAATACCGTTACGGGAACTCCTATAAATACTGACAGCGGAACTGTCATAATTCCCGTTTCTAAGGTATTTGTCGGCTTAGCAAGCGGCGGAGTTGATTTTTTTGGAAAAAGAAACACATCTCAAAGCAAAAATTTCGGCGGTGGCGGCGGAACTGGAGTTACTGTTTCTCCTGTTGGATTTTTGGTGATTGAGCCAAACGGTAAAGTAGATTTTCTCAACGTAAATCAAGAGCCTACTGATCCTATCGTTCAATTTTTGGGCATTGTTGAAAATTCTCCCGAGCTTTTTGAAAGAATAAAATCAGTTTTTACAAAGAAAAAAGAATTTACGGAAAAAACGGAAGAATAAACAAAAATTTTTCTGTCTTTATATGAACATACTAACCTTGGGATTATGCGCGTAAGCGTTAATTTACAGTCCCTTTTGGTGATGTATGAAAAAAATAACATTTATTCTCTTCTCTATCTCTCTTTTGTCTTTGCTTAGCTTTTCAAGCCTTGCTATTGATATTTCGGCAAAATACGCTATATTGATCGAGAGTCAGAGCGGAGATATAGTATACGCAAAAAATTCGACCTCTAAAGCGCCTATGGCAAGCACTACAAAAATTATGACCGCTATTGTTGCTTTGGAAAACGGAGATCTTGAAAAGACAGTTACGATTGACGAGCGAAGCGTCGGCGTTGAGGGCTCTTCTATCTATTTGAAAGCAGGAGAAAAGCTTACTTTGAAGGAACTTATTTATGCTCTTATGCTTGAGAGTGCAAACGATGCGGCGACCGCTATTGCATACGAGATCGGCGGAAGTGTTGAAAATTTTGCTTCTATGATGAACGAGACATCAAAAAAAATTGGTGCTTTTGATACAAATTTCACAAATCCGCACGGACTTGACGATGATGAGCATTATACAACCGCATACGATCTTGCAAAGATTGCTCGTTATGCTATGCAAAATCCTGTTTTCAGGGAGATAGTTTCAACGAAAACCAAAAATATTCCGCTTGATGATTCATCAACGAGATTGCTTGTAAATCACAATAAGCTTCTTCGTTCATATGACGGAGCTATTGGGATAAAAACCGGATTTACTAAAAAAAGCGGGCGTTGTCTTGTTTCTTGTGCCAATGTTGACGGTGTTGAATTAGTATGTGTAACTTTAAACGCTCCAAACGATTGGAATGATCATAAAAAAATGTTAAATTACGGTTTTGAGCAATATGAATCTATAAATTTGGCAAGCAAAGGTGATTATTCTATATCTTTGAGCTGCGTAAACGGCTCGAAAGCAAGCGTTTTATGTACTAACAGAGATGATCTTTCGGTAACACTCAAAAAGGGGTTAAAAAACGATATTCGCGCAGTTTTGGAGGCGGATCAGTTTTTATTTGCACCCGTTAAGAAAAACGATCATGTAGGAAGAATCGTTTATTATTTAGGAAATGAAGAGATCGCTTCTCTGCCTATTTATGCTTCGGAAAACGTAAGCGGTATAAAATATAAAAAATCTATTTTTGAAAGAATATTCGGTTAAGAAATGGAAAAGATCAGACTTCAAAAGTTTTTCACAGATAATAAAATAATGTCCCGAAGGAGTGCCGAAAAGGTTATTGAAGCGGGAAATGTAAAAATAAACGGCAATGTTGCCAAGCTTGGTGACAAGGTAGATCCTAATAACGATACTGTTGAATTTAACGGTAAAATAATCAAAAATTCATCTGAAAAAAAGAAATATATAATGCTTAACAAGCCACTTGGATATGTTTCCACTTCGTCGGACGAAAAAGGAAGAAAGACCGTTTTGGACTTGGTTTCCGATATTGGAGAGCGTCTTTATCCCGTCGGAAGGCTTGATATGTATTCGGAAGGGCTTATTATTCTTACAAACGACGGAGAGCTCACAAACCGTCTTACCCATCCGAAATATCATATCCCGAAAACGTACAGCGTTATTATCAAGGGAGATCTTTCGAACGAAGATCTTTATGCGTTAAATTCTCCTATGGAGATAGACGGATACAAAATAAAGCCTGCAAGGGTAAAGATAATTTCCAAAAAAGAGGGCTCTACGAATACTCTTTTTACACTTAATGAAGGACGAAACAGACAGATACGAAAAATGTGTGAAAAGTGCTCACTTACCGTTATGCGTCTAACAAGAATATCCATAGGAAAATTAAAGCTCGGTGATCTTGAGAGAGGCAAATGGCGTGAGCTTACAAGTGCTGAGGTTGATTATCTTTACGGAAATACGGGAAATATTTGAGGTGTGATATGCTTACTGTAAAACCTATTCAATCAAAAAACGAGCAAGAGGAGCTCTGCTCTCTCTGCTCTGCTACATATAATGTAAACTCGTTTGCTTACCGCGCCGACGACGGTAAATTTATAGGTGTTTGTCAATTCAGGTTCGATAATGGAATTGGAATAATAGAAGCTCTTAAATATGCTCCCGATGTTGAAGATTGGGAGGCTATGATAATAATGCTGCGTACTGCTATGAATTTTATGTTCAGATGCGGCATTGACAGCTCCTATTTTGAGCCTGACAGTTCTTATGAGGAGCTTGTTAAAAGATCGGGATACAGACCGAACAAAGACGGAATTTTCGAGATGGATATTAAAAAATTTTACACCTCATCGTGTCACTAAAATAAACCGCACAAGGATTTCTTGTGCGGTTTATTTTATAATCGTATATGTTTCTTTAATTTTTTTGCTACGGAAAATGCTATGGGAATTAAAATTATATCCTTTAAGATATATGGGCAGGAAACGAGTAAAAAGCCCTTAAAAAAATCTACTCTTGCAACTATCATATACTGACTAACTCCAATTAAATGCGCAATTAACACGGATATGATACCAAGTGAAATTGCTAATTTTGCTCTGTCAGCAAAAATGCCGCACATTATAGCAACAATTAAAAACCCCCATATGAAACCACCTGTGTAGCCGAAAAGTGCCGCTATTCCGCCTTTAAACGATGCAAAAACGGGAACGCCTATAGCTCCGATAAGAATATATGTGCAAACTGTCACGGTTGCATACTTACATCCTAAAAAATATCCCACAAACGCTATTGCAAAAATTTGCAACGTGAGCGGAACCATACCCGGCATGGGAATTGAGAGTTGTGATATGACTGATATAAGAGCAACAAGCATTCCTATTGTTGCAAGCTTTTTTATTTTTGAGGAATGATTACCGCTCATTTTTTCTTACTCGCGCTTCTCCGGAATTGAATTTCAATATTCCTTTTTCCGTATCAATAACAAGGTTTGCGTTTTCATCAATATCGATACATTTTCCGAAAAACATATAATTTCCCCGATAAACATCAACGTTTTTACCTATTATATTGGACTTTGATCGATAAAGGGAAATATATTCGTTTTTGTTTGATTTAAGATAGTGATCAAAAAATTTATTTATGACCTCAGCACAAAGCTTAGCCTTATACCCGTATGGAGCTTTTTCATTATATATTGCGCCTGCTATATCCCTTATTTTCTCGTTAAAACCGTTCTTCGGCGGAGTTACGTTTATACCGACGCCAAGTATAGCATATTCCAAAGAATCACTTTCAAAATCAAAAGATGCTTCGGTAAGTATTCCGCACGCTTTTTTTTCTTCAATGAAAATGTCGTTTACCCATTTTATTTCGCATATTCTTGAGGATGTTTCTTCGATTGCCTGAGCGACAGCCAATGCTCCAATTACCGTTATATCAACGCTTTCCGTTGCAGATATCTTCGGACGCAAAATGATGCTCATATAAAGACCGTTTTCCTCGTTTGAAAAAAAGGTTCTGCCCATTCTGCCTCTTCCAAGCGTTTGTCTTTTCACTATAACTACAGTGCCTTCCTTAGACATCTTTTCCGAAGCATACTTTTTAGCTACCGTATTTGATGAGGTTTCTTCATCTATGATTATTATATCGTGTTCTCTTTTTAAATATTTTTTTATGGTATCAGACGTAAAAAAATCATTTTCCGAAGACATGGTATATCCTTTATTCGTTTGTGAAAATATTTCTATTCCGTCATTTTTTAATGCCTTTACAGCCTTCCAAACGCTATTTCGACTTATATGCAGCTTCTCTGCTATATCTTCTCCCGATACGCTTTTTCCAATATTATCGAAAAGTATTTTAAAAACATTTTCTTTTATATTCATATCAGTATATTGTCACTTTTTAAAGATATTCAAGGTGACAATTCTTCCATAAGAAAACGGCAGAGGATCTGCCGTTTTGCATTATCAATAAATTTCTTTTGTGAGTGAATGAAGTGCGTCCTCGTAATCATACATAGTGTATGAAACACCGCCGAGAGACTTAGATTCTTTCGTATCAGTACCGAAAATGTATGTTTCGAAACCGTTTTCAAGATAATCATTAAGCGAGAACATAGCAGATTGAACGAGAACATCGAAATCGTCTTTATCCATTGCTACAGTAACGCCGTCACCGAGAATGTTAGTTATAAAGTCTTTAAAATCGCCAAATCCGTCATTCATTGCTTGTTTAGCAGCAGCCTTCATAATAGTAAACACTGCCGTTTGTCTTTCAGAGTTAACACCACGGATGTATGCCATAACCTGTTGAACATCAAGCTCATACTCACCTGCTACCTTTGAATCGATGGGGTTAACCTCGATATCAAATCTGTTATCGTAGGATTCAACCGCTTTATTAAATTGAGCAATTTCATCAGCAGTCATTGAAACCTTAACAGAACCGAGCTCGCCAATAACCTTCTCAGCGCCCTCCATGTTCAATTCAGCATATCCGTGAATATATATACCAAAGTTTTGAGAGATTGTCTTTACAAGAAGATTTCCGCCGCCGAAATCATATGCATGATAAAGCGGACCTACTATTCCACCGTCTGCAACCTCCGGAATAAACACGAGCGAATTGGGGGCGATTGATACATAGTGAATCTGTTTTGTTTTCTTGTTTACGCTTACAAGAGTGATTATATCAGCCTGACCGTTTTCATACGCATCCAAGCCATACAAAACATATGTAAAGATATCTTCCTTTTCGGTAGCCTTTGTACTATTTGAGATATAATTATCTTTAACTTTGGCTATATCCGATTTATACGCCTCGTTAGTCTCAGCCTGTGTATAATATTTATCCTTTGAAATAACCGATTGAACAACTTCCTTATTTTCTATAATGGCTATGTTATCGGGATCAAATTCTATTCCTTTTGAAATTGTGTCATACAAGCTATCTGTTTGGTACTTCAAAACAAGCATTACAAGTGATGCTATAGCAACCAAAGCAAGAAGCACTACGACTACGATCTTACCCACTGAGTTCTTTTTTGCCGTGGTGGCAGAAAGAGATGCACGTGGTTTTGTGTCAACATTTTTGCTCATGATATCTCCTTTGCTATAAAAAATAATTTATCATTTATACAATAATTATATATCAAAAATACGCACTTGTCAACACTTTTGAAAATATTTCTGACAGTTTATGTGCGAATTTTTTAATTTTTTTCAAATTCCCTCAAGAAGTAGATATTTGACACTTCCACTTCTATTTTGCGACCGTTTAAATATCGCAGGCTGTCATCGTGCTCCTCAAATACGAGCTTATACGCATACAATGACTGATGCTTATATCCCTTTTTTCTATCATTGGCGATATTTCCGTACTTTCCGTCACCAAGGAGCGGATTGCCGACGGATGCCATATGCGCTCTTATTTGATGCGTTCTTCCTGTTATCAGCCTTATTTCAACCAAGGATATGTCCTTCGTTTTTGAATAATCCTTGACCCTGTATTCGGTAATTATCTCTTTTGCGCCGATTGCTTTGTTTTTCAAAACTCTTACTTTATTATTTTTAGGATCTTTTATAAGATAGTCTCGAAGAGTGTCGTGTTCCTTCGGTAATTTTCCGTTTACGGCACACAAATAATATTTTGATATTTTATTTTCTCTTATTCTCTCATTTACATCTCTAAGCGCAATAGCGTTTTTGGCAGCTATCACAAGTCCGCCTGTATTTCGGTCAATTCTGTTACACAGGGCGGGGGCAAATGAATTTTCTTTCATAGGATCATATTCGCCCTTTTGAGCAAGATACGCCTGTATATGATATACGAGCGTATTTCTGTCGTTTGCGTTACCGTCTCCGCTTGTTTTTCCGTCACCCTCCCCGCTATGAACCAATATACCGGGGGCTTTATCGCACAAAATTATATTTTCATCTTCATAAACAATATTTAAATTCGGCTTTATGGAATAAAGCTCGTTATCAGTGATCTCGGAAGAAAAAAGATCTTCGCTTAAAAACATTTGAACGGTATCTCCGGTATTAAGCATTTGCTTTTGCTCTGCTCTTTTGCGGTTTACCTTGATTTTTTTCAATCGGATTGCTTTATACATAAGAGAGATCGGTATGCCCTTAACGGTCTTTTGCACAAATTTATCAAGTCTTTGTCCGGCGTCGTTTGAGTTTATAATAAATTCTCTCACAGAAGCGATCCTCCTTTAAAAATTACTATAAATATTATAATTATTCTACGGTGTTTTTTCAAGAGTATTTAAAAAATATTTTTTAATTTTAGTTTACATATATAAAAAAATATGCTAAAATTATAAAACAATAATGCTTTATGGGGCTTAAGGAGGAATTTATGGATAAAAAAATTTCAGCAGCTCTTATTACTCTCGGATGTCGTGTAAATCAGTATGAGAGTGACGCTATGATGCAAGAGCTCGCTAAGCTTGGAGTCGAAATAAAAGCATCTTCTGAAAAATGTGATATATACATAATAAATACCTGCTCCGTAACGGCGGAAAGTGACAGAAAATCAAAGCAGCTTATTCGAAGATGTGTCGCTAAAAATCCAAATGCCGTTATCATTGTTACAGGCTGTTTTGCTCAAATAAATCCTAAAGAAGCTCTAAGTATGGAGGGGGTAGATTTTGTTTGCGGAAACAATGCAAAATCTATGATACCGAAAAAAGCTCTTGAGCTTTTCAAATCAAAGACTCAAAAAGAACTTTTTTTGCCTGATATATTTCACTCCTCGTTTGATACGATGATCGTTGGTGCTCCTCTCACGAGAACTCGTGCTTTTATAAAAATAGAGGACGGCTGCGACTCCAAATGTGCTTATTGCATAATTCCCCGTGCTCGTGGAAATGTTCGTTCAAATCCGAAGGAAAACGTGATAAAGGAAGTGAAAAATATAGTTTCCGAGGGCTGCTGCGAGGTCGTTCTTACAGGTATTGAAACGGCGGCATACGGTAAGGATTTTGAAAACGAATATTCTCTTGCTGATCTGCTTTGCGAGATCAACGAGATTGAAGGTCTTAAAAGGATACGTCTCGGATCTTTAGATCCTGCATCCATAACAAAGGATTTTACAGATAAAATAAAGACGCTTGACAAGGTTATGCCGCATTTTCACATCTCTATGCAAACCGGATGCACAAGGATTTTAAATCTTATGCGCCGAAAATACAATACGGATATGGCGAGAAAAAATCTCAATTATCTAAGGGAATGTATAAAGGATGTAATGTTTTCAGCCGATGTTATCACAGGCTTTCCCGGTGAGACTGAAGAAGATTTTAAAGAAACGCTTGAATTTTTCAAGGAGCAAGGATTTTTACATCTTCATATTTTCCCGTATTCAAAGCGTGAGGGTACGGAAGCCGCTAACATGCCAAACCAAGTCGAGGAGTGTGTGAAAAAGGAGCGCTTGCTACGTCTTGAACAAGTTGAAAAAGAAACAAAAAAAGCGATCCTTGACGGTATTGTTTCAAAAGGAGAACGGATCGAGGTTCTTTTTGAGAGCTTCGACGGCGAATATGCTTGCGGACACACATCTAATTTTATAGAAGTCAAAGTGCCGTATACAAGAAAGCTCGGCGGCGAATTAAAATATATAATGCCGTTATCACACGACGGAAAGTACATATACGCAGAGCTTATATAAAAACTAAAGCGGAAAGTTGTTTAATCAGCTCTCCGCTTTTTATTTATCAGTGATAAATACATTTTTGTATTCGCAGGCACTACCTTTTCAAGGGTATATTTTTCCATATCATAATTTACTCGTACCGTTGGTGTAGATCTTACAAGATCAACATACTCTTCTTCATCATTATAAGTATATAAATTTTTTTGATTTAAAAGATCTCTGTTTCCTTTTACATCACTCGCAACTATCGGCAAGCGGGCATACATTGCCTCCATTACATTAAACGGAAGACCCTCTATTTGAGATGCTGAAACATAGATATCTGCCTCGGACAAATATTTACTTACATTCTTGGTAAAGCCGGTTATTTTAAGCCTTGACTCAACCCCAAGCCTGCGAGCCTCTTTTCTTATCGTATTACTCTCATCTCCGTCACCCACAAGAGTGAGCGAATAATCAGGTAGCTTTTTAAGAGCCCTTACCAAAAAAATTTGATTTTTTCTTTTGCTTATTTCGCCTACAAAAACAAGATTTATAAGTTCATTTTCGCTATTTTCCGGTTTATCTACAGGTTGTATTCTTGAAAAATTCACGCCCATACCGTCTATTTCAAAAACCTCGCCTATGCTCAGCTTATGCTTTATTGCAACTGTCATATCCTCGCTATTCATAACGACGATATTATCGGTTACATTTCTTACGAGCTTTTCGCAGAAAAGATAAGCTTTTGTTTTCAAAAATGAGGTATGCTCATTAAAAAGATATCCATGAACCGTATTTATAACATACGGACGATCCTTTAACCGTTTTATCGCCATTCTCGTCCAAAATGAAGCGAGAGTGGTGTGCAAAAGGACTGCATCGAAGCGTTGGCTTTTCAATATCTTTTTTATTTTAGATACCAAAAATAAATTCTTAAACGAAAGCGATCTCTTTTTAAACGGAACATTAAAATCCGCTCCATCACCTGACGCCATAATATATACCTCATGTCCGTTTTCACGAAGCGCATTTACATAAGGCATATGAAAATTTTTTATATGCACCATATTAGATGCCACGATAAGTATCTTCATAATTTTATTTTATATATTTCTCGTTTCGGTTAAACATTTTAAACGGTGTTGCAATTAAAATTTTAATATCATTAAAAAGTGTCCACTCCTCAATATATTTTATGTCGAGATCTATCCTCTTTTCTATGGATGTATCACCTCTGTAGCCGTATATTTGAGCAAGGCCGGTAATTCCCGGCTTCACCTGATGCTTTACCATATAAAGAGGTATCTCTTTCCTGTATTTTTCAACATGCACAGGAAGCTCAGGGCGAGGTCCAACGATAGACATAGAGCCTAACAAAACATTAAAAAACTGAGGCAGCTCATCTATTCCCGTTTTTCTCATGAAAGTTCCGAATTTTGTTTTTCTTGGATCATCATGCGTTGTCCATCCAGTATCTTCTTGCTCGTTTACCCTCATTGAACGGAATTTATACATCATAAATTCCTTATTATTCTTACCAACTCTTTTTTGTTTAAAGATAGCGGGGCCCTTTGAAGATATCTTAACACCGATAAATGCGATTATCATTATCGGTAAAGTCAGCAATATCATTATAAGTGATATTATTATATCCATCATACGCTTAAGTGCTGCATTTGCCATATTATCAAGAGGGATTGAACGTGTATTTATGACAGGAATATTTCCCACCATATCTATCTGACTCTTTGACTTGAAATATTTATATTCAACGGGAACTATTGATGTTCTTATGCCGTTTCGGTCGCATACAGAGAGTATTTCAAGAGTCTTTTGATCCTCATGTGCGTGCAAAGCCAAAACAACCTCATGAGGCTTATATACCTTCAAGATCATATCAAGCTCCGATACTGTACCGATCTTTTTTAGCTTAGGATTTTCCGAGTCGCAGACACAGCCTATAATATTATATCCAAAATGAGCATTGTCATTTATCTGTCTTACATATTCAATAGCACCGTTGCTGTTACCTACGATAATAATATTTTTTTGATTTTTTTTATTGATACGTATTTTATGAAGTATCTTTGTAACTATTATCTTTTTTACGGCAATACATGCGTAAGAAATCCCGCAAAGAATTATGGTAAATACATAATTTGATGCTACTCTTGAAGTAAATAGAGCAACTGCAACCATGGAAAACATGAGAACAAATAGCTGAGCTATAAATGCCTTGACAAGAATATTTATAAGCCTTTCATGCCGTTTTAGCGAATACATATCCGAAAGGAAGTAAATAAAGCTTGCCAAAAATACAATAAGTGCCCCAACAATAACCGAATTCTCGGTCATAACTATAAAGCTATTTTCATAGGCTATTTTGAAAGCGACGAGAATGACCGAAATATTTATAAGAAAATCAGTAAATGCGCCGATATATCTTGACACTATTCTGCCATCATTCATAATACTACCTCCCTTTTTGCAAAAAGCACCAACTGACGTTAGTGCTTATTGTTTCTGCAATATTCTTCGTATTTCGCACAGATCTCGTCAACAGGTCCGTCCGCAACGAGCTTTGAATTTTCTATCCAAATAGCTCTTTGGCAAAGCTGCTTTATTTGTCCCATTGAATGTGATACTACAATAAATGTAGCTCCTTTTTCTTTAAGCTCACTTATTTTTTTTGCACATTTTTGGCGGAAGTTTTCATCTCCCACCGCCAATACCTCATCTATAAGAAGGATATCGGGATCGACGTCTATAGCAATTGCAAAGCCAAGTCTCGCAACCATACCGGATGAAAAGTTTTTAAGAGGAACGTTCATATAATCATGAAGCTCTGAAAATTCTACTATATCGTTATATTTCTTTTCAAGCTCTTTTTTAGAATGTCCCAAAATAGCACCGTTTAAGTAGATATTTTCCTTTGCCGTAGCTTCAAAATCAAAGCCTGCACCGAGATTAAGAAGCGGTGCAACATTTCCGCGCACCTTAACGCTTCCCTTCGTGGGCTTTAAAATTCCGGTTATTATTTTAAGAGTGGTACTTTTTCCTGCTCCGTTATGTCCGATTATAGCAACGGATTCTCCCTTTTTTACGTTAAAAGATATACCGTCAAGAACCTTCTTTTTTGTTCTGTCTATTTTACCCTTTATGAATTTTATAAAAAATTCCTTAAGACCGTCGATCTTTTCTGTGCCCATATAAAATTCCATTTCTACATCAGAAAATTCTATTATCGGCAATTCCTCTTGTGTTTCAACGGGAGCATGACTCATTACAGCCTCTTCCTTTTTATTTTTCTTCATATGAACCTCTTTAGTGCTTATATCTTATACATAAAGTTACGCTTCGATGCTGAGAATATGAGTAATCCGGCAACAAAAAATGCTATTCCCCATCCGTATAATGTAAGCAAGTTTGTATCAATTATCACGCTGTCCTTTATTGCCGCTACCTGCTTTACCGCTTCGGCGCTTGTATCTGTTATAGATGTCTCGGCTATCATTCTGTAGGTTACTGCTCTGAAATATTCCACAAAGTGTACCATTGGATTGCATTTTAAAATCATCACAAAGAACTTTCCAAAATTTCCTGAAATGGTGTTCGTTTTATAGAATATAGGAGTCATATACATCCAAAGCGTTAAAAAAATATTATAATAATGAAGAATATCTCTGAAATATACATATGCTGCCGCAAGCACCAGCGAAACTCCGTATATAAACAGGAAAAATGCCGGTATCATAAGAATTGCTTTAAACATATTCAAGCTGAATACGTGCATAAACGGACAAGATGTATCAACTACCATCATAACTATCAAAAGAGCTATATACGAGAATGCGAGATTTACTATTGCGCTTATATTGCACGAAAGAGGAAAGACTTGAAATGCAATCTTATTTTTTGTAAGAAGTCCTCGGTTATTTACAAGCGAGGTCATTGACTGTGTCGTTGCACCTCTCATTGTATTGAAGATTATATTGCCGCAAAGCAGATACAAAACATACGTCTTATCACTGCTATATCCAAATATCGTACCAAAAACGAGATACATAACGAGCATATTTAGAAGCGGATTAAGCACAGTCCACAAAATTCCGATAGCGGAATTACGGTATTGCACCTTTACATTACGCTTAACAAGCTGACCCACGATGTTTTTGTTTTTGATAAATTCTCTTTTTATGTTTGAGAAAAATATCTTTAATCTTTGAAACTTAGGTGATTTTGATGTATTCATTTAAAGTTCTCTCTTCACATTTTTTGTATTAAATGACGATTTTTTCCAAGTACGAAATTTGTCGTATATAAATATTGTACCAAATTTGAACTATTTTGTCAACCTTAAATTGCTTTTATATTATTTTTTAGGATTTTTTCACATTATTTTCAAAGAAATTACATATTTCAGAATACATATAAAGTGATCCGATGCAGATGATCTTTTTTTCGTTTTCTTTTGCATTTTGAATAGCCGCCCTAAGAGCATCATCTACTTTTGCGTAAGCGGATGAGGGTATTCCTTTTTTATTATATACTTTTGAATATTCCTCTGCCAATAGCGCGCGGGAATTATTCGGAGTAACACAAAATACGTGTGAAGCAATGCTTCCTATTATATCAGATATATGATCATAATCCTTATCTGCCATAACTCCGCTTACGATATTTAGCTTTTCGTTCGGAAAATATCTCTTGATACTGTTTACAGCGCTTGTAACTCCTTCTATATTATGCCCGCCGTCAGCTATAACAAGCGGATCATCAGAAAGAATTTCAAATCTTGCATGCCAAACAACATTCAAAAGACCGCTTAAAACACTCTCTTCATTTATTTTTATTCCGTTTTCCTTCAAAATATCAATCGCACAAAGTACATTTGTAGCATTGAACGGCTGATATTCGCCCAAAAGATTTATTTTAACATCTTTGTATTCGCCAAAATTGAACTTTGTTCCGTCGATTTGCATATAGGTGATCTTGGTGTCGCGGTGAGGTACGTTATAAAAAGGCGCTTCAAGCTCGTTTGCTACTTTTTTTATTACATCCTCGGCTTTTTCATTCTCACCGCACCAAAGGCACGGCACTCCCTTTTTTATAATTCCCGCCTTTTCAAAAGCTATTTTTTCAATAGTATCTCCAAGTATAGAGATATGATCAAGGGATATGCCGGTTATAACGCTGAGGATAGGAGTTTTTATTACATTCGTTGAATCAAGGCGTCCGCCGAGTCCACATTCAAGCACCACGTATTCGCAATTGTTCCTTGCAAAATATTCAAAAGCGATTGCAGTGATGAGCTCAAACTCTGTTGGCTTATCCGACATCTCATCTGCAAACGGCTTTACATATTCAGTTATTTTCGCAAGCTCTTCATTACTTATCATTTGTCCGTTTATAGCCATTCTCTCATTAAAGACCTTGACATAAGGTGATGTATATGTTCCGACCTTATATCCGTTAGCCTTGAGAACAGATGATATCATGGCGCAAAACGAGCCTTTGCCGTTAGTTCCGGCTACATGAATGAATTTCAGTTTATCCTGAGGATCTCCGAGCTTTTTGCAAAGCTCTGTTATTCTTTCAAGTCCGGGCTTACAAAAGCACCAATTTATTTTATGAATATAATCAAGCGCTTCATTATAGGTCATTTCTTTTGTATTTTCGTTTCTTAGATCTTTAACAGTATTGACAGTCACACTGCTCTTTCCTGATGTTATTGCTCTTATTTGATCTACGATCGTTTTATTTTTGAACAAATAGCAAAGTATGATTATCTCAAGCGCAGCTATTATCACATAATTCAAAAGTCGCCAAAGCATGAGAATACCAAAATTAATGCTATAAAACTTTGCAAGTCCGAACGTCTTTATAACAACAGAGCCTATAAGATGAGCTATAATGATCGAAAGAATTATTCTCACAAATCCCGGAAGCTTTTCGGTGAGCTTGTACACTACTCCGCCAAAAAGTCCTATTGCGGCAGCGCCAAGCGTGACTATTGGATTTATCTCATATCCGACTATAAGACATCCTATAAGATCCGCGCACACACCGCACACAGCACCAACGATAGGTCCAAATGCCATCGATGAAAAAAGTATCGGTGTGTTCTCGAAGCTGAATCTTAAAATATTCCCGCCCGGAATAGCTAAAAATTTTCCGCAAATTATGCTCAATGCTGCCATGAGCGCAGTGCAGATCAGAACCTTTAAATTTCCAAAGACAGAAAAGCTGTCCTTGAAAGAGCTTTTTGAATTTTTTCTCATAAAAAAACACCTCCTAAAATGATATACAGATTTTCAGCAACCATTTTGGAGATGAGTCCAGCGGGATGCAACGTATGTACCGCAACCTAAGTCTTCGTTCAAAAGGCAACTCCCCGTCCTTATGACACTTAACGCACATACATTTACTCTGTAAAATCCTTTATACAGCATATATTAGCACATTTATTCCGATTTTTCAATACTTTTTGTAAAATTTCGATTTTTTTATTAAAGGTATTGACAAAAGGTCGTTGTTGATATATAATTACCTTGTAATTTGAGAATAATTCTCAATTTGATATTGAATTTGAGAATGATTATACATTTGAAAGGAATACCGATGAACGATCTTCTTTTTATACACATTGAAAATCCGTGGCATGATATACTTCACGCTCTTTTTCATGCACTCAAGGATACGCTGATAGCTATTCCGTTTCTTTTTATAGCATACTTGCTTATGGAATTCATCGAGCACAAGGCTTCGTCGAAAATGGAAAGCTCTTTGAAAAAATACAGCCGTTTAGGTCCTTTTATCGGCGCTCCTCTCGGTTGTATACCTCAATGTGGATTTTCGGCTACCGCTTCTAATTTATATACTGCGGGAATGATAACCGAAGGAACGCTTCTTGCCGTATTTTTAGCAACCTCAGATGAGGCTATTCCGATCTTACTCAGCTCCCCCGATATGCATTCATCAATTTGGAAATTCATCCTCTGTAAGCTTATTATAGCCATTTTTGCCGGTGTTGCTATAGATTTCAGCTACAAGCTTATAAAAATCAAAAAAACGCCGATTGAAATGTGTGAGGATTGCGGATGCGAGGAGGAAAGCGGGATTTTCAAGCCTGCTATCAAGCATACAGCTAAAATTGCACTGTTTATTTTGATCGTTAATTTAATACTTGAGGCTGTTTTGATCTTTGTACCGAGCGAAACTCTTAACAATATCCTGCTTAGCGGAAGCTATTCTCAGCCGTTTATTACGGCATTATTAGGGCTCATTCCAAACTGTGCTATATCGGTTGCAATAACTGAGCTTTACGTTGCGGGCTCTCTATCATTCGGTTCTGCAATCGCAGGGCTTTGCTCAGGTGCAGGCGTAGGTCTTGCGGTGCTGTTTAAAACAAATAAATGCTTGAAGGAAAATATCCGTATTACCGTGATACTTTATCTTATCTCTGCTCTGTTTGGATTTTTCCTTATGTTAGCGGGAATATGAAGGAGGTTTATATATGATTAATGTAAAAAATGTATCAAAGCATTTCAAAAATGAAACCGCCATTGACTATAATGATATTACATTTGAGGACGGTAAGACGTATATGCTTCTCGGAGCTTCGGGCTGTGGGAAATCGACGCTTCTTAATATGATAGCGGGAATACTCTCACCAGAGAGCGGAAGCATTGAGATAAACGGTGAGGATATCACAAAAAAATCTCAAAAAGAAAAGGATCTTTTCAGAATAAAGAAGATCGGATACATATTTCAGGATTTCAAGCTCATTCCCGAAATGACAGTTGCTGATAATATAAACATTTTAAAGCTTGAAAATGTAGATACCTCGGCTATGGATGAAATTCTTGAAAAGCTTGGTATTCTCTCAAAGAAAAATAAAAAAATAAAGCACCTTTCCGGCGGTGAAAAGCAAAGGGTTGCCATTGCAAGAGCTATAGTTAAAAAGCCCGAGATCATTCTCGCTGACGAGCCTACCGGCAATCTTAATTTTGCAATAGGTGAAGCTGTAATAAAGGAGCTTACAGAAATATCGAGAGGAAAAACTCTTATTGCGGTAACTCACGATGAAAGACTCGCAAAATATTTCGATTACACTATCGATATGAACGAGGTTACGGGAGGTCGAAGAGATGTTTAAATTTGCCCTTAAAAATATGATGATCAAAAAGGTTAAGATTATTCTTATCGTACTTTCTGTCGTAATATCCGCATCGGTCGCTATATTGGCTTATAATATTTCTCAGCAGGTAGATGACGGTCTCAAAACCACTACTGCAAAATACACTATGATAATAGGTCCTGCCGGCAGCTCTACTCAGCTTGCTATGAATACAATGTTCTTTACAGACAAGCCCGTCGGAACTATTCCTTACGAAGTCTATGAAGACATAAAAAACGATCCTGATGTAGCCGTTGCAATTCCCTTCACCATGGGAGATTCTTATAACTCGGCGAAAATAGTCGGAACTACAAATGAGTTTTTGAACGATAAGAGTGTTGACGAAGGCAGAATGTTTGAAAACGGTGTTGCATTTGAGGCTGTTGTTGGAGCTGAGGTTGCTGAAAAATACGGCATCAGCATAGGAGATAAGCTTGTAACCTCTCATGGCATAGGCGAGGGGGGACATTCACACGGCGATTCATCTTCTCTTACCGTTGTTGGAATTCTTGACAAAACAAATACAAATTACGATAATGTTATATTTACCCCTGTGGAAACTGTTTGGCACACTCACTCTAACTCTGACGAAGAACATTCAGAGGAGGATGAGCACGAGCATGAGCACGGTGAAATATGCGCTGTTCTTGTAAATCTTTCGAACATGGGCAAATTCACCTATATTCAAAACAAATATCAAAACGCTGACTATATAAACGAGGACGGCGATGAAATAAGCCTTTCCGCAATAAGCACAAGCGAAGTTATGCGTGACATTCTTGAAAATGTGGATATGAGCTCACATATAGTTCTTATTCTTTGCGTTATTATCCTTTTAATGAACATATTTATTATTTCTATAATTACTCTTCTCAATATGTACGATTCCAAAAAGGAGATTGCTCTTATGCGTCTTATAGGAGTTGGCATGAGGAAGATAAATTTACTTTATATAATACAGAATTCGATAGTCGGCTTCATCTCAACGGTGCTCGCCTTTGGAGTGTCGCGTATCTGTCTTATAGCTATGAAGGAATATATTTCAAGCATGGGAATAGTTCTTAATGCCGGAGTTGTTTATACCTTTGAATGGGTCATCATGGCGGCAGTATTTATCATTAGCATAATTCCGACCGTGATATGTACCTTCAGTATGTCTAAAAAGGATGGTATAGAAGAATGATAAAGAAAATTTCAGCACTTATTTTATGCTTAGTATTTTTCCTCCCTGCTACCGTTTCGTGCAAGGACAAGGGTCCGTCTCAGCTTTTGAGCTTTGCTCAGACAGCTAACATATCGAATTTGACGGAGCTTAACAACACTCAGGTATCGATCATAGGATATATGTCCACGCTATCTCCTGTTGACGGTTCGTTTATGTATCTTATGAATATGCCGTATCAAAGCTGTCCATTCTGTATTCCCAACTCCGACAATCAGCTCTCAAATACGATAGCCGTTTACGCAAAAAGCGGTGATGAATTTGAATTTACCGACAGAGCCATAAAGGTAACAGGAACATTGCAGATAGGTAATTACAGTGATTATTACGGTTATAAATATTCATTCAGAATTGCAGATGCTACATACGAAATACTTGACACCTCTGATATGGATGAGAGCTCGAAGCTTTGGCAATCGCTCGCATCCACCGATGTTATCTCGGATATATATGCTATGTATGATTACGTAAACTTCCTTTGTCTGTGGGCAACTTATTCTGTTGACTGGAGCAGCGGTAAGGATTATATTCATGCTGCCGATGTTATGAACTTCTTACACAGCGAGGATTATACAGCTCAGTTTGCTTATGCGTACGATAAGGGCGACAAATATTTTGACGATATTATTGCAACGGTAAAAACTGTTGACGAGACTGCATTTACTGATCTTATTGCAAATATAGAGGACGCAAAGGCTCTTGCAAACGAGGCGCTTTCAGAGTTTAATGCAGGAAATTATTCTATAACAGACGAGTATTCCGGAAAATTCAACGACGGAAGAAAGCAATACAAGCTAAACAACCAAAAAAGCTTCCAAACGAGGACTGATGCCCTATGGTCATTCTTCTCCAATTGGCTTGGAAGCTGGGAAATATAAAAGCTCAGCCCTTTGTGATTTTTCACAGAGGGCTGTCGACTTATTTTTTAAAAATGTCCTAATTTTAAATTTTATAAATTTAACCTTACAAGTATCTTAAATATGATTGACACGGTTTATGGATTGTGATAAAATTAATAAAAAACTTCCCAAAGAGGCAAAAATGAACGACCCCCAAGCATCAAACAAAGAAATATTAAAGAATTTTTTAATCTCCGCCTTGGTCTGTGCCATTATAGGCATATGCACAGGATTTTTCGGAGCTATTTTTCATTATTTGCTGGACCTTGCGGCAAATATAAGAGCTTCTCTTCCTTGGCTCATATGGTTTCTTCCTATCGGCGGACTGTTAATAGCTTTAGTTTTTAAAAGAGCTCATATAGGAGAATATTTTAATACGGAAAAATTTCACCATGCCGTTGAAAAAAGCGAAAAGGTTTCCTTTTGGTTAGCTCCGGTTATATATTTTTCTTCATTTTTAACACATCTTTTTGGAGGCTCGGCAGGGCGTGAGGGTGCAGCCGTTGCTATCGGCGGCAGTATAGGATCTGATTTTTCAAGAGTTTTTAAACGAGATTCCGAAAAAAGATTTTTATATACAATTGCCGGTATGAGCGGGGCTTTCAGCGGAATTTTGGTAACTCCGTTTGCCTCCGTGATCTTTTCTCTTGAAACTACTATACTTTACAAGAAACGGTGTATTAAAGACAAGCTTCTTGCTCTTGTATGTGCTTCTGTTTCTTCTCTTTTCGGATTTTTGACAGGGCTTTTATTACAAATCAAGCCATTATCCTTTGAAAAAATAAGCTTTGAGGGTCTTGATGTAAAAAGTATTTTATTGTGCTTGCTCCTTATCGTATGCGCTATGGCGGTTGCTATAATTTTCAAGCTGCTTTTAAAGTTAACAAAAAAGGCATACAGAAAAATAAATAATTTTTATATCAGAATTTTTGTCGGCGGCTCAATAGTTCTTATTCTTACATTGCTTATAGGCTCTCAAAGATATAATGGAACGGGATTTGAGCTTATTTTTGATGCTATGGCATCCCAAGCTGAGGTTTATGATTTTATTTTAAAAATGCTTTTTACCATTCTTACAATGGCTTGCGGCTATTGCGGAGGTGAGATGATACCGTCTATGGTAATTGGTGCTTCGTTTGGCTTTGCGTTTGCGAGTCTTTTCCCGATTTCCTTGGAAATCGCCGTTTGCATTTCGCTTATTTGCGTTTTTGCTACATTTATGCGTTCTCCGATCGCTGCTTTCGTTCTTGCCATAGAGCTTTTCGGTATTTCGGGATTTTTATATTATACGATCGTTCTGATACCTGTTTTGGCATATGTAATTTTAATACAGAAATACAACAAAAAAATCGAGGCATGACCTCGATTTTTTTACATTATTCTTTTGATTACCCTTATAAGAAGAACTGAGCTTATAACAAACGATACTGCGCAAATTAACGAAAACATATAAGAGCCCGCACCTGCCGCAAGTGCGCCCATCATAGCTATTGAAAGTGTCAGAAAAAACGAAACCTTAGAATATATAAGCGTATATTCTTTTTTATTCATTGCCAATATATCAAATATTATTGCCGCAAACGTTAAAAATGACAATGCTATAATAAATACAGATATCATAATATATACGTCATACGATGTATATCCGAAAATATTCGTATACAAAAACTCTATACGCATATTTCCTCCATAGCCTATTCTCATTTCCTCAACTCTTAATATCGGAAAAAGAAGCGATATCAAAGCTATGAGATGTGATAGTAATATCACAGAAAAATGTTTTTTATACATAACGCTCCCCCTTTCCTATCCCGTTTGGAATTCCATTAGGTATCAATATTAGCTATAATAAAGCCTTGTTCATATTTGATTTTATCATTTTTGTGTATAAAAGTCAATATTCTTTAGCTTTTTAAATAACTTTTCTCTAAGCGAAATATAATTTTTTTGGTTTTTTCTTGACTTTTCAGCTATATAATGTTATAATATGCCCATAAACTATGACGGAAACAGTAACATCAATATTGTATTTCAGAGAGAGGACGCATGGTGCGAGTCCTTATGCGGTATGATGCGAACACCATTCCCGAGTTTCGAAAAGGTAACAATTTTCGACGTTCTCTGCGTTAAAGATAATGAGTTAAATTTAAGGTGGAACCGTGCTTTTGCACCCTTAGCATTGCTTTTTGCATTGTTAAGGTTTTTTATTTTTAAAGCTATTGTTAAAATACAGGAGGTTTTTATGAAGATAATAATGAATGACGGTACTGTGCGTGAATGCGTTGACAAGGAAGAGGAGCTTCATGTTATACGCCACTCTGCCGCACATATCATGGCACAAGCTATAAAAAGACTTTATCCCGAGGCTATATTTGCTTACGGTCCTGCGACCGAAAAGGGATTTTTTTACGACGTAGATCTCGGAGATCGCAAGCTCACAGATGAGGATCTTTTGGCTATCGAAAAGGAAATGCGTAAAATAGTCAAAGAAAACTTGCCTATAAAACCCTTCATTCTTCCGCGCGAGGAGGCAGTTGCCCTTATGGAAAGCCGCGGCGAAAAATATAAGGTTGAGCATATCGGAGATCTTGCAGAAGATGCTATTATCAGCTTCTATCAACAAGGTGATTATATAGATATGTGCGTTGGTCCTCACCTTTGCTACACAAAGGCTTTAAAGGCTTTCAAGGTTACTCAGCAATCGGGGGCTTATTGGAAAAACGACAAAAACAACAAAATGCTCACCCGTATAAACGGTGTTGCTTTCTCTTCTCAAGAGGAGCTTGATGCTTACACGAAGCTTATGGAAGAGGCTGAAAGACGCGATCACCGTAAGATCGGCAAGGAAATGAACCTCTTCATGATGTGCGAGGAGGGTCCTGGATTTCCGTTCTTCTTGCCAAAGGGTATGGCTATTAAAAACGCACTTATAGATTATTGGCGTCAGATCCATACAAGAGACAACTACGTAGAGGTTCAAACTCCTCTCATCATGAACAGAAAGCTTTGGGAAACGAGCGGTCACTGGGATCACTATAAGGACAATATGTATTCTACGATCATAGATGATGAAACTTACTGTGTAAAGCCCATGAACTGTCCCGGCGGAGTTATGGTATACCGTTCTCGCCCTCACTCTTACCGTGAGCTTCCTATGCGTGTAGGCGAGCTTGGAATAGTTCACCGTCACGAGCTTAAGGGTGCTTTGCACGGACTTTTCAGAGTTCGTTGCTTCACTCAGGACGATGCTCACATATTTATGCGCCGTGAGCAGATAACTGACGAGATTATGGGTGTTGTTCATCTTATTAACGAGGTATACACAAAATTCGGATTTAAGTACTTTATTGAGCTTTCTACCCGTCCTGAGGACTCTATGGGTAGTGACGAGGATTGGGAGGCTGCTACAAACGGTCTTAAGAATGCTCTTGAAAAGCTTGGTCTTGATTATATTATCAACGAGGGTGACGGTGCTTTCTACGGTCCTAAGATCGACTTCCATCTTGAAGATTCACTCGGAAGAACGTGGCAGTGCGGTACTATCCAGCTTGATTTTCAGATGCCTATCAATTTTGAGCTTGAATATACAGATGAAAACAATGAAAAACAGCGTCCTATCATGATACACCGCGTATGCTTCGGTTCTATTGAGAGATTTATCGGTATCCTTACCGAGCATTTTGCAGGTAAATTCCCTGTTTGGCTTGCTCCTGTTCAAGCTAAGGTTCTTCTCGTTTCCGAAAAGAGTTCAGAAATGGCTGATAAGGTTTACGGTATGCTTCGCGAAGCCGGCATCAGATGCGAGCTTGACAACAGAAACGAAAAAATCGGATATATGATAAGAGAGGCTCAAACTGTTGACAGAGTTCCTTATATGGTTATCATCGGTCAAAAAGAGGTTGAGACAAATACTGTTTCTATCCGTTACCGTGATACTGCTCAAACCGAGACTATGACAGCCGAGGAATTTGTTGCTAAGATTGTAAAAGAGACAAAAGACAGAATTTAACAATATGGAAAGGGCGGATTTTCCGCCTTTTTTCTTGATTTTTATTGTTATATTTGAGCATATGCAAATATGATAATATATACATAGTATTTTCAGAGTTATTAAAAATCCTTTATTTACGCCTATTTGCAGCGTTTTTGAAAATCGTTCTAAAAAACAAAAAATCAGAATTTAAATTCCGATTTTTTGTTTTTTATTTCAGTATCAATTTTTTATCAAAGATCATTTTTAACAAGATCTTCAAAGCTTTCACGTTTTATGACAGTAAAGTCTTCTCCGTTTTTATTTATTGCAAGGACTGCGGGGCGCGGTATTCTATTGTAATTGCTTGCCATTGAATAATTGTATGCTCCCGTAACCAAAACGGAAAGGATCTCTCCTCTCTTCGGCTTCGGCATTTTTACATTCTCCTGAAGCAAATCTCCACTTTCGCAGCATCTGCCTGCAACGGTACATTCGAAGTCACAAGGATCGTTCATTCTTGATGCCAAGCATACGGTATAATCGGATTGGTAAAGCGCATATCTCGGATTATCAGGCATACCGCCGTCAACTGAAACATAGTTTTTAAAGCCGTGTATTTCCTTAGTTCCTCCAACTGTATAAAGCGTAAGGCAGGAATCCGCAACCATGCTTCTGCCAGGTTCCATGAGTATTATCGGTTTTTTTATTCCCGAAGCACGTACCTCTTCATTTATAAACTGTGAAATAAGTCTTATAAACTCTTTATAATCAAGCTCAGGCTGACTTTGAATATATCTTACGCCAAAGCCGCCGCCGAGGTTTAATATCTCGGTTTCAAAGCCAATTTCTTTTTTCAGCTTTACGATATATTTTATCATAAGTCTTGCGGCATCGCAAAACGGCTTTATATCAAAAATCTGTGAGCCTATATGGCAATGAAAACCGTCAAGACGGACATTTTTCTTTGATAATGTATATTTTACGGCCTCGGTTGCTTGTCCTGTTTCAATAGCTATACCGAATTTGCTGTCGACCTTTCCTGTAGATATTGCGGCGTGTGTATGAGGATCTATGCCCGGAGTAAGTCTTATTATTATTCCTTGAACAATTCCCTTTTCGCCCGCGATCCTATCGATCACATCAAGCTCGTTCATATTATCTACAACAAAATGACCTATACCGTTTTCAATTCCGTAATTTATATCAAAATCAGTCTTATTATTTCCGTGAAAATAAGCCTTCGAAAGATCAAAGCCCTCGCAAAGTGCCGTATAAAGCTCGCCTGAAGAGACAATATCGATACCGATATCTTCTTGCTTAGCTATTCTGTATACATATTTACAGGAAAGCGCTTTAGAGGCAAACAGTGGATACGAGCCGTCTCCGAAATATTCTTTCATTGCCTCTTTGTATATTCTTGCATTTCTTCTTATTCTTTCTTCATCGATAACCATAAGAGGTGTCGAATACTTTTGAGCGAGCTCAACAGTATCTCTACCAGCTATGCAAAGATGGTTTTTCTCATTTACCGAGAGATTTTCATGTAACATTTTTTTAGTCCTTTAAAAGTTCTTTCATTGTGTAAAGACCTGCGCCCTTACCTACCATAAATTCCGCCGCTTTCACAGCACCGTCTGCAAACAAAGCTCTGTCGTAAGCCTCGTGCTTCAAGGTTATTTGCTCAGTCTGAGTACCAATTCTGACCTCGTGAATACCGACAATATTACCTATTCTTATAGAGTTTATTCCGATCTCGTCAGTTTCGCGCTTACAGAGCCCGTTTCTGCCGCAAATTGCGGTAGCGTTGGGGCGTACCTCCTTAACGGCATCAAAGATCATTTTTGCAGTGCCGCTGGGAGCGTCAAGCTTACGAATATGATGAGTTTCGATAATTTCAACATTTGCATCGGGAAATACAGATACGACCTTTTTAACAGTGTCGCAAAGAGTTGCGATACCGACAGACATATTGCCCGCATAGAAGATGCCTACATTTTCAGACGCTTTTTTTATCAATTCCTTCTCGTCATCAGTATGACCCGTTGTTGCGATTATAGCCGGTGTTTTTGTTTTTACCGCATAATCAAGAACCTCGTCAACAACTCCGTGGAAGGAAAAGTCGATTATAACATCGCATTTTTCTTTAACATCAGCGATCTTTGTATATTCATTGTTTTTTGCGTTCTCGTTATATTTGATATCGACAAGAGCCGTCGGCTCGTTGCAGGAATTTTTGAGCTTGCTTATAATATGCTCGCCCATTACTCCGAGAGCGCCTACTACCAAAGCCTTCATATATTTATTCCTTGTTCCTTCATACATTTTACGAGTATCTCGTCATGCTCAGGCTCAATAGGATAAAGGGGTGAGCGCAAAATATTTTCGGTATATCCCATATGCGCCATTGCTGCCTTTGCGGGAATTGGATTAACCTCGCAGAAAAGTGCATTTATAAGGGGCAAAAGCTCAAGCTGAAGCTTACAAGCGCCTTTTACGTCGCCCGAGAAGAATTTATCGCATATCTCCACGGTCTTTGCGGGTAATGGATTTGAAAGAACGGATATTACGCCCTTTCCTCCGAGAGCGAGGATCGGTATTATCTGATCGTCGTTTCCGCTATATATATCAAGCTTATCGCCAACAAGCGCTATTGTCTCCGCAATTTTGCTGATGTTACCGTTTGCTTCCTTGATAGCTACAATATTAGGATGATCAGCCAATGCAAGATATGTTTTAGGCTCGATATTTACGCCTGTTCTTGAAGGAACATTATATATGATCACGGGCTTTGTTGAAGCATCTGCGATCTCTGTATACATTTTTATAAGTCCCTTTTGTGTTGCTTTATTATAGTAAGGTGTAACTACCAAAACGGCATCAGCACCTGCTTCACACGCGTGTTGTGTAAGTGAGATGGCGTATTCGGTATCATTGCTTCCTGTGCCTGCAATTACAGGAACTCTGCCGTTTGCCTGCTTTACAACGAATGCGATAGCATCTCTGTGCTCGTCGTCTGTAAGAGTCGAAGCCTCACCTGTTGTACCGCAAACTACAAGTGCGTTAATTCCTTCTGAAATTTGGAATTCAACGAGCTCTGCAAATTTTTCGTAATCTATTTTTCCGTTTTTGTCAAAGGGTGTAACAAGAGCCGTTGCTACGCCTGTAAAAATTGTGTTTTTCATATTTTTATCTCCTCTAAAAAGAATTTTTAACAAATAAAAGCATCCGATAATACGGATGCTTAAAATACTATTGGCAATACAAAAAACAATTATTCATATACCAACATATAGCACTCCGTAAAAACGACAGCCCGACAAATCTTATTTGGCGGTCCAAGAAAGGATGCGACCCTTTCTTTCGGCATCAGAACCTTTCATATATTCCAACCTTTTCGCCAAGGTTAGCGGAAAATACTACTTTTTTCGAGATGCGCCTCTATGATGTTACAAATATAGTAACATACGATACTTGATTTGTCAAGATATTTATTAAAAAAATCATATTTTTTCGAGAATTTAAGAGAAAACCGACACTTTTAAAAAGTGTCGGTTTTGTTTTTATTCGTCCGTATACGACGCCCAGTTTGAATTCCACGAATCAATTATGGTTTGCGCTGTACCTTCGTTTTCGAGGTAAAGAGCGTTGAAGCTATCCTTGTTATCTGCATGAGCGTTGCTTCTTACAGTGCTGAGGAGTCCTGTCCAACCGGATGTGATCATACCTACATCGTAGAAGATGTTAGCATGGATCTGTTCTTTGAGAATTCTCATGTCGTTTTCATAGTCAGATGAGAGCTTAAGCTCGATATTATCATAATATGTTGACATAACATATTCCTCACCCATCCACATAAGAATGTCAAGGAAATACTCCGACATTTCTCTATCCTTTGTTACCTTAGGAATACAAATGAATGTAGGCTGTGCGTTATTTACAGGTGCGCAGTAGTTTTTTTGCTCGGAATTGAGCTTCGGGAAAGGCAATACGCCAAGCTCAAATTCAATGTCGCTCCAGTTATCAAGCTCCTGTGCAACATTATTATAGAAGAGTACACGGCTATCAAGGAACGCTGTACCCATGTTTGCGCCCCAATCTCCGCCCCAGTTTACTCTGCACCATGTGCTACCTGCATTACATTCGATTATTTTAGCAACGATATCTGTAACTGCGGGATCGTTAAGTGTAAGCTGATAC
>JAFTXO010000032.1 GCA_017461765.1 Clostridia bacterium | reverse complement strand
TTGAAGGATATAACAGGAATTTGTGGATATTCCTTTTCAAGTGCCTTTCTTAAAAGGTGTATATAGTTTGATGCGCGGCAGCCGCCGCCTGTCTGAGTTATCATAAGAGCGGTCTTATCAAGATCATACTTACCGCTTTTCAAAGCATCCATAAACTGTCCTATTACCAAAAGTGCCGGATAGCAGGTATCGTTATGTACATTTTTAAGTCCTTCATCAACTACTGCTCTTGATGAGTTTTGCAAAAGCTCTACATTATAGCCGTTTTTACGCATTACAGCCGCCAAGAGCTCCAAATGTATCGGCAACATATCGGGAATAAGGATCTTATGAGTTTCTCTCATTTCCTTTGTAAATTTAGCGTGTTGTGTTTCCATTTTTCAACCTCATTCAATTGCGGCAAGAAGGCTACGCAAGCGTATCTTTATTGCGCCCAAATTGCTTATCTCGTCAATTTTAAGCTGGGTGTATATTTTTCCGTTCTTTTCAAGGATATCTCTTATCTCGTCGGTCGTGATAGCGTCTATGCCGCATCCGAAGGAAACGAGCTGTATAAGGTGCATATCCTTCTGCGTGGACACATATGATGCAGCACGATACATTCTCGAATGGAAGGTCCATTGATTAAGCACATTGAGCTTCGGGGGCTTGGCAAGATTGCTTATCGCATCCTCGGATATAGTTACCATACCGAGAGAGGATATAAGCTTTTGAACGCCGTGATTGATCTCGGGATCGAGATGATACGGTCTGCCTGCCAATACTGCTATGGGCAAGTTCCGCTCTCTTGCGTATTCTATAAGCTCCTTACCCTTCTTCTCGATAGCCTTATGATAGCTATCAAGAGCCTCATATCCTTTAGCTACCGCCTTTTTTGCTTCCTTCAAGCTAACTCCGTATTTTGAGAGTGAGATTGCGAGAAGCGACGCTACGTTATCGGGTCTGTTCAAGTCTATATAGGGATAAATGAAATTATTTTCATTAAGCATAGACATATTCGCCTTTAAAAGCTCAGGGTAGTACGCAACTACGGGGCAATTATAGTGGTTATCACTATCACCCTCGTCGATATTATAGCTTTCGCATGGATAGAAGATAAAATCCACGCCCTTATCAAGAAGATTGAGAATATGTCCGTGAGCGAGCTTTGCGGGATAGCAAACTGTATCCGACGGAATGGTGTGCTGACCGTACACAAAGGTCTTGCGAGTCGACATATCTGAGATGACCGTTTCAAATCCAAGCTCATTGAAGATCACGTTCCACATAGGAAGCTGATCGTAATACCCGAGACAAAGAGGGAGTCCTACCTTCGCCTTCGGCTTTTCATTTGTATTTATTATATTTTCGGTAAGATATGAATATTTATATGCAAAAATGTCGGGAAGTATCTCGGATTCCTTCTTTCCAAGTCCCTTTTCGCATCTGTTGCCTGAAATGAGTCTTCTTCCGTCGGCAAATGTAAGTATATTGAGTGAACAATGCGCTGTACAGCCCTTACAAGTAACGGTTGACGATTTATATGAAAACTCCTCAAGCTCTTTTTTCGTTACGATGGTCGATACACCGCTGCTTTTCTTTTTTGCATAAAGAGCCGCGCCGTACGCGCCCATAAGACCCGATATTGACGGTCTTATTACGTTTATACCAAGCTCTCTTTCAAAAGAGCGCAAAACTGCGTCGTTTAAAAATGTTCCACCTTGAACTACGACGTGCTTGCCAAGCTCATCGGGAGATTTTGCTCTTATAACCTTGTAGATTGCGTTCTTTACGACGGAAGATGATATTCCCGCGGAAATATCCTCGATGCTTGCTCCATCCTTTTGAGCCTGTTTTACGGCGCTATTCATAAACACCGTGCAACGAGAGCCGAGCTCAACGGGATTTTTAGCAAAAAGTCCGAGCTTTGAAAACTTATCTACGGGATAGCCGAGTGCGTTTGCAAAGGTCTGTATAAATGATCCGCAGCCCGACGAGCAGGCTTCGTTAAGCATTATATTATCTATTGCTTTATTTTTTATCTTAAAGCATTTAATATCCTGTCCGCCGATATCTATTATAAAATCAACGTCGGGACAGAAAGAAAGGGCGGCTGTAAAATGAGCTACCGTTTCAACTATTCCGAAATCGATCTTAAGTCCCGATTTCAAAAGCTCCTCTCCGTAGCCTGTAACTGCAGAGGATACTATTTTTATTCTATCGCCTATTATATCGTAAAGCTCTCTTAGCTTTTGCGATACTACGTCAAGGGGCTTACCGCTATTTTCGGTATAATGCGAGAAAAGCATTTTTCCGTTCTCGTCAAGAAGCACCATTTTTGTAGTGGTTGAGCCTGCATCAACTCCGAGATATGCATTTCCCTCATATGTAGATATATCGTTCTTTTCGATATCTGCTTTTGAATGGCGGGCGAGAAATTCGTTATATTCGTCATCTGTATCAAAAAGCGGATTAAAGGAAAGCACGCCGGATGATTGCTTTGAATTCTCTATTTTATTTATAATTGCTTCACTTGAATAAAAATCGCTGTTTTTGGAAGCGTATACTGCTGCACCGTATGCCATAAAGCAAGGAGCAAGCTCAGGGAATATTGCGTGCTCGTCGTCAAGATCCAAGGTTTCCTTAAATGAATTTTGGAGTGCTTTATAAAAATGCAAGGGTCCTCCCAAGAAAAGCACCTTTCCCTCTATTTTTCTTCCCTGTGCAAGACCTGCAACGGTCTGGTCTACGACTGCCTGAAAAATACTTGCGCTGACATCGGGAAGCGATGCGCCTTGGTTTAAAAGCGGTTGTATATCGCTCTTTGCGAAAACTCCGCAACGAGAGGCTATCGGATATTTCTTCTCTGCCTTCAATGCGAGCCAATCAAGCTGATCGCCCGACACCTTAAGAAGCGTTGCCATCTGATCGATGAATGCGCCTGTTCCGCCTGCGCATGAGCCGTTCATTCTTTGCTCTGTTCCGCCTGTTAAGAAAAGGATCTTTGCATCCTCACCGCCAAGCTCAACAGCGCAGTCTGCATCGGGATAAAGTCTCTTTATTGCCAAGGATGCTGAATAAACCTCCTGAACAAAAGGCATCTCTGCCGAAGATGACAAGCCAAGTCCCGCAGAGCCTGTGATTGAGATCTTATATTCTCCCTTGTGCTTTTCAAAAATCTTTTTTAACTGTTCAAGAACAGTTTCCTTTACCTTTGAAAAATGCCTTGTATATACTGAGTAGATTATTTCATAATTTTCCGAAAGGACAACACTTTTTACTGTCGTCGATCCTACATCGACGCCTATGGAATATTTCATATTCATAATAAAACTCCTTTCTGTGTTTACATTTGCATTTATTTATTCTATCATTTTTTATAGTAAAATACAATACTTTTTGTTTAAAAAGCGTATTTTGGCTTGTTTTGAAATATTTTTTCGAATATTGTTTGTAACAAAATTGTGAACAGTATTGACTATTTGTAAATTAAATGGTATAATTTTCGTGATTTAAACGAATTTTCTAATATAAATTTTTTATTTGGTTATGTTTTTTGCTCGGAGGCAAAATGATTTCACAGGTTATTTATACAATCATGCGTATCACGGGACTTGTTTTCACACTATGCTACGCATATCAATTTTTCTATATAGCGGTTGCATTTTTCAAAAAAAGCAAGCCGCACTTACCGACCGTTCCTCATAAGATAGGTATCCTTATATCTGCAAGAAATGAAAAAAACGTTATCGGAAATCTGATTGACAGTATTAAAAAGCAAACATACTCTTTGGATCTTGTTACTATTTTCGTAATTGCGGACAACTGCACGGACGATACTGCGGAAATTGCAAGAAGCTACGGTGCTGTGGTTTATGAAAGAAACGATCCGAAAAAGATCGGCAAGGGTTATGCGCTTGAGTTCCTTTATAATAATATCGTAAAGGATTACGGCGATACAGAATTTGATGCATATCTCGTGCTTGATGCTGATAATGTTCTTGATCCTCATTATCTTGAAGAAATGAACAAGACTTTCTCTGACGGATATCAGGTGCTTACAAGCTACAGAAATTCAAAGAACTTCGGCGACAACTGGATAAGCGCGGGATACGGACTTTGGTTCTTGAGAGAATCAAAATATCTTAACAATCCACGTATGCTTCTCAACACAAGCTGTGCGGTTTCCGGAACAGGATTTATGTTTGATTCCGCCGTTATACGCGAGGTTGGCGGTTGGAAATTCTTCTTGCTTACGGAAGATATAGAATTTACGATATACAATGTTGTAAATGGCAGAAAGGTCGGATATGCACGGGGCGCTGAGCTTTATGATGAACAGCCTGTTACATTTGCTCAATCGTGGCGTCAGCGTATGCGTTGGACTAAGGGATATATACAGGTCTGGGGCAAATTCGGGCCTTCTATCGTAAAAAACATCTTCTCTAAAAAGTTTACGTCATGCTACGATATGTTTATGACTATTCTTCCTGCTATGATATTGAGTCTTTTCGGTGTTATTACATTTGTTGTAGGCATGGTAGTTGCTCTTTGTATGCAGCAATTCGATCAGCTATTACCTATTTTATTCAGCTTCTTATCATTGCTCGGAAGCTCTTATTCTCTGCTATTTGTAATAGGCATGATAACGACGATATCGGAATGGAAAAAGATCCATACATCGAATTTTAAAAAGATCTTTTATACGTTCACATTTCCTCTTTTTATGCTTACTTATATTCCGATCACCTTTTGTGCTATATTCTCCAAGGTTGAATGGAAGCCGATCACTCACGGAAAATCCACGACTATTGATGAATTGATCGATACTAAATAATGAGATATCCCCACC
The DNA here is from genome assembly GCA_017461765.1 of Clostridia bacterium. Classification (GTDB taxonomy): domain Bacteria; phylum Bacillota; class Clostridia; order Oscillospirales; family CAG-272; genus RGIG2000. The sequence continues at coordinate 30,459 of JAFTXO010000032.1, read as the reverse complement.
GTTAAACGGCGGGGATATTTGTTTTACATTTCTTTTGTGATAAGCTCTTTAAGATCCAAGCTCTCTTCTTTTAATACGACGGTTTTTATATCAAGATTTTCGTAGGTATTATAATAATATATCTTCTTCGTTACGTTTATTACGCAGGTCTAGGTAGTATAGTGATATTTATTATCCGCGGTAAGTGTACTCCCTTTTGGCACAGAGATTTGCGACATCAAACGAAAAAGAGTTTGAACTGAGGATTTTTCATCGTTCTCACAAACGGTATACTTTTTTAAAAAGGCAAGCTTTAAAAAGCGTGAAGCCGAGGAGAAATCTCCCGGAAGAGAATACGCTCCCAAGCCAAGGCCGTAGGCTGTTTTATCGGGAACGTGCGGAGTTAAATGCTTTTGGTGGTCAAGGCTTTTGATATGGAAATCAAATGGCGGATTATTCGTCAGTATTCCCACTTCATTTTCATAAATTTTCATTCCCTCTCTGCTTCTTTCAACAGTGAGCGAGCATTCCCTATCCGCTATATGATAATGCAAGGGAGATACGCCTGTTTTTTCGTTAAAAGGAATATTTACTATATCGGCTTTTTGAAGCATCTTTTTGGCTTCCTTTACGCTTTGACACTTACCGAGTATCCAAGGTATAAGCTCGTACGGAGCTAAAAGTATTTCGGTATCCGAGGTATCGGGATAAAATGCATCAAATTTCAGTGCGGCGACATAGAGTCCCTTTTCATTTACGGCTTCCGCGTACAAGGGGTAATTATCCTGCACAGTACCTATTCCGATCATTGCATAATGTCTATTTAGCGCATCTTCTCTTTTAAAGCTTATTTGATAATTGCGCGGTGTTATTATTATTTTTTCGCCGAAATGATAATCAAGATCCATATTTCGAGCGCAGTAAAAATCTTTCGTTTCAAATGTCAGGCTGGTACACATTTTAAATATCCTTTTTTATTTTAGTGTACGCACCTATTTTAATTTTACTCTTATAAAAATTCAAGCAACTTCTATCAGTATACCTAAATCAGACAATTTTTCGGCTATACGCAAAAACGACTCCTCGTCCTTTACCGATATTGTATGAATATGCAAGCCCTCCGTCAGCAAGGAAAGCGGATTTGCTCCCGTTTCGTTGATCTTGCTTACAAAGATATCTGCATCGTATCGGGATGAAATATTAAGCTCGACCAAAATATTACCGTATACGGAATGCTCTACGATAACGTCAAGAACCTTACCGCCGTTATCAACTATAGCATAAAACTCATCTGCAACCTCATTCTTTCCGTGTTTAACGACGATCCTTTTTACAAGCCCGTCATTTGATGCTTCCAATGTATAGCCCTTATATCCTGCATAAATAGGATGACCCGATGCGCGCAAAAGTGCAATATCCGCAACGATAATTTGTCTTGTAACAGAAAATTCTTCGGCGAGACGGTTTGCGCTTATCGGTATTTGACTTTGCTGTAATCGCTTAATTATTGAGCTTCTTCTTTCTTCTCCGTTCATTTGGTTTTCCCTCATATTATATTCCGAAATTTAAATTATATCTTCAGTATAACACAAAAAAACAAAAAATGCAACGAATTGTATTGACATTGAGAAAAGCTCGTGATATAATCTGTATACACAGGTGTATATACATTTAAAAGGAGATTTGAAATATGGAAAAAAAGTATGCAGTTTTAGTCGTTGATATGTTAAATGATTTCGTAACGGGTGCGCTTAAATGCGACAGAGGCTTAGCCATTGTGCCTAAGACAAAAAAGCTTTTGGCAGGCTGCCGTGAAAAGGGTGTTCCGGTTATCTTTTGTAATGATGCTCACATAAAGGGCATCGATCACGAGCTTAAGTTTTGGGGAGATCACGCTATCGCAGGTACGCACGGTGCAGAGGTTATTCCTGAGCTTGATCTTTGCGATAAGGATTATGTCGTTCCCAAGCGCCGTTACAGCGGCTTCTTCCAGACGGATCTTGATCTGTTGCTTCGTGAGCTTGGTGTAAACACCGTTATTATGACAGGTCTTCATGCACATATGTGCGTTCGTCATACGTCTGCGGATGCTTATCAATACGGTTATAACGTTGTCGTTGCCAAGGATGCTACTGATTCCTTCACAGAGGAAGACTACAACTACGGAATTAAATATCTCAAAGAAACATACGATGCCGAAATTTCCGATGTCGATACAATTTTAGCAAGCTTATAATTAGAAATCAACAATCTCTTTTATAGGTCAAGCATACGCAGAAAGAGCAAATACAGGATTTTGTATTTGCTCTTTTTTGTTTGGAGTTGAAGTGACGCGGTTTATTAAAATGCTTTTCGCCTTTGCGAAAAGCTACATCAACACCTTTTCACTATTCACTTTTATCTATTACCTAATCGACAGTTTCGAGAGAAGAGTGAAAAGTGAAGAGGTAATAGTGAAAAAGTAAAAATCGACAAGCTTCTGTCGAAACCTGTCGATTTTTTGGTGGAGATGGTGAGATACGAATTGTACCTATGTCCGAAACCTTAAAAGCCTATGATTTATGGGCTTTTCGGGGGTGCTTTTGGTGCTTTTTGATTGTGGTTTAGAAGTTGGGGAGCACGAACCTATGTAATCCAATTCAATCTACAAGCGAACTCGCAACTCACTAAATTCGAGTGCCTGTTGGCAATGGAATTTAGGCAATGCTATGTTGTCCCTGTCCTCTATTATGGTTGCGTTGATTGGTAGATAAAAATTTAAGAAAGTTTCCAGTTTTAAGGTTATTTCTATTTTCTCATTGTTGATATTTATTATCTCAATCAACTGCGTATATAAATTTTTGATTGCTTGCTCATTTCCACTTTTCAGCGTATTGAGTATGGTAAACCGTTCTTTTTTAATTTTGCTATGACTAAATCTTGGGAATAGACTTAATTTTTCTTCAAGTTCCTTTAGCTCGAACACCATTTCAGTTCTTTGCCTATTATAGCCCGTTCGATAATCGTCTACATATTCATACAATTTATCTCCCGTATCTACTCTTTTTTGTAATTCTTCTTTGTCAAGCTGTCGAATTGCTTTTTTAATGCTATTCTTTTTTTCTGTAAGCTTGTCATAGGTGTTCATATATACTATACGAACAAGCTCACAAAAGCTTTCAATATTATCTTCACTAAGCAGACATCTACAAAACAATGAATAGACATAGTTTTCTAAATATTCGGTATTTGAACCTTTTGTATCGCACCATTCACAAGTATATATTGTTCTGTATGCATTTCTGCCTTTGCTTTTCAGCCCCGACATAGCTCTACCACAATTAGAACACCTTACAAGACCAGAAAACAAATATTTTTTCTCTTTCTTAGTTGTTCGATAATTTGGTAATCGTTTCCTTCTGTTCAATATTTCTTGTACCTTAAAGAAGGTTTCATCATCTATTATTCTTGGCATTCCGTTGGGTATTCGTATGATTTCCGTTTCATCCTTATTTTGATGATGATTTCGTCTGCCTAAGTTGTCTGCTTTGCACGACCTGTTATAAACATACTCGCCTATGTATTTTCTGTTGATTAGCAAATCGTGAATATGTAGTGTTTCGAAACCTTCCCCGTTAGAACGAACATAGTTATTGCTTATAAGATACTCCTTTATGTTCCGATAACTACTCCCATTAGCTACCATATCAAAAATAATCTTGACGATTTCTGCATCGTTTTCATCAATGACATAGTATTTTCCCTTAACCTTATAACCCAAAAGCGGAACTCCTCCGTGTATTCTACACTCTCTTGCATTAGCGAGCTTACCAGCAACAGCCTCTCTTGATAGCTTTTTGGAATATAATTCTGCCATTCCCATTGACATAAGCTCGAAGAACTCACCCTCTGGGGACTCATTGAAGCCCTCAATAGCACTTGCCATTTTAATTCCATAGCTTAAAAGAAGCTTTTTGTAGTGCCTTGCGTCATCAACGTTTCGTGCCCACCTATCCATACGGTGAACTATGACAAGACGGAATTTTCTTTCCTTTGCGTCTTCAATCATTTGCTGAAAATGCTTTCGCCTTGCATTAGTGCCCGTTTGAGCTTCGTCCACATATTCGTGAATTAGAGTGATATTGTGTTCTTGACAAAATTTACGAATAGCAGCAAGCTGAACTGTAATACTTGATTCCTGTTGTCTGTCCGAACTGTATCGAGCATAGGCAACTGCGATTATTTTTGCCATTTAATCCTCCTTTCTTTTGGCACAAAGTAAAAAGAGAGAAAGCCCAATTAAAGACTTTCCCTCAATGTTATAATATATTATTAAAAAATCGTTATTTCAATATAATCTCTATATCGTTCTTGCTATCATCAACGAGAATTTTATCAATGAATAAGGAGCACAAGAAGCGTGCTTTGCTATATGTAGTGAAAAGCTCCTCTACCTTTAATGGTTGCTTGTTCTTATTAAATGCACCTTCCAGTTGGGACAGGCAAGCAAGCTTTTCGGTTAATTCATCGATTTTTGATTGCTTAGTTTCGAGCATATCAAGATGTTTTTCGACTTCCTCTTGGTATCGTTTAGCCAACTTAGGAGAGTTTGAGGTATCGTTCACTTGCACAAAAAACGAGCTGATTTTCTTGTCAATCAAGTTATAATCGTGCCTTAGCTTCTTTAAATCCACATTAATTTCATTTTTTCTTGCTTCGAAAGCCTTTTTAGACAAATTTGCAGTCTTTATGTATTGATTAACAAATGATGTGATTGCTTCTTTAATAGCGGTTTCGAGATATTCTGCATTGACATCTTTTGTTTTGCAAGATTTGCTTTTCTTATGATTAGGGCAAACATAGTATCTCTTGACATTCTTATTTCTTCCGCTTTTGGTGGTTGTTCCGTGCATTGGCTTGCCACACTCTTTGCAAAACATATAGCCAGTTAAGAAATATTCGGGGTTGGCGTTTTGTTTAGGCGTAGAATGAGCTTTTCTGTGCTCCAAGATACTTTGAACTGAATCAAACAATTCCTTTGAAATTATAGGGTCTATTGCGGTTGAATTGCGTATTTCGTCAAATTCCTCACGCAAAACCCTGTTTTTCTTTCGGGGAGCACCCTCACGGTTGTATATGAGAGTGCCATAATATTTATCATTTTTTAAAATCGTATTGATTGTTGAAAAGGAGAACTTTTCGCCAGCACGTGTCGTATAGCCAAGAGCTGAAAGCTCGTCTGCAATCTGATTATAACTGTACCCGTCTTTTGTCATTTCGAACATTTTCTTTACTGCTGGAGCTTCATCTGGGTTAATTTCGTATTTCTTGCATATAATTTGCAAGCCATACGGAGCAACTCCGTCCTGATGTTAAGCCCTTGCGAGCATTATTACATTCCGCACTCATTACATCACTCGCTACACGTCTTGCGTGGAATTGACCTTGTGCAAGCAATATACTGCGAAGGAACTCGCCAGCAGGAGTCGTAGAATTTCCTACATCATCACCTGCTATTAGATATGTACCATACATTTCCAAAAGCTTGATTGTAGTGGCAGAGTCGCTTAAATCTCTTGCCAATCTATCAAGCTTCATAACGACAATAACATCAATTGCTTGCTTTTCTGCAAGAGACATTATTTCTAAATATTGTGTTCTGCCCTCGGTGAACATTCCGCTGACATTATCTTCAAAATATGTGCCTACAAGCTCCAAAAAATCATATTGAGCTATGAATGCCTTGCACGAATTGATTTGAGTGTCAATAGATGTTTGCCTTTCGTCCTCGGCACTCTTACGGGCATAAATTACTGTTCTTAATTTAGAAATTCCGCTTTTTCTTGCTTCTTTGTTTGAGCATTCTGTTTAAGTGTTCAATTTCTTTGGTTTCAAGCGTTCTCATTGTCATTCTCCTTATAAATATTTAATATAGCTTCGATTATTTCCTTTTCCAGCTTTGGCTTTGCTTCAGCTGATATTTCATAGCCACTAAAGGACAGATTTAAGTTCTGTCCCTTAGTAGTAATTAGTTTCTCACGGTTTATGTGCAATTTCATTTAACCTCCTTGAAAAGCTCGTTTAATGCCTCGGTATCATCCACTTCATAATTTGAAACGGGTGGAGTTGAATCCTCTTTTGGTCGGCAAATAACCTTGTTTACTTCTTCAAAATCGGTGTCTATGTTCTTATCGAACACGAAATGAGTGCACCTTCGACCTAAATGCTTGCAGTCTGTTCGGTCTTTGTCCCCGACAAGAACACCTTCATTTTTCCATTTGTTCTTAACGGATGTAATTTCACGAATTTTTCCTTCTGTAAGCACCTTCTTAACCTCTGATGTAGGAATATAGACATCCATACGTCCGTTCTCATACACAATAGTACCGAGATAGTCGCCCGTCGAATCCCTAAAATCTTGATATTCGAGGTTGTGATTATATATTTTAAAATGCTTTATCTTCTTAATGATGAAATCATTAATCAAATCTAAAGCTTTCTTACCAATATCACGGTCATCAATACCGCTTTGTTCGGGTTCGAGAAAGATTTGCATCAATTCTTCGACCTTTAAATTTAGAGAAAAGCACTCGTTCATTAGTTCTATTGTTAAATAGAAAATGGCATATTTGCTTTCGAGTCTGTCCGATAGGTTATCACGCTTTATCATTAGCTTATGTGTTGAAGCTTTTGCTTGGTCGTATCTTGCTTCGAGGTCATCAACGCTTGCAACATAGTTGGCAAAATCAATGCCTGTGTAGCCATAATTTCGGCTGATAAAGGACTTAATTCGCTCCGCCACTTCTGCACTGGGAGTCCAAGTTATGCCTTGCGTGTGAATTACCCTTGCTTTTAAGCCTTGATTTTCACTTGCAAGCTCATAGACGGGGTATTCGCTGGAAATGACTACTACTCCGTCAAAACCCGACTTTGACTCCTTTAATGTGCCGTCCTGCTGGCAACGCATTTTCTCCTCACCGCTTGAAATGGTGTAGAGCAAGTTTTCAACATTGATATTCGTATTTGTTGTGATATCGTCAAGAACGATTGGAAGCCCGTGTATTCCGTCTATGCTTTCAAACAGAGCATTCGTTGTAGAGTGGAATGTATGTACAAGCCCGTATTTGTTGGAAATAACAGGACAAGCAAAGGGACTAACCAATAATTGCTCGGCTGTCGTTTTGCCTGTGCTTGAAGCTCCGCAGAGATTGACAATAATTGTGCCTATGTCGCAACTGTCCTTTAGCTTGGAAGCGACAACAGCAGAATAGCCAATCGAAAGGGCAAGAGCCAGTGTTGGAACAGGAAATATCTCATTCTTTAAGAACTTGAAATATTCCGTTTCGCTTCCACGCTTAAAATTAAACGGCTTCTCATATTTGCTTATGTGAGTGCTATCAATTTTGGTTTCTTCATACAAGAACAGTTTTCGTCCTTGATAATCGAACCATCCAAGAGAATTGTGGCGGTATTCGTATAAATCATTGACCTGACACATACGATATCCGTCCATTAAATACATAGAAGCAGCGTGCTTCATATAGTGGTCGAGAGTTAGCCCATTTGCGACAAGCTTTGCCGTTAGGGAGTCTATTCCCACCACATCCTTTGTTTGCAACAAAAAATTATACCTATCGGTACTGTTGCGGTGAACTTCAACCAAAAGCGAGTCGTTTCCGCTGGTTTTGCTCGATTGAAGTAACAATTTTTCTTACTTCGAATTGTCGGCAGACATTGGGTATACTATGATTAGTGCCGACATAATCCATAGTATGTTTTTTCTCATTTTTTTGGAACATTGTTCCTCCTTTTGTTATTAAATTTTGAGAGCTTTACACTCTCTACTATCTATATACCATTTAAAAATGGAATTAGTGGCATTTTGAAAGAGTTTTCAGTTAGTTTTCACAAACCTTTCATATAATTTCACAATTTGTTCATTTTGAAGCTGATTTTTATATATTGATTACCAAAAAAAGAGGGCATACCCTCTTTTGTATTGTTAGATTAGTTTGCTGGCGGAACATCTGTTTCGCTTACAAATCGGCACATTTTGTTTGGCATTTTCTTGTTGCCGTCAATGTATCTTTTGAAGCCGTCCCCGATTCGAACATATCCTTTGAAATTGTTAAGCTTGTTAATGTTGTGCAAACACGGAAGGCATCGTCGGCTATAACCATTGTTTCGCTATGTATTTCACAGGATGTAATATTTTCGCTTTTAACCTTTATTAGTGCTAAATATGATTTTTCACTATTACCGAGATAATAAGCGTTGCCGTACTCGCTATATTCAAGCAATGAACAACTGTCAAAGGCACTTTCCTTTATAGACGTTACACTGCTTGGTATGTCTATGCTTGCAAGTGACGTGCAGTCATAGAAGGCATACTCGCCTATTGTAGCTACCTTGTTGCCGAGAGATACGTTTTTTAGTGATACACAGCTTTCAAAGGCAGAGCTACCTATCTCGATTACGCTATTTCCGATAGCTACGCTTTCGAGTGAAGCACAGTCATAAAAAGCTCCGTTTCCAATTGAGGTTACAGTATCTCCAATTGTTACATTTTTAAGCGATGTGCAACCCTCATATGCAGAAGCAGGAATTTCTGTTCCGCTGTTTATTGTAAGGGCTTGAAGCTTGGTTTTTGGAAGGGCGGAAATTGCCACTACTGGTATAGTTGCTTCCTTTATGCTTGCACAGCCATTAAAGGCAGAGTTGCTAACGGACGTTAAATTCTTGGAAAGAGTTATTTTTTCAAGAGATGTGCAAGAGTTAAAGGCATAATCGCCTATTGAAGTTACGTTATTTGGAACGGTAATGTTTTTAAGTGCAGTACAGCCAGAGAAAGCATAGCTTCCAACAGATTTTACTCCACTGCCAAGGGTTACATTTGCAAGTGACGTACAGCCCTTGAATACAGAGCTTCCAATTGAAGTTACGCTATTTGGAACTGTAACGCCCCCCAAAGAGGTACAGTTTTCAAAAGCGTTTGCTTCTACTGTGGTTACTGTATTTCCAATAGTTACGCTTGAAAGCAAGGAGCAACCTGAAAATGCAGAGCTACCTATTTTGGTTATTCCACCGCTAATAGTTACATTTTTAAGAGCTTTGTAGTCCTTGAATGCGGAGGATGAAATTTCTGTTCCACCATTTACAACAACTGTTTCAAGCTTGTTCTTTGGAATTTTCGAAATTACTGCCATTGGAGCAGTTGCTTCCTTGATATTAGTGCAAGCTTCAAAGGCAGTTGCTTCTATTGAGGTTAGATTTTTTGAAGCGGTTACGCTTTCAAGAGAGCTACAGTCATAGAAAGCATATTCACCCACAGCGGTTACGCTATCGGGGAGCACTATGCTTTTGAGTGAATAGCAGTTTTCAAAGGCATAATCGCCTATTGTTTTTACGCTATTCGGTATGGTTATATTCACAATTGAGGTACAACCGTAGAATGCACCGCTTCCTATTTCGGTTACAGTATTCGGTATTGTAACGCTTGAAAGTGAAATACAGCCCTCGAATGCGGTATCGGGAATTTTTGTTCCGTTGCTTATTACAATTGTTTGTAAATTGTCCTTTGGAATCGCTGTAATTACTGCCATTGGAACAGTTGCTTCCTTAATGCCTGTACATCCGTCGAACACAGACATATCAAGGGTTGTTATACTATTTGGAATTACAACGCTTGTTATTTTTGTACAGTTGCAGAATGTATAAGCAGGTATTTGTGTTACTGTTTCGGGGATAACAATCTTTCCGCTGATTTCCTGTCCGTTAAGGTATAGCTTTTTAGAATAGTTTAACGGGTTGGAATATGAATTGGTAAACGAAACGTTGCACCAGCTTTCAATATCTCCCACATAGTTCACATTAGTAAGCTTTGGGCAATTACGGAATGCGTAGCATCCAATTGAAGATACATTTTCGCCAAGGGTTACACTGCTCATTGAGGTACAACCGTCAAAGGCGGAAGTTCCTATTGTGGTTACAGTGCTTGAAAGCTCAATACCTGTAATTTGTGAGCAGTTATAGAAGGTGTAATCGGGAATTAGAGTTATGCCCTCTGAAATAACAATATTTCCGCTTATTGCTTCGCCACTTAAGAGTAGCTTTTTGGAATAGTTTAATGGGTTTGAATTGGTATTGCCGAAGGATATTGTGCACCAGCTATCAATATCTCCAAAATAGTTTACGCTTGTCAATGCAGAACAGCTTGAAAATGCGTCGTTTCCAATGGTTGTTACTGTTTCAGGCAAGTCAATGCTTGCAAGCAGTGTACAGCCCTTAAACGCATTTTTGCCTATTGATACCAAGTATTGTGGAAGCTTTATGCTTGTAATTCCTGTGCAATTTGAAAATACATTATCTGCTATTACAGTGACCTTTTTACCTGCGATTATATCGGGAATTACTATATTAGCACTTGTGCCTGTATAGTCTGTTACGGAATAGGTATCTCCGTTATCGGTAAATACAAGTCCCTCTGTATAGTCAACGAACTTTGCATAGAGCTTTACTGTGCCTATTGGCTCGGTTATTTGCATAAATGGCTCGTCACTAAAGTCGCTTGTTGTACACCAACCAACAAAGGCTTTTCCTGCTTCGGTTGCGGCAGGATACAACGTTATGGGCAAGGTGTTTAAGGAATATGTTCTTGGGTTGCTTGAAACAAGGGTGTCATATGTTAATTTATAGGTTTCAATTTCCCACATTGCATAGAAGGTAGTGGTTTTCTTTGTGCCCATAGTGTATGAGGCTTCATCCTTATACTCCACTATGCCGTCCTTTGATGTTGACCAGCCTGTGAATTTATAGCCTGCTTTTGTAAAGGCATTAGCTGGAAGGTTTGCAGTTTCGCCCTCTGCCAAACGTAAATCGGACATTTCGCCCGTTCCGCCGTTTGAATCGAAAACAATGGAGTTTTTCTTTTCTTCCCATACGGCATAAAGGGTTTTTGTGCTCTCTGCTCCCATTATGTAGCTATCGCCGTCTTGGTATTCAACCTCTCCGTCTTGTGTGGTTGACCAGCCCATAAAATCATAATTTTCTCTTGTAAACAGATTTGAAGGCAAAGCTACAGTACTGTCGGTAACGCTAACAACATTTGACATTGTTCCGCTACCGCCATTTGCATTAAATACAAGAGTATTTTCGTTTGCTTGCCATACTGCATAGAGGGTATATGTGCTTTCAGTACCCATTGTGTAAGTTGCTTCATCCGTATACGAAACGCTTCCGTCCTCGGTTGTTGCCCAACCAATGAAAGAATAACCAGCTTTTACAAAGGAATTTGCGGTTAAATTTGCTTGACTATCTGTTGCAATAGTCATATTTTCCATTGTGCCTGTGCCACCATTTGCATTGAAAACAATGGTATTTTGGTTAGCTTCCCATACTGCATAGAGAGTATATGAGCTATTTGTGCCCATTGTGTAGCTTGCTTCATCGGCATACGAAACGCTTCCGTTTGAAGTGGTTGACCAGCCCTTGAAGGTGTAGCCATCCTTTGTAAAGGTATTTGCTTTAAGATTTACTGTATTTGATGTTGGAATGCTCATATTTTCCATTGAGCCATTTCCGCCATTAGCATTAAAAGCAAGGGTATTTTCGTTTGGCATCCACTTTGCATAAAAGGTTTTGCTTCCCGTTTCTCCAATTTCAATATTGGATACCGCAGTAGTGAAGTCACTGTCGCTATACCAGCCTGCAAAGGTGTAGCCCGTCTTGCTTGGGTCAACAAGCGGAAATTCTTGTTCAACAGTATATTTATCGGGGTTTTGGGCATTGTTTGTACCGCCATTGAGTACATATATAACATTATATTCAACAGGTGTTTTTACTGCATTGACAGTAATATTTGTTTGAATATTGGTCAAGTCCTTTTCTTCCCACTTGATTTCATAGCCTTGTACTGCTTGAGGGGTAGGAATATCGGTAAGAGCTTCGCCATCGTTTACTGTTTTTACAACATTTGCAAAGCCTTCTTGAACAAATGTTACTGTATATGTAACGACGGGGTCTGGCTCTGGTTCAGGGTCTGGCTCTGGCTTGGGGTCTGGCTGTTGTGAATCGTCCGTTGAGGAGTCGGTTGTGCCAGAATCAACACTTGTATCAGTGTTTGAGTCGTTCGTTCCAGAATCGACACTTGTATCAGTGCTTGTGTCCGTGCTTGAATCTGTGCCTGTGTCGGTATTTGTTCCTGTTTGTGTACTATTTTGACTATCGTCATTTGCTGGTGGCTCTTCGCCTCCGCAAGAAGATAATGCAAATAGCATTACAAGAGATAAAACAAGACAGATTAGCAATGCAAATTTCTTGTTTAAGTTAGTCATTTTTAGCCCTCCTAATTTGTGCACCAAATAATATGAAAGGTGCTCCTTTTTCACGATGTTTTTGCCAATTTTATATTTATTTTGTGCATTTTTATATAATATATTGACTTTTTTATCCTCTAATGGTATAATCAAGTCAATATAAAAGTGCACCAGTCATATTAAAAGGTGCACTTTTTTAATTGCCGAAATTTAGGCTTTTGGTAAGGTGGTTCATCATTTTTCTTTTGGTTTCCATAAGGCTGTGAACGTAGCGATTCATTGTGATTATGGGGGATTTATGTCCCAAGATTTCCGAAAGAGTTTTGATATCCATTCCGCACTCTAAAGCTCTTGTGGCAAAGGTATGTCTTAATGCGTGGAAATTTTTGTATTCTACCTTTGCCTTTTTGAGTATTCTTGCAAAAGTCGTTTGATAGGAGCGATTTATTACCTGCGTACCCTTGTTTGTGCAAATAACATAATCGCTTTTGCTTTCTTTTCTCATTTTGCGAAGGTAAGGAATTAACTCCCTTGGAAGCGGAATTGTACGAACCGAGGAATCCGTTTTGGGTGTGTCAACATAGAAACGATAGTCTCCGTCCGTGTCTTTCAAAAAGGCACTGGTTTTGTCAACATTTATTGTCCCGTGGGTAAAGCTAATGTCAGCCCATTTAAGTGCCAACAGCTCGCCCAGACGAAGCCCCGTGTATAGGCAAAGCACAACGCCAAAATGGTTGCTTTTTGTGCTATTTATAACCACGTCCTCAATCCTTTTTTGTTCTGCCTTAGTAAAAGCATTGATTTTCCTTTCCGAAAATTTGATATTTTCAAGGTCTGTAAGGTCGGGTATTATGTAGCCATTACTTTTTGCATAGATTAGCGAATTTCGCACGATTGACATTATGTTTTTCACTGTATTTGAGGCGAGGGGGTGTCCGTTTTTGCTGTTTCCGCAAGATAATTTATCACTTTGGAACTCACGCAAAACGGGAACGCTTAAGCTTGATAGCTCATACTCCCCAATACAAGGCTCAATTTGCGTTCTTATGATTTCTTCATAACGCAGAAATGTCCTGTGCTTTAAGGTATAGATTTGCTTTTCGTTCATCCATTTGTTTAAGATTTCTTTGTACTTCATAGAAAAATCTCCTTTTCATTTATTGATAAGGAGATTTTATCATATTCTTTTAGAAAGCATAGATACCAGCCCTTGAAGACGTTTCGGGGAGAAATAGTACAGCAGGCGGTCGGGGTACTCGCAAAATCTTAACAGTGCCTTTTTAGTATCATTTTTTGCTTTTGGTGGAATTATTGAATAGCGAAGCCCTGTCCCGAACTTTGAAAGTCTTTCGAGTGCTTTAATTGTTTGGTAAAATTCATAGGTTGGTTGTGTTGACGAAAAGAGCAAAAACACGCTTTTTGCTTTTCCTTTGTCTAACCCTATAATTGCATTTAAGAGATTAAATGCGGTTTCGATTCTCGGTGTGCCTTTCCGTCTTTCCATAGTATATGGGTTTAAGATAAATGCGGTGTTTGAATAGCCAATGAAATGGGCTTTTGTTCTAATGGGTAATGCTTTTAATGCTTTTTTATAGCCGATAAGTGTTTTTTGTATTTTGAGCTTTTCGCTTTCTGTGATGTTCATTGAACAATCAATTATAAAATAGAGATTGGTAATCATAAATCTGTCCTTTCTTTTATTTTTCCCCATTTCCCCAAAATCCCCAAATTTTTTGAGGACAGAGGGAATGAAAAAAGCACCCTAAGCCAAACAGCTTAGAGTGCATTTTCCATTGAAATGGTGGAACTGGCGAGAGTCGAACTCGCGTCCGAAAATCACTTGACATAACTTTCTCCGTGGGCAGTTAATCTATTGGAATTTCCCCTACAAAACGCCGATTAACAGGCTTTTATTTGGGTATTGTCTTAATGCTTGATTGATACAGACAAGACTCTCAATTCAAGTTCACCTCTAATGTTACGCTCAGTCCAAGGGCGAGGTACTCCTTGGAGGAACGGGTGGTGCATTGACCACAGCACTGCCGCTAATCGCTCCCGAAGGAGCAATTAGTTAGGCAGCCATAGCAACTTTATTGTTGTCGTTTATTATTTAAGTTTAGCCATTATAAGGGGTTAGCCAGCCCTCCACGCTTATCATATCTCACAATCCCCGTCGAAACCTTTACAGTCCCATATAGGATTTTGTGTTTCAATTATATATTATTCTTGACACTTTGTCAATAACATATTTCTTTATGCCAAAATTTTTATTTTTAAAATCTCTTATCAAATTTCCCCAAATCCCCAAGATTTTCACAGGACACAGGAGAACGCTTGCAAATCAAGCACTAATTTAAGATTTTGGTATAGTATATCTGTTTGCACCCTTGAAAACCCCAAAATTTCGGGAATTTTTAATCGGTGCAAAAACGGGCTTGTGGCATCCCTCCCGCCCCCGTGAACGCTTTTTTATTTAGACAGACAAAGCTTTTATCTGTTTACCCCTTTCGGGGAGACCCAAGTTAGCTCACCCCATCCAAACCACTTGAAATTTAAGGCAGGGAGAATAACTCCCCTGAAAGTCAAGGATTTGATATGGTATTGAAAGCCAAACAAGATAGCGTTTGAAACGGAACTTGCATAGGACAATTAGGTGTTTTTTCGTTTGGGCTTGGACTTCAAGGAGTTTAGCCCTCGAAAATGAAAAAATCGTCCCTAAAATGCTGGTCTTTAAGCATTCGGGACGTAGGTACAGTTGGTGTCCTCGGCGAGAATCGAACTCGCGTCCGAAAATCCGTTGATACAACCTTCTACGTGGGTAGTCACTCTTTTAAAATTTCCTTATGAAAACGCCGAGAGACAGGCTTATTCTCAGGTAGCTCTTTTATGCATGACCGATACAAGAGCTAACTCTCGGTTCATGTTCACCTCTGTGTTACGCTCAGTCTTAGGTCGAGGTGCTCCCAAGAGGAACGGGTGGCGTAATAGCCACAGCACTGCCGCTAATCGCCCTGAAGGGCAATTAGTTAGGCAGCCATAGCAACTTTATTGTTGTCGTTTATTATTTAAAATTGACCATTATTACGGGATTAGTCAGCCCGCCACGCTTATCATATCTCAAAATCCCCGTCGAAACCTTTACATCCCCATATTTCCGCGGCTTTTGCCGCGGTTATTATTATGCAAAGAATACGCCGTAGCCTTCTCCTGTTTTTCCGCCGTTTTTAAGGTATTGCTTAAATGCTCTGCGGAGTGAAGAATCCTCGGGATAATCGTCTACATTGCCTGTATAGTCCATATCGAAAAGACGCCACATATCAGAATAAGGATTTTCCGGCTTATCATCGAACTGCGCTATTATATCGAAGTATGATTTATATCTGTATGTATTTGATTTTGGATTAAATATCTTATCGTTTTCGGGATAAAGAAGCCAAGAGCAACAAATAAACGCCATAGGCGCGCCGTCAAGCTTATCCTTAAAGAATTCCTTAGCCTGTTCAAGTGCGTCCTCACAGCTTTCCTTATCAAGAGGAGTGAGGGTTCTTGGTATATGGATATTTATTACCTTATCGCCTTTTTTAAGCTTTTTGCCGTCTTTCTCGTAATCATATCCGAATTCGGAAATTTCAAACTGCAATCTGCCAAGGGCAAATCTTGTAACATTAAAAAATCCAGGGAACCACCAAGCAACGAACGAGCCCCAAATTCCTTTTACGGCTTTACATTCAAGAAGCTTATATTTCAAGTCAAGTATACTGTTGAGCCATATCTTTTCGCTCAAGCCCTGTTCCTTATAGAGCTCCTTCAAATGCTTTGTGAAGCACATAAAGATAAGAAGCTGTGCTTCATACTCGTGAACGCCTACCTCTTTCGCAATTTCCGCGCACTGTTTAAGTATTGCATCATAATTGCAGTTACAGTCAGCCTCGTATATTTTTATAAGCTCATCAAACTGCTTTGCACAAGCTTCGTTTGCAACGATCTTATCATATGCCGAGATAAGCGAAGGCTTAGATTCATCGGGATAATTAAGTATGTCCATTAAATTCAAAAGATATTCTCTCATTTTTAATCCTCCGTTGAACTTTTAAATGTTCTTTCAATAGTTCTTTGTGCGCTCTTTTTAGCATCACTGTCGCGCTTATCGTAAAGCTTTTTACCTTTACAGAGTCCGAGCTCCATTTTCACGTGCGAGCCTGAAAAATACAGAGATAGCGGTATTAACGAATATCCTTCCTTGGCGACATGGCCGTTTAAACGCATTATCTCTTTTTTGTGCATAAGAAGCTTCTTTTCGCGAAGCGGATCTTTATTAAAGACATTTCCCTTTTCATACGGGCTTATGTGTATACCCAAGGCAAACAACTCTCCCCCGTAGATCTTACAAAAGGAATCCTTCAAATTTACAAGCCCTGCTCTTAACGATTTTACCTCTGTACCGAAAAGGGCAACGCCCGCTTCATACTTTTCGACTACGAAATAATCGTGGTATGCTTTTTTGTTCTGAGCTATTATTTTTACGCTGTTTTTTTCCACCTTGCCCTCTCCTTTCGTTATTTACTAAATTAGTATAACATAAATTCGCAAGATTTGCAATAGCATAATATAGTATATTTTTGCGTTATATTGACAAAAAAAGTCCTTTGTGGTACAATTTTATTATGGATTACAAAATTTTTTACTCAAAAAGAAAAACTCTCGCCTTACAGATATCGACTGAGTGCGAGGTCATTGTTCGCGCTCCTTACGGTGTATCGAGGAATATTATCGAAAACTTCGTTTCGTCCCACGAAAATTGGATACGCGATCACATTGAAAAAAGGAAGGCTTTGAATGAACGCTTCCCTGAGCTATCTAAGGATGAAATCGAAAATCTCAAGATCGAGGCAAAAAAGATCATTCTTCCGCGCTTAGAGCATTTTTCTAAGATAATGGAACTTTATCCCGAAGGAGTGTCAATAAATTCGGCAAAAAAGAGATTTGGAAGCTGTTCTGCGAAAAAGCGGATAAATTTTTCGTGCCGGCTGGCTCTGTATCCTATTGAGGCTATTGATTACGTTGTCGTGCATGAGCTTGCTCATTTAAAGCATTTTGATCATTCAAGGAGCTTTTGGAGCTTGGTTGAAAAATTTTTGCCCGATTACAAGGAGCGAAAAAATTTACTTAGATGAGGTATTTATGAATATTGTTATTCTCGATTATGCAACTCTTGGCTATGATCTTGATCTTTCGGGAGCTGAGAAATTCGGCGCTGTTATAAAATACGAAAGAACTGCGCAAAGTGAAGCAAAGGAGCGCGTTAAGAATGCGGATATCGTTATCGTAAACAAAATAAAGATGACGAAGGAAGTGTTATGCGATGCCCAAAATTTAAAATTGATCTGTGAAACTGCCACGGGTTACGATAATATTGATACAGAGTACTGCAAGGAGCGCGGGATTTTAGTTGCGAACACGCCCGCTTATTCAAGCTCGTGTGTGGCTCAGGTGACGGTTTCCATGGTATGCTCTCTTTTCACTCATTTAAAGGAATACGAGGAGTGTGTCAATTCCCAAGAATATTTAAAGCAAGGAAATGCAAACTGTCTTATTCCCGTTTATCACGAGATCTGCGGCAAAACTTGGGGCATCGTCGGTTTTGGAAACATAGGAAAGGCGGTTGCAAGGATCGCAGATGCTTTTGGTTGCAAGGTGATCGTAAACAAAAAGACGCCTATTAGCGAGTATGAATGTGTTGATATTGAAGCCCTTGCTAAGCAAAGCGATATAATATCTATCCACTGTCCCTTGACACCCGAAACCAAAGGTCTTATAAACGAGCGCATATTTTCAATGATGAAAAAGGATGCTATCGTTATCAATATGGCGCGCGGCGGTGTTTGGGATGAAAAAGCGGCGGCGAATGCGGTTTTAGAGGGTAAAATCGGCGGTCTTGGTTGCGATGTTTTCTCATCCGAGCCGATTCCGAAGGATCATCCGTTCACGTCGCTTTACGGGCTTAAAAACGTTTCTCTTACTCCTCATATGGCTTGGGGATCGTTTGAGTCAAGAACGCGTTGCTTTAACACGGTACTTTCAAATATAGAGGATTTTTTAAGCGGAAGTCCAAAAAATATCGTTAATTTATAAAAAGATTTCGCCAATAGTGTGATTTATCCGAGAGATCACATTATTGGCGAATTTTTATTCTATAAAGTTATTCCGCAAAAAAATCCGAAAAGATACGCATATCTTTGGGAAAGGGTGCGCATTTAACAAGGGCGGGAATATGGATAATGTGGAATTTTTCGTTCTCAAGGGTTATAAGAGTTCCGCCGAGCTGACCTGCGATATGGTAATCATATTGGGCGGTTTTAAGTCCAAACACCCACCTTATTCCGTTATGAGTGATACAGGTATTAACATTATGACAATGACCTGCAAAAACAGCCTCTACATTACATTCCTTTAATGCTGCCGTAAAGTCGAATTCGGTTTTTATCGGGTGGATCTTTTCTCTTTTGCTTCCGAAATCGTCATCCTTTTGCTCGACCTCTACGCCTATCGTATAATAGTCCCAAGAGTTCTGTGCGTAGCCCTTTGCTCTTTCGGCTGCAACAAATTCCTCTGTCGGAATATGAAACGCCATAAATGCGGGAACGACTTTTTTCTGAGCGGCTGTTATTTTTCTTGTGTTCTGCTTTACCTGATCTATCTGATCGGGATAAATACCCATTTCTCTTATTACCTCGGGGTCATCGCTGACGCAACCGTTTGAATCGAGCATATGAATAACCCTTACAAGCTCGTTTTCTATTGCGATGCCTATTGTATAATTACCGTTGCCTGACACGCTTCCGCGTTTGAAAATGCAGTATTTACTTTTTTCAAGGCGGTCGCATTGCCATTTAACTCCCTTTTTGCTTTCGTTATCATGATTTCCGAACACAGGTGCCCACGGAATTTCAAGTGAGTCCATAAAATTGCAATACCATTCAAAAACGCTTCCGTTATCGTCAAACGAGCCGTAGATTATATCGCCTGTTATGAAAATAAGGTCGGGCTTTGATTGTGCGACGAGAGATTTTATTTGGTTTCCGCCCTGCGCTTCGAAATTTTCAGGTAACCACGCCTTTATTTCATCCGGACGAAGACGGTCGGGAGTGCGGGCTTGGGTAGAATCGATGAATTGCATATCGGTAAGCTGAAGGAGCTTGATTTTTGTTCCCTTTCTCTGCTTATCAAGCTGAAGAACGAAATCGCATCCGTCAAAAGTTTGATTTGGATTTTTTATAACCATATTTTCCTTGTCCTTCGATAATTTGTTATGTCTGTTTATATGGCGCTTTCGTTATCTGTAAGCTCCTTTGATGACTTTTTTATTGTTTTTCTGTCTCTTAAAGTTATTTTTCGGGAAAGCTTAGCGTTTACCGTACCGTTTTCGATCTCATCAAGGCGAGCTTGAATACGGGATTTTACAAGCTCGGCTATTTGTGTTTCGTTCATATCCTTATACTCATCGTAATAGATAGGTTTAAGGTAATGGATCTGTGTCGTTACCTTTTTGAACAGGTTGCGGGTATTCATTGATTTCCACGAATCATACACCGCTATCGGCACAATAGGCGCTTTTGATTTTAACGAGCTACGGAAGCAGCCGTGCTTAAATTCCTGAAGATTATTATGATTTTCCTCATATTTGCCCTCGGGGAATATAAGATAGTTATGTCCATCCTTTACTTCGTTTGCTATCTCGTTCAATATCCTGAGCACCTTCAACAGCTCATGCTCACTATCTATCAGCTTCGCCATTATAAGTCCTGCACATTCGCGGGCTACAAACTTATCTGCCGTATCCTTTCGCCAAAGTGCTCTGCAGGGCTGATTTTGAGAGAGCAATATACCTATTCCGTCGTATTTGCCTTGGTGGTTCGAATACATTATATATCCATTCTCCTTTGGCAGATTTTCCATACCGTATACATCCGTTTCGGTCTTTGAGGATTTTCTCATTCTGTGCATTATCTCCTGTGCAAAAATAAAGCGGTCCTCGTCTGTGTATGTATCTGTCTTTCTTATATACCTCTTTGCCTTAGGCAGATGAGTGAGAATAAACAACATATTTTTGGCTACTGTAAATTTAAATCTCAATTCCTTCATAGTCAAGTATAATCCTTAAACTTTTTTTGCAACTCTTCTCTTTACTCTTATTATTCTTTCACAAATTTCGCTTATCTTACACTGTCCTACGGAAGCTATGGTGCTCTTTATAGTATCGTTGAGCGGTTCAGTCCACTTTTTATCAATATTCTTGAAGCCTACCGCAGCGCCTATGATACTTCCTACAGTGCCTGCGTTACAGTCGGTATCCATTCCGCACATGTTCGCAATACAGATGCTCTTTGAATAATCGAGCTCTCCCGCTATAATTCCGAGTGTAACAACAGCCATATTATTTATCGTACCTTCGCACGGGATATGTCCGTATTTTTCGTATATTTTTGCACAGGTCTTTTCCCAATCCTTAGTTTCGTTATACCATTTGCGCACGTCCGTTACTGCCTCGTAAAGTCGTGAGGCTTTCGGGATAGAGGCAAGCCCTGTGTCGATTATTTTATCACCAGTCGGATCCTTTGAAAGCGCCGCGCTTAGTGCGCCCGCTACAAACATTCCGCCGTAGATGCCGTTTTTCGTCAAGCTTAGTGAGCAATCCTTGTGAGCATATTTACACGCACTTTTATAATCCGCAGGGAAAATATATCCCCAGATATCAGTTCTTATCTGACCGTCTATGCACTCTCTCCAAGGATTGAGCTTATACGGTATTTCGTCGATGGGAGTGTCGCCCTTTACCAAATGATAATATGCAACTCTTGACGCGCACCAGCACCAGAAATATGAAAAATTACTAAGCCAGTTCATACCGACATCGAATTTTTCAAACGATGTTCCCTTGTTTTCTGCGAGCAAGAGTCCCAAAAGAGTGTAGTTGATATCATCATCAGGCTGTACGAATTTTACGTTACCCTTCGTACTGTAAATACAGTCTCCTCTTAACGATCTGTCGAGCTTTTCCGAGTGGAATGTGCCGTAATCGTTTATAGGATATTCGTCTACGCTTTCGAGAAATTCTCTCATCTGCTTATAGCTCATTCCCATTTCATATGGCTTGCCGAGCACGACGCCTGCGCATCTTCCGTAAAAAGCGCCGTATATTCTGTCCTTATACTCTTCATCGTCAAGTGGTAAAAGCTCGGGAGCTTTATCCGCTTTTGCCATTATTTCATCAAAGTCGTTCGGCTCATCGTATTTATATCCCGCTCTTATCGGAGTATTCATAACCTTCAAAAGATTTTCGTACGGACGCTTCCAAAATTCATCGGTGGCAGGGTATTTTTCAGCTTCTGAAACAGCGGGCATAAAGCTATCGCTGTTTTCATCATTTATTATGTATTTTTCGGGATCAAAGCCCTCCTCATAGAGAGTTTTAAATTCCTCTTTATATAATTTTTTATAATCTGCGTAACCGGGCATTTTATTCTCCTTTTCTTATCTCAATGAGGTACATGAACATTTCTGATGCGTGCCACGAATGAGGTGCGCCGCATTTGTTTTTTGCATACTCCGTGCTGAGAGGAGCTATGCTTTCATATTTTGCCTCCGAAGCGCGTATTTCCCAGCTCATCGGATATTTGATTTCGAAATATTTTTCGTCAATCGGTTCATTTTTAAAGTGCTTTACAGCCCACCAAAGATACGGATACCACTCATTATATTCATTATCGTACGGAGTTACGGTATCAACCTCGCTTCTATCCATCCAAAACATATACGCGTATGAATCAAAGCGTTTTGGTATCTTTATAAAATCGGTATCGACACCGAGCTTTTCAAGTCCGAATTTCAGCCACAGGGTCGAATATACCTCGTGATCTCCGTAATCCGTCTTTCCTGCCAGAGCCCCGTCTTTCATTATTCTTTTGGCTTCCTTCAGTATTTCGTTTACGAGAGGATATTTTTTATCAACGAAAAATGAAAGGATGTAAGCGAGCTGTCCGAGATTATCGGGCTCGCAATTACCGGAATTGTTTTTATCGTAAAGCTCCGTTACCGAAAGCGCCCAATCCTTCAAAAGCCCGATATTTCCCGTTTGCTCAAGCACAAGCGCCATCATTGCTCCGTCGCGATACCACGGCTTATTATATACATAAAAATTTGGAACGGGAGCTTTATCAAGAAAGCTTATCAGTATCTCGTGATGCAAAATTCTCAGCTGCTCGGGATACTTATATTCCTCAAAGTCGGGGAGTGATATTTTTTGCTCAGTCAAGCATATTTGCTCAATACGATCGCCGTTTTTTTCTTGCTTTACATACACTCCATCCTCGTTTTCCGTAATCGTTACGGTAGTGCCTTGCTTTGTATGTAATATAACGGTGTATTTACCGTAAAGAAATTCTTCTTTTTCGATATTCCAAGAAAATACCGCTTTATTTGTCTTTACATTTATAAGTTTTGAGTCTTTATATACGTATTTTTCACGGTGACCCATACCGAATATAAAAAATCTGCTTTCAGCCTGTATCATAACCAATCCTCTTCAAATTTCTATACACTGCTATTTTAACATATATATTGGTTTTTTGCAAGAAGAAAAATTTTATTTATTGCACTTACTTGACTTATTATTACTTTAATGATAAAATTAATTTATAGATTTTTTACCGAGGAAACGAAATGAAGATCAAAAAAATCATAAAAAGGGCGTTTTTTATAACTGTCATTGCTGTTATTATCTTAGCTGTTTTGGTTTTATCATTTTTCAAGATAGGCTTTGAGCTTAACGAATATGAAAGATACACGCCTGATGCAAGCGCTATGCTTGGCGAGGCTGAAATGCGTGCCATTTTACAAAAGGATGAGCTGAATGAGGATGATTACGATACGCTTTATTATCAGACCGGACTCACTCAGATAGGTATAAATTCGGTTCTTAAGAACAACGGTGTTGACGGTGTGCTTGAATTTCAAAAATCGTATTTTACATCTTACGGCATAGAGCACGATTATTTTGCTCCGTTTTGCGATTATATGTCTATTGACGGTGAATCACCGAGCGGTAAAATGGTGGAGCTTCAGAACGGCGATATTATAATATCCTCATCAACCGTATTTTCCTGCTGGGATGTCGGTCACTGTGCTTTTGTTATAGATGCCGAAAACGGACGCGTGCTTGAAGCCGTCGGAATAGGAAGGAACAGCACGACAAATTACGCAGTATATTTAAGAAACCGTCCCGATTACATAGTTTTAAGACCCAATATAGACAAGGAAACGCTCGACCAAGTGGTTGAATATGCGAAAGAAAATCTCATCGATATTCCGTACGATCCCACTGTCGGAGTTCTTACACGAAAGTACGATACTGAAATTCCGCTAACTCAGTGCGCTCATATCATCTGGTATGCTTTTATGCAATTCGGATATGATATCGACTCAAACGGCGGATTTGTCGTTTCGCCGAAAAACATCGTTCATTCTCAATATCTCGATATCGTTCAGGTGTTTGGCTTTGATCCCGATAAGCTTTGGAATTGACGCTTTTACAGACACTTCTCCGGGGATAAATCAAAAAGGCGGAAAATCCGCCTTTTTTATTCTCCGCTGTAACGGAGCTCTTTTATTATTTCCTCTTTGCAGACACTGCACTGCACTGTTTTTGAGCCTACGGTATACTCCGTTGGCTCTTTTACTGTTTTTTCTTCTCCGTCAAGAGTATGTCCCTTTATAAGCGTGTAGCGATATTTATATTGGTTTTGGCAATATTCACATTCGCGAAGGGTATATCCCGGCTCTGTACAGGTCGCGGTGGCGGTTTCGATATTTATATAATGATGCTCCTCGCAACCGTTATCGCACCACGAGTTTCCGCCAAGATATATAACCACCTCTTCCCCGTTTACGGGAATATCGAGAACTGTTATAAATCTGCCCTCTGCATCCTTTTGTATAACGTAGCTCGTTTTTACTCCGTTAAGCTCGGAATATACGGTATCTGTGAATTTGGGAAGGTATATTTTTGCGGACATGGGTATATTGTAGATACTCTTGTCAAGATCGCAGGTTATATTAAAGCTTATCGAGCTTTTATCGCAGGATGTGTAGTTCATTTTGGCATTTGCAAGCTGCATAGCATATATTGACGCTTCCTCAAAGGAGGCTACCCATATATCATTACGAAGTGACAAAAACTCACACAGGGTCTGGAATTCTTCTAATGAAACATCTGTTGAATATTGAGGAACATCAAGTACAGAGTGCATAAGCACGGTTGTCCATTTTCCCTGCGACGCGCTATTGCTTATATTGGTTATTACTGCCGAGGATGTTACTCCTTTATTAAACGATACCGAATTTACTCTGTAAAGATTTACGTTTTCTCCAAACAATGTATTTGTAGACCCACCTGATTCAAGTCGGTTTGATATTGAGCATTTACGAAGATAATCTTCATATTGATTGCTTATCATTGCATACGGTGTTGCAAATGTAAGAACTCTTTGATTTTTAAATGTCTGCTTCAAGAAATTTACGGCTTCAAGTGTCTCTTTTTCAAAAATTTCCGTATCGGTTATCAATCGGGGATCAAGATGATCCCAACCGTGAGCGCCCACATCGAGATATCCATACGAGAGGACATCTTGCCACTGCTCTATAACGTATTCGTCGCCGTCTATAAAGCAAGCGCTCATCATCACAGTTCCCTTAAATCCGTATTTATTGAACACCTTGGAGACGTTATAACCTGTTTCTGTGCTATATCCATCGTCAAAGGTCAAAGACACTGCCGACGAATAATTATGGTAATACGGGGTGAAGACGGGCTTTAAAAGCTCTACATTTCTGTAAAGATATTTCGTACCGTCCTCATTCTCCTTGGGTATATATTCGGTTTTGTCTGTTCCGTCGGAAATCTGTTCTTCGCTTGAGCTTTCTTCCTCGGTGCTTGTTTCTTCTGTAGTCGTATTCTCCACCGTGCTCGTCTCTTCGGTATCGGAGCTTTCCTCTAAGGATGATTCTTCTATCGTTTCATAAGGTGCTTCTTCGTCAGTTGAGGTTTCGTTGCTTGAACTTTCGCCTTGAGAGCTTTCATCCGGTGGATTGATGCCAAACATACGGCTTATAGCTTCAAATTTGCATGATGAAAGTGAAATTAAAAGCATTATCAGCAAAACTACGGAAATTATTCTTTTCATAATAGCTCCTATAAATTTAATACTATATTTAGTATATCATTTATAATCATAAAAAGCAAGGGGATTTAAAAAACGGACGTTTTGAAACGTCCGTTAACTTTTATTCTGTTGTGTAGTTGTCAAAATAACCTTGGATGTAAATAACAGGTGTTCCCTTATCTCCGGAGCCGGATGTAAGATCGCAAAGAGATCCGATAAGGTCTGTAAGCTGTCTTGGTGTCGTTCCCTCAGATGCCATATTACCTACAAGATTTTTTTCTTTTTCGATGATCTTTTGGTTGATCGCTTCCTTAAGAGCATCACCCGAAAGATCAGCAAAATCGTTATCTGCCAAGTACTTAAGCTTGAGCTCGTTCGGTGTTCCTTCAAGTCCTGATGTATATGCAGGCGAAACAACGGGATCAGCAAGTTCCCAAATCTTTCCGATAGGATCCTTGAATGCTCCGTCGCCGTATACCATTACCTCTACCTTTTTGCCCGTCTTTTTAACAAGCTCTGCCTGAATTGCTTCAACAAGACTCTGACAGTCGCGGGGGAAGAGCTTTACTTGATCCTCAGTTGCTTTGTTTGAACCGAGAAGTCCGTATTTTTCATTGTATCCGCTACCGTTTACGCTTGCATTGAGTATTTCGTCAAGTCCGTAAACATTTTCTCCGCCATTCGCTTTGAGAATACGCTTTGTGCGGAAGCGAGTATGGATATCGCAGCAAAGCACATTTTTCGTGTAAGGAAGAATTGCGCGTGCATCGTTTGCAAAAATTATTTCGGCATCTGCGCCCGATTCACGAATAAGCTGCTCATAATACTCAACGTAGTCAACGCCTGTAAATCTATGCTTCTCATATCCGAAAAGCTCTCTGTATTTTTCCTGTGTCAAAACATCCTTATAAGGATCAATGCCCTTTTCGTCAAGTGCATCAAGGCTCACAAGATGATTTCCTACCTCGTCAGAAGGATAAGAAAGCATAAGAATTACCTTTTTTGCACCCTTTGCTATTCCGCGAAGGCAAATAGCAAAACGGTTACGGCTAAGTATAGGGAAAATAACGCCAACGGTCTCACCGCCGAATTTTGCTTTCACATCTGCCGCTATATCATCAACCGACGCATAGTTTCCCTGTGCTCTTGCAACGATAGATTCGGTCATTGCAACTATGTCACGGTCTTTAATTTCAAATCCTCCGTCTGCCGATGCTTCAAGAACGGTATCGGTAACAATTTTTACAAGATTGTCACCTTGACGAATAATCGGAGCGCGCAAGCCACGAGATACTGTACCAATCATACGACTCATAATGTTCTCCTTTATCCCATTTTTCAGTTGGGTAACTACTAAAATTTATCACATATAATAATATACCAAAAAAACGCGCGTTTGTAAAGAAGATTTTTATAAAAATTAAAATTTTTTTATTTTCTTCTTAAAAATGAAGCTTTTGAAAAATCGCAAGAACTTCTTTTTTGTGAGAACTTTGGTAATTTTTCGACAAAATTTAATTATTTTATAAATATTCAAATGTACATATGTTCATATATTATCGAATTTTGGCGATTTTTCAGGACTTTTTCTGCATAAAACGTGTCTTTTTTGGTGTTATAGTCAACATTTTCAGCTTCTGTAATTTTAATCACGGAATTTTTATATTTTCCGGGAAATATTTTTTGTTGACAAAATCGTTTCAATATAGCAAAGCAAAAAGGTCGGAATATCCGACCTTTTACTTTATAAATATTAAACCACACCCTGAGCGAGCATTGCATCTGCGACCTTAATAAAGCCTGCAATGTTAGCACCTGCAACAAGGTCGTCACCAAGTCCGTATTGGTTAGCTGCCTTGATGGAGTTATTAAAGATATTCTTCATGATGCCCTTGAGCTTTTCGTCAACCTCTTCTGCTGTCCAGCTGTAACGCATAGAGTTTTGTGACATTTCAAGACCGGATACAGCAACGCCGCCTGCATTAACTGCTTTTGAGGGTGCAACGATAACGCCGTTTGCCTTGAGATAAGCGATAGCCTCGTTTGTTGTAGGCATATTGGAAACCTCAACATAGTATTTTACACCGTTTGCAACGATCATTTCAGCTTCCTTCATTCCAACCTCATTCTGAGTAGCACAAGGCATAAGGATATCAGCCTTTACGCCCCAAGGCTTTTCGCCTGCATGGAATTCAACGCCGAATTTATCTGCGTAATCCTGAACTCTGTTACGGCAGGAAGCACGCATTTCGAGCAAGTAATTAACCTTTTCCTCGGTGCTGATACCGTCTTTATCATAAATATATCCGTCAGGACCCGAGATGGTTACAACCTTACCGCCAAGCTCGTTTACCTTCTTTACAGTACCCCAAGCAACATTACCGAAGCCGGAGATGGCAAAAGTCTTGCCCTTGACGCTGTCCTTGAAATAATTGAGCATTTCTACTGTGTAGTAAACTGCACCGTAGCCTGTTGCCTCAGGACGAATGAGAGAGCCACCGTAAGGAATGCCCTTACCTGTCAAAACGCCTGTAAACTCGTTGCGGAGTCTCTTATACTGACCGAACAAATAGCCGATCTCTCTTGCGCCAACGCCGATATCTCCGGCGGGAACGTCAAGATCTGCTCCGATATGTCTTGAAAGCTCTGTCATAAAGCTCTGGCAGAAGCGCATAACCTCTGCATCGCTCTTGCCTTGAGGATCAAAGTCAGATCCACCCTTACCGCCGCCCATAGGGAGTGATGTAAGGCTGTTCTTGAATGTTTGCTCAAAGCCGAGGAATTTGATAATTCCTTCATATACCGAAGGATGGAAGCGAAGTCCGCCCTTATAAGGACCGATTGCGCTGTTAAACTGAATTCTAAAGCCTCTGTTTACCTGTACATTTCCGTTGTCATCTACCCACGGAACTCTGAATTTTATAATTCTTTCAGGCTCTACCATTCTTTCGAGAACACCGCTCTTTATGTATTCGGGATGTGCTTCTACAACAGGCTCGATAGATTCCAAAACCTCTTTTACGGTCTGGTGAAATTCGGGTTCATTCGCATTTCTCTTAACAACTCTTTCCATGAGCTCGTTAAGGTATTGATTTTTGAAACTCATTATAGTTTCCTCCTTAAACATTGAGAAGCAAAGTTTAAAGCAATGTTTCTCTTAAAATAATGATTTTGCAAGTTTTCAACTTACTAAATCATTTTATCACAGTCGTTTTTTCTTGTCAATAAAAATTACGCAATAAATTGTAATTTTTTTGAGATTTTTTATAATATACATTCATTATATTATTTATAAATCAGTGTTAATAAGTGATTTTGCGTAAAATTATTTTTATATATTGAAATTACTTAATTTATATTATATAATTACTTTATATTACTGTTAATATTAAGAGGTCAATTGATGAAAGATTATCAGAATATAAAAAAAGGCGATTACGATGTTATCGTTGTAGGCAGCGGCCCTGCGGGAATTGCGGCAGCTACCATGTCGGGAAGAATGGGAGCTAAAACGCTTATCATCGATGCTTGCGGTAGCGTCGGCGGTATTGCAACGGTTGGCATGATGAGTCATTTCACGGGAACTGCTGACAGTAAATTTTTACGTGAGGTATACAAAAGAGCGGCTGAAAAGAATGTTTTTGCCCCAAACGAGATCACTGTAAATATACATCACGAGATGCTTAAAATAACTTATTATGAGATGCTTGAGGAAGCCGGAGTTGATATTCTTCTGTATACTCTCGTTACCGATACTATTATGAACGGTAACGCGGTAAAGGGCGTTGTTGTTCAAAACAAATCGGGTACCGGTGCTTATTTTGCGAAGGTAGTTATTGATGCGTCGGGGGACGGTGATGTTGCTTATTATGCGGGAGCGGAATTTACACTTGGCCGTGAGAGTGACCATAAGATGCAGCCTGCAACTCTTATGTTTCAGGTGGGCGGTGTTGATATGGAGCGCGCTGTTTTTCCGCCGTCCTTTGAAACAACAATAGAGACCGAAAAGGGTGAGCTTCAATCGCTTGCAAGAGAGCATCTGCCTCATCCTTGCGGACACGTTTTACTCTATGCCAGCACCATACCCGGCATTGTTACCTGTAATATGACGAATATTATAGACGTTGACGGAACAAAGGCTGAGGATCTTACTAAAGCGGAGATAGTTTGCAGAAAGCAGATGCTCCCGATTTGGAGATTTTTACGCGAGTTCGTTCCCGGATACGAAAACTGCTACATAATCAGCGGTGCTTCGCTTATCGGTATTCGCGAGACAAGGCATTTTAAGGGTCTTTATACTCTTACCGAGGACGATATTTACAAAGCAAGACATTTTGATGATGCGATCGCCAAGGGCTGTCATTTTAACTTTGATGTACACAACATTTCGGGATCAGGTCTTGACAAGACGGGATTACAGCACGAATTCAAGCAGCAAAACGGATACGATATTCCTTACGGATGTATTATTCCCGAGAAGATCGATGGGCTTTTGCTCTCGGGCAGAAACATTTCGGGGACTCATATGGCTCACTCAAACTTCAGAGTTATGCCTATTTGTATGGCTGTTGGTGAGGCTTGCGGTGTTGCCGCCGCACTCGCTTGTAAGAAAAACATTTCTCCAAGAAACGTCGACGTACAAGAGATACAACAATTTATATAATAAGATTGAAAAAGTAAAATCGACAAGCTTCTTACGAGGCTTGTCGATTTCTGTGAAAGGCGGACAAAAAAGATATTTTTGCGTTTTTTCGTTTGGAGTTGAACTGACGCGCGTTCTCACATCGTCGGCGTGACGGGTGCTTGCGATTCGTCCTCGGAAAGCGTTTCCGTTTCGTCCTGTTCCTGACTCTGTTCCTCGGTGAGCTTTTGCTCGTAGGCATCGAGGACTTTTTTGTTGAGTTCTGTTCTTGCTTCGGGCGATATGGGATGGAATACCTCTCTGTAATTTCCCCCATCTTTTCTTGATG
>JAFTXO010000031.1 GCA_017461765.1 Clostridia bacterium | reverse complement strand
GCTATTGCGGATGAGCAGAAAGCAAATAATAAATGAGGGCAGAATGTATTTTGTGAAAGGCTCCCTTGTGTAAAGGTAGTGTAACGGCAAAACGGTAGTGAATGGCGTTGATAACGCCAGAGCCGTTTTGTGACCGAGCCGTAGCGAGAGCTGTCGAGCGAATGCGAGACTGAGGAATTGTTTTTACGAGATTTTGTTTTTTAAATCCCTCCGTCATTTTCTTGCGAAAATGCCACCTCCCTTTATACGTGAACCCCAAAAATCCTGACGAATTTTCGAGGACCCCTAACACAAGGGAGACTTATGGTGAAACCCGTTTACGGGTAGCAAGTAATAATTGCATGGCTGGCAGGCCAATAAAAAGCGCACTTGTGCGCAGCCAGTAGTATTAGCGCTATGCCCGAAACTGAAATACCCCCGTTATACGGGGGGATTTTTATTATGATAAATTTAGTTTCATCCTCTTTCGTTTGACATTATTATTTTAATTATTCTAATTCGATAGCATTTATTTCTATGTCGTATTTAAAATCGTTCGACGTTATATGAATAAACGATGGTAAGGAATTTTTATTGTAGGTTACCTCGTAAGCGATACCGTTTTCAAGAAACGTGTAAACTGCGCTCGAGTTTTCCGACGGCTCGCTTTTTATCATATTTTCCTCGTTCAAGGAGAAAATATTAACAAGAGCGCATATCCCTGAGATGTTAGATCTTTCAATGCTCATTTTTATTCCGTCAGCACTCTTTATATAACATTCCTCATTGAGTATCTCAAAGGATGTTCCCGCAAGCTCCGAGGGAGATGTAATTACCACTCTTTTTAAACCGTCTGTTTTTTCAATAACGATACCATATTCGCCGTTTAATGTACACTCTGCACGCACACTCTTTTCCTGATAGTAAAGAAGCTCGTGCGACGGAGCACACGATGTAAGTATAATAAATATAAATAATAAAAGAAAGAATTTTTTCATAAGATCACCTCATTCGATTTTATGAAGAAAATCTTTTTAAAATTACAAAAGAGTGTGTAAAAGCTACACACTCCGAAAATTCAAAAAAGACCGAACCTATAAGCCGTGTTCTGTAATCGACGGTCATCTATCTTTGCGTTCTGTCACCAGAACGCTCCGCAAATGCGTGCCACCTGCAAAGACGGCAAAAGCCTTATCGGGCAAATAAAAATCTTCGCATACGGTGTTGCTTCGGATAGGGTTTACACCCGACTTATGTTACCATAAATCGTCGTGGGCTCTTACCCCACGTTTTCATCCTTACCAAAATGGCGGTAATTTTCTGTTGCACTTTCCCTAAGGTCACCCTCGGCTGACGTTATCAGTTATCCTGCCCTGTGAAGCACGGACTTTCCTCACGATAATACCTTTCGGCGTGATATCGCGCGACCGTCCGGTTCGGTCCTTTATAATTATACAGATAAATTTTTATTTTGTCAAGAAAGAATTCCCACATATAAAAATAAATTACCCGAAAAGACTAATATCGAGGTGATTTTTATGTACGGAGACAATTCCGCAAATATGCCGATAGGCTTTGCAATGGCGCTGGCTCATGATAAAGCGGCGTTTTATAAATTTCTAAATATGAGTGATAGTGAGCAGGATGCTCTTATAGAAAAAGCAAACAACAGCAAAAACATAGTCGAGATGCAAAGATTAGTAAGCTCTTTAAGCATAAATAATGAAAAAAAGGAAATATAAAGTCGAAAACACTTGAAAAAATATAAATAATATGTTAAAATAAAATTACAATAAAACGATCGATTTGGAAAAGGAGAAATAAGCTTACTTACTGATCGGTCGTTTTTGTGATTTAGAAAGGGAAGATGAAATGAAAAACAAATTTGACAAATTTTTCAAAATCAGTGAGCGCGGCTCTAATTTCAAGGTAGAAATTATTGCCGGACTTACAACATTCTTTGCAATGGCGTACATCATTTTCGTAAATCCTGATCAGGTAGCGGCAGGCGGCGCGGGCGGTTGGCTCGCAGCATCAGGCGCAGATGCAGCTATCATGGGCAAGATCTGGAATGCGGTATATGTTGCGTCCATTCTCGTTGCCGCAATAGGCACACTTTTATATGCCTTCTACGCGAAGCTTCCGTATGCACAGGCTTGCGGCTTGGGACTTAACTCCTTCTTCTGCACCACTTTCGTTGCAGGAGCGTATTTTTCGGGTAAGGACATAGTTCAGGGCTATCAGGAAGGACTTACGATAATCCTTCTTTCGGGCATACTTTTCCTTACACTTTCGGTAACGGGAGCAAGAGAGTATATTGCAAAATCATTGCCCGAATGTCTCAAAAAAGCAATATCGGCAGGAATAGGACTTTTTATTGCCTTTATCGGTTTCCAAAACGTAGATCTTATTCAAGATAATCAGTACACACTCGTTCAGCTCTTTGATTTCCACGGAGCTATTGAAAATTCACCCTCGTTCCTTGACACTATGAGAGGATATACGACCGCAGAATTTTCATCACCAGCTATGGCGGCTGTTCTTATCGCTTTCATAGGACTTCTTTTGATAGCGATCCTGGAAAAATTCAGAGTTAAGGGCTCGGTTATCATTTCTATCGGAGCTTCAACGGTTCTTTATTATATTCTTACATGGACTGTTCCGAGCTTTGATATGAACAAGATCGGTCAATCCTTCGTGGATTTTGGCGAGATCGGTATTTTCGGAGCATTCAAGGGCTTCGGCACACTCGGTACACTCGGCGTTGTAAATATAATCGTTCTTGTTATAACCTTCTGTCTTGTCGATATGTTCGACACGATCGGAACTCTTTACGGAACGGCAGCACAGGCTGATATGCTTGATGAAAACGGCGACCCGATCGACGTAGACAAGGCAATGGCGTGTGACTCGATCGCTACCGTAACAGGCGCAGTTCTCGGAACATCGACCTGTACAACCTTCGTTGAGTCGGCAGCAGGCGTGGGCGCTGGCGGAAGAAGCGGATTTGCTTCACTCGTTACATCTGTATGCTTCCTTTTGTGTTTGTTCTTATCACCGCTTGCGGCAATAGTTCCTTCTTGCGCAACAGCTCCCGCTCTTATCTACGTGGGCGTTCTTATGCTTAAGGGCTTTGCTAAGATCGATATGAGCGATATCTCAAACGCTGTTCCCGCATTTTTGACAGTAGTTATGATGCCGCTTACATATTCTATCTCAAACGGTATCGCAATAGGTGCTATGTCTTACGTTCTTATAAAGGCTTGCACAGGCAAGTACACCAAAAAGGATATCGTAGTTACGATCATTGCAGTACTCTTTGCTGTAAGATTTGTTATGGTAACCATGTAATTTAAAATGGGCTGCTGCAATTAGCCCAACAAAAAAGAGGTTGTCGAGCGTGATACTCTTAACGGAGTATCACGCAACTCTATTCGCCTGCGGCGAGTGATATTGCTACGCAGTTATATTCGGCTTGCGCCGAGTGGTATTCGCTACGCGAGTTTTAGGGCGAATAGAATATCACTGCGAGCAAAGCGAGCAATATCACTTCCCGTAAGGGAAATATCACTCTTTGCGTGAGCAAAGAATATCACTTTTAAACCAACAGAAAAAGAGAGGACATTTCGGCGATAAAACCGATTAGTTCTCTCTTTCTGCTTGTATTATTAGTTTAAAGTCTTGAGATCCTCATCGTTCGGGTCGAGCACAAGCTCATCGCTTTTTTCGTCAAAGGCGTCGATCGAGGAGTTTTCCTTATCATCCTCATTAAACTCAATAGAAATCTTAAAATGCTTTTTAAAAGCTTTATATGCAGTAATGCCTGCCGCACCCAAAATAACGGCAGTGCCCGATAATGCGATCATATTTTTGATGAATTTTACCATAACCAAGCTCCTTTCGGTGTTTCCTTCTACTAATAATATACCATAAATCCCCTCAAAATTCAATAAACTATATAAAATTTATAATAATAATTGAAATTATCTTGGATTTATGATAAAATAATTGTATATATATTTAAAAACACCTAAAAGAAAAGAAGAAATGACAATGAATAAAAAAATATTGGGAGTTGATTTCGGAGACGTGCGAACAGGGCTTGCTCTTTCGGATATAACCGGATTTTTGGCAAGCGGAGCGGGAACATTGAAGGGCGGATTTGAAAAGACCGCGCTCGGAGTTTCAGAGGTGGCAAAGAAAAACGACGTCGGACTCATCGTGCTTGGGCATCCTATAAATATGAACGGTACACTCGGTCCAAGATCCGAAAAGATAAAAGCCTTTGCAAAAAGGCTCAGTGAGCTTACAGATATCGAGGTTGTTCTTTTCGATGAGCGCCTTTCCACTGCAAATGCACATACAATCCTCAATATGACCAATACAAGAGGAGAAAAGCGCAAGAGCATCATAGATGAAATGTCCGCGTGCTTGATTCTTCAGAGCTATCTTGACAGTAAACAGGTTAAAAAAGGAGAATAAATGGACAAAAATTGTGAGAATTTAGCTTGTCGCAGAAATAAGGTCGGCGGTCAGGCGCTCATTGAGGGCGTTATGATGAAGCACGGCGACGATATCGCTATCGCTGTACGCAAGGACGATGGAAGCGTCGAGATAAAGAAAGAAAAATTCGTTTCTGTAAAAAAGAAGCACAAGTGGCTCGGCTTGCCGATAATACGCGGTGTTGTCGGATTTATAGAATCGATGGTCCTTTCGATGAAAACGATGAACATATCGACAGATATGCTCGGCATCGACGAGGAGATAGAGAAGGAAAAGAAGAAAAAGCAGAAAAACAAGAACAAGCCTGAAAAGGAAAAGAAAAAGGACTCGGGCGGCTTTACGCTTCTTTTGATGGGATTTTCAATTATATTCGGCTTGGCACTTGCGTTGCTTTTGTTTATGTGGCTGCCGTCAACGGTAACACAGCTTATAGATGATAAGCTTCTTAAAAATTACGATCTTCATCAGGTGCTAAAGGCTATTATCGAGGGAGCTGTAAAGATTGCTATATTTGTTGCGTATATTTTGGTCGTATCCTTTATGAAGGATATACGCAGAGTGTTTCAGTATCACGGCGCGGAGCATAAATCAATAGCCTGCTACGAGTCGGGTATGGAGCTTACTCCCGAAAATGCGAAGAAATGTACACGCTTCCACCCAAGATGCGGAACGAGCTTTATGTTCGTTATGCTTATTATCGGAATTATAATAGGCGCATTTATTCCCGTTTGGGATAAGTGGCTTCGTACGCTCATAAAAATAGCTATTTTGCCGCTTACAATGGGAATTGGCTACGAATTTATAATGTATGCCGGCAAGCACGATAATCTTTTCACAAGGATGTGCTCAGCTCCGGGACTCTGGATGCAGAGAATTACTACTCGCGAGCCTGATGAAAAGCAGCTTGCAATAGCGATCTGCGCTATAAAATCCTCAATGCCCGAGGAATTTCCAAATTTCGATCTTGATGAGTACGACATAGATGTCGAGGACAATCTCGAGCACTTTGGCTTTACAGGTCTTAATAAGAAGGAAAGAGCGGAATTTATCGAGAGAAAGAAAGCCGAAAAGGCTGAAAAGAAAAAGCAGAAGGAGCTTTTAAACGACGAGGATATAAGCGATATTATGGCGCTTGACGGAGTTGACGAAGCAGAGCTTGAGGCTATTTCGGAAAATAAAGATCGGGAAAGCCAAGAAGATGAAGCTTAACGAATTTGCCGATGCGCTTCATAAAGTTGGAGTTTCGGAATATAAAAACGAGGCGTATATCTTTATAGAGGAGATTTTCGGCGTCAAATATGCGGATATTCTTGCCGATGCTCAAAGAGAATATGACGAAGAAAAGCTTTTGTCGGTGATCTCGAAAAGGAAAAATGGCATCCCGCTTCAGCATATAATAGGTAAGTGGTACTTCATGGGCGAGGAATACAAGGTATCAGGTGATTGCCTTATTCCGAGAGCCGATACCGAGATACTTGCGGAAAAAGCCATAAGACTTGCAAAGGATGCTTACCGTGTTGCCGATCTTTGTACGGGTAGCGGCTGTATAGGAATATCGCTTCTCAAGGAATGTCCGCAAATAAAATGTACGCTTGTCGATATATCGGAGAAGGCGCTTTTGATAGCTAAGGAAAACGCATACCGTCACGGAGTTTATGAAAGATGCGAATTTTTGCTCGCAGATGTGACGCGCGATATTCTTAAAGGAGAATACGATCTTATTCTTTCAAATCCGCCGTACATTCCTACTAAGGACATAGCATCTCTTTCAAGAGAGGTGAAAAAAGAGCCTGTTTTGGCGCTTGACGGCGGAGAGGACGGCTTTGATATTATTCTGCCGCTTATCGAAAACTCCCTTTTGCATCTTAAGGACGGCGGATATCTGCTTATCGAGTTCGGATACGATCAGGGAGATGATATGAGGCGTATTCTGAATAAAAAAGCCGATGAAAATAAAATATCGTCATTTGAGATACTTAAGGATTATTCGCAAAACGACCGCGCTTGTGTCATACGAAAATAGCAAAATAAATAAAATTACATATTATAATATCAGCCTTTAACGGCTGATATTTTTTTGTTACGTCGGGGGATGTGTATGAATTTGTGTATAATTTTCGGTGGAAAAAGCTCCGAATACGAGGTGTCGCTGCGCTCTGCCTGCGCGGTGCTTGAAAACATAGATAAAAGTAAATACGATATTGTAAAAATAGGAATAACGAAAAACGGAAAATGGTATAAAACAGACGCATCACCGAGCGAAATAGCCGCAGATGAGTGGCAGAGAGGAGCTAAGGAGCTTGTTTGCGATCTTAACCGGGGAGTCTTTGTGACAAGCGAAAAAGAGATCATAAAGCCCGATGTCGTATTTCCCGTAATGCACGGTGAAAACGTGGAAAACGGCACACTCCAAGGGGTATTTGAGGCTATGAACGTAAAATACATAGGCTGTAATGTGAAATCGTCGGCACTCGCGTACGATAAGCATTTTTCAAAGCTTATTGCCGAGATATGCGGAATTAAGGTTGCAAAATACCGTATAGCGCGCAGGTGGGAGTCTGCGGAGAAGATACTTAAAAGAGCTAAGGGACTTGAATATCCTGTTTTCGTAAAGCCTGCCGAGGGAGGCTCATCCTGTGGAATTACTAAAGTAAAAGGTGTCAATAATCTTTTAAAGGCACTCGACTTTGCGTTTGAATATTGCGACAAGGTGATCATTGAAGAGCAGGTGGTCGGCAAGGAGGTGGAAATAGCAATAGCGCAATCAAACGGAAAAATTGTTATGACAGAGTGCGGAGAAATAACATATTCAAGTGACTTCTACGATTACGATACGAAATACAAAAGCAACGACGTCGGATATCAAATACCCGCAAATATCGACACGTCCCTTGAGAAAAAGCTTAAATCTCAAGCTAAAAGGCTCTTTTGCGAGATGGGATGCACGGGACTTTCGAGAATCGACTTTTTCGTGACGGAGAATGAGGTCATATTCAACGAAATAAACACACTCCCCGGCTTCACCGAGGCGAGTATGTTTCCTATGCTGTTTGAGAAAAAGGGGGTATCCTTCAAAAGGCTTATAGATATGCTTATTAAAAATGTTAATTTTTATTAAAACGGTTGAAATAAAATAAATTATAATATATAATTAAGGAGATAAGAATGAATAATTTTGCAAATATGTCTTTTTCACTTGTCGGATACGGAGTTTCAAATCAGGCTCTTGCAGGCTATTTTCTTGATAGGGGGATCGATTTTGTCGTTCGTACTCCCGAAAAGGTCGATACTCCAAAGGGTGTTACCAACATATACGGGAACGGTTACTTGAATTCCTACGAGGACATAGTTTTTCGTTCTCCCGTTTTGCGTCCCGAAAGGATAAGAACCGACGGCATCGTTACAACCGAAATAAAATACGCACTTTCCAAGGCTAAGGGAATAAAGATAGGAATAACGGGCTCTGACGGAAAGACGACGGTCTCCACTCTTATTTATGAAATGATAAAAAATAGCGGAAAGGATGCACTTCTTTGCGGAAATATCGGCTCTCCTCTTATAGATAAGCTTGACCGTGTGAGCGAAAAAACGCATATAGTGTGCGAGCTTTCGAGCTTTCAGCTCTTTGACCATTCGCCGTATCTTGATGTTGCGCTTATTACGAACATAACCGAAAATCACCTTGATTGGCATCTTACCCTTGACGAGTATATTCAAACGAAGCTCGGTATTTTGAAAAACGCGTCGCGCGCTGTTATTGATATTGATAATGAGTATCTTGAAAAGGAGCTTTCAAATATTTCGAGGGATAAAAGGCTTGTATGCGTATCCTTTGAAAAGAAGGATATAAAAAGAGAAAATACCGATCTTGTTTACATTGAAAACGGCAGTATATGCTACAATGGCGAAGCGGTTTTGCAAACAGATAGGATAAAGCTTCGCGCAGGCTTCAATATAAAAAATTACGCCCTTGCAATAGCATCATCGTATCCGTATGTAACAAGAGAAGCAATATTAAAGACTGCCGAGGAATTTACGGGGGTTTGTCACAGAATGGAGCTTGTTTGCGAGAAGAACGGAATAAGCTTTTGCGACTCCTCGATAGACTCAACACCCTCAAGAACTCAAAAAACGCTTTCCGCCTTTGATAAGGATAAGGTGGCGCTGATCTTGGGCGGATACGACAAAAACCTCGACTATTCACAAATGAAGGAAGCGGTCGACGGTGTCAAGGCAGTAATATTATGCGGCGAGAATGCGCCGAAGATATATGATGCTATAAAAGCATCGAAAACGAAAATATATATAGAAGAAATTTTTGATAATGCGGTCAAAAAAGCGTATTCACTTTGCCAAGAGGGCGATACAGTGCTCCTTTCCCCCGCTTCCGCGAGCTTTGATATGTTCGCAAATTATAAGGAAAGGTCAAAGGCTTTTTTAGCGATCGCAAGGGAGCTTTAATGGAAAAAATAAAAGAGCTTTTAAAAGGTCTTACAGACATAATAGCCGTATCGGGCACGGAAAAAAACGCACACGCAGACGTTATCGCCTTGTGCGACGGTATATTCGATGAGACGTACACCGATAAGGTCGGAAATCTTATAATGGTAAAAAGATCGAATAAGCCAAACGCGCCAAGACTCATGCTCGATGCGCATCTTGACGAGATCGGCTTTTGCGTAACGGAAATACTTGACGGCGGATTTTTAAGAGTAAGCGCGCTTGGCGGAATAAATATTCGTATTTTGCCATCAAGCGAGGTAACGGTTTGCGGAAAACAAAAAATATACGGCGTTTTCACATCAGTTCCGCCTCATCTTTCAAGAGGTAAGAGCCAAAAGGGCGTTCCCGAGCTTAATGACCTTCTTATCGATACGGGCTGTTCAAAATCTGAGCTTGAAAAAATAGTTTCGGTGGGTGACAGAGCAGTATGTAAGGGTGAGCTATTTGAAATGGCGAACGATTACGTCGTATCAAAAAGTCTTGATGACCGTGCTTGCGCGTGCGCTATAATAGATGCGTCAAAAAACGCCGATAAGGACAAGCTCGAATTTGATCTTTACGTGGTCCTTTCAGCACACGAGGAAACGGGAAATATGCTTGCAAGAGTTGCGGCTTATGATATAGATCCCGATATTGCGATAATAACGGATGTAAATTTCGCAAGAGCAAACGGACTTAAGAAAAGAGAAACCATCGAGTGCGAAAAAGGTCCGAGTGTTGATATTTCCTCATCCTCGGACAGAGCGCTTTCAAGAAGGATACTTGAAATAGCGCGTCTTTACAAGCTCGATTGCCAGACGATTGTTGAGGTAAGCTCGACAGGAACGAATAATGAAAGAATAATGCTCTCAAAGGAAGGCGTTCGCACGGCTGTTATGAGTATTCCTCTTAAATTTATGCACTCGTACAGCGAGATGGTGAATTTAAAGGATATCGCGACTCTTTCCGATATACTTCTTGCAATTGCATATACACCGAAGGAGGAGCTATGAAAAGATTACTCAAAAGACTTACAGGTGCCTTCGGACCTACGGGAAACGAAAAAAGAGTTGCCGACGTTATAGCGGACAGACTCGGCAAGGAAAATGTTTTTTATGACAAGATGGGAAATCTCGTTGCAAGAATATCAAACGAGGGCAAGCCTAAGCTCGTTTTGAGCGCTCATATGGACGAGGTCGGCTTTATGGTTACCGAGATAACAGATAACGGCTTGATCGGCTTTGATGCAGTGGGCGGCTTTGATCCCTTAGTGCTTCTTGCAAAAAGAGTTATAAGCGAAAGAGGCGTTATAGGAGCTATAATCTCAAAGCCTATTCATCTTATGAGCGAGGACGAAAAAAAGACCCGCACCGAGATTGAAGATATGTATATCGATATAGGGGCGAAGGATCGCACTGATGCTGAAAATCTCGTTTCACTTGGCGACTATTTCTGCTTTTACAGCGATTTTGTCGAGTTTGGCGATGGCTTTATAAAGGCAAAGGCGATAGACGACCGCGGCGGCTGTGCTATACTTTGCAGTGTATACGATAAGCTGAAGGATAAGGCAAGCGAGCTTGATTACGATCTGTATTTCGCGTTCACCGTAAGAGAGGAAACGGGCAAGAGCGGAGTTAATTATATATCCGAAAGATACCGTCCCGATTACGCGATAGTTGTCGAGGGTACGACCGCAAACGATCTTTATTCGACTCCTGAGCACAAAAAGATAGCAAGAACAGGTCACGG
This sequence comes from Clostridia bacterium, assembly GCA_017461765.1. Lineage (GTDB taxonomy): Bacteria > Bacillota > Clostridia > Oscillospirales > CAG-272 > RGIG2000. The sequence continues at coordinate 5,263 of JAFTXO010000031.1, read as the reverse complement.
TCCCGCCATGTCCTTTATGGACGGAGCGACGATATACGACAGAAGCTTTATAAGAGATATAATGTCAAGATGCGATACACTCGGTATCAAATATCAGATAAAGGGCTTCACCTTTGCGGGGACTGATGCCGCAAGCTATCAAAGAGGAGCTGACGGAGCAAGAGTAGCTATATTCTCGTTGCCCGTAAGATATATTCATTCTCAGGCGAGCGTAGTCAAGCTTGAGGATATTGAAAGCACGGAGAGGGCGATAATAGCCGCCGTATCCAAAAAGGAGAACAGATGATAAATTTACTTGAAAAACTGATGCTTACTCAAGGCGTGAGCGGACGCGAGGAAAATATCTGCAGGGCGATAGAAAATGAGATAAAACCGTTTGCAGATGAGATAAGGGTAGATAAAATAGGAAATCTTATCGCTCATAAAAAGGGAAGCGGCAAAAAAATACTCATATACACGAATATGGACGAGATCGGCTTTTTCGTTAATTATATAGAGGAAAACGGACTTATAAGGGTGTGCAGCACAAGAGGGCTGAATTACGATGCCGCGATCTACTCCGAGGTAGTATCGGAAAACGGCGTTTGCGGTATCCTTATCCCCGAAAGCGCATCTGAAAAGCCGTCTTATGAAAACGTATTTATAGATATCGGTGCAAAAAGCAAAGAGGAAGCTGAAAAGCAGGTCAAGCTTATGGACTCCTTCACCTGCGTACCGAAGCTTAAAAAGCTCGGCTCGGAAAAATATATGGGCAGACCCCTTAATAACCGCGTAGGCTGTCTTGCACTCATAGAAGCAATAAAGAATATAAAGAATAACGAAAATGATCTATATTTCGCCTTTACAACGCACGCTCAGGCAGAAAATTACGGCTCAAAGACCGCAGTATACTCGGTTGATCCCGATATCGTGATCTCCGTCAGCATAGCAAGAAAAGAAAATTCAAGGGTTAAGCTCGGCGACGGAGCGTGTATAAAAATAAAGGATGCACGCTCGGCGTGCTCGGTGTCTGTTATCGATATGCTTCGTAATTTGGCATCGGAGAATAATATAAAATTTCAGTACGAGGTTGACGAGTCATCAGGCTACGATCTTTCACTTGTGAGAAGTGTTGCTCACGGTGCTGAAATAGGTGCGATCTCAATACCGTGTGAGAACAGTCACACAACAGCCGAGGTCGTTTGCATGAATGATGTGGAAAACGTAATAAAGCTTATAGAGGTATTGAAATGAAAAAAATACTTTCGATTTTGATTTTAATAGCGGCTCTTCTCGCTCTGACATCATGCGGAGGTGACGAAATAAGCGTCCCCGACGGTATGCAGCTTTTGACGGATAACGATAAATATACCGTTTTCGTTCCCGAAAGGTGGGTTATCGACGATGAAAAGCTCAGCATGGCACACGATGCCGATTATAAGGTGAACGATAACTACGAGGCATTTTACGCTCAGATAAAGATTAGCACAAGCACAGTTGACGAGGATGCGAATATTGAAGCCTACGCAAACGAATATATTGAAAAATTCAAAAATGAATACGGTGATAGCTTTGAGCTCGGCTCGGGAATTCAGGATTATAAAAAAGGAACGGTGAGCGCGGGCAAGGAGATATCCTTCTCCTTGAAAAAAGGCAAGAGTAAGGATCTTTACCGTGTAACCTTTATGAAAAAAGGAACTAATATGATAGAAATAAGCTATTTCGCTAACGAGGTCGAAGGGCTTTTTGATACTAATTTGGAGGATTACGAGGCAACTCGTGAAAATATTATTTTAAAATGAGAGCTAATTTGAAAAAAATATCACTTGTGCTTGCACTCGTTTTGTCGGTGATAACACTCGCTTCCTGCGCAAAAGCGCCCGAAACACCGAGCGACTATAAGCTTGCAAGCGATCTTGATTATGTAGATTATTATCTTTTCGTTCCAAGCAGCTGGACGGTAAACGAAAGCTCAGCCATGACCTCGGCTTACGTTTCTGAGGATGATAAAACGAGCGTCAGCGTGATCCAACGCGACCGCAAATCAAACGAGGATGCAACGCCTGAATATTGGTACGAAAATTATTACATTCCAAGCTTAAGAAGCGAGCTTGGGGACAAGCTTGTTGAAAAATCCAACGAGGAAGCATCTCTTGACGGAGTTTATGCAAGAAAATACTATCTTGATATAACAATGAACGGCATCACTTATAATTATATAGTTGTATGTGCATTGACCAATGCAAGCTTTTATTGCGTAACATATACATCTGTCGGCGCGCTTTATGAGAAAAATCTCGATACCTTCAACGATATATTGACTAAATTTAAATTTGACTGATATGGAAACGATTTATTTTGATAACAGCGCCACGACGAAAATGTCGCAAAGGGCGCAAAAAAAGATGATAGATGTGATAAATTCACATTTTGCAAACCCATCATCACTTCACGCACTCGGCTTTGATGCTGAAAAGATCGTCAGCGAGGCAAGAGCGAGAATACTTACAACACTCGGAATTGCACGCGGAGTGAAGGGCGAGCTTGTGTTCACCTCGGGCGGAACTGAAAGCAATAACCTTGCAATACTTGGTGTTGTAAGCTCCAAAAAACGCAAGGGAAATGAGAAGATACTTGTAAGCGCGGGCGAGCATTCCTCGGTAGAGAAGACTGTTTCGAGGCTTGAAGCGCAGGGATACTGTGTATTGCGTGTTCCGACAAGAGGCGGAAGGCTTGATCTTGATTTTATATACGAAAACGCAAATGATGTTATCTTGGCAAGCTTCATGCATGTAAATAACGAAACGGGTGCGCTTTATAATTTAAAGGAAGCGTTTGATATTATCAAGGCTCTTTCTCCCGATGCCGTAACGCACGCCGATTGCGTTCAGTCGTATATGAAGGTTAGGTTTACAAAAAAATCTCTCGGCGCTGATCTTATAAGCCTGAGCGCTCATAAGATAAACGGAGCGAAAGGAACGGGCGCACTTTATATTTCTCCCGAAATAATCAAAGCTAAAAAGATAGTTCCGATAGTTTACGGCGGCGGACAAGAGGGAAATTTCCGTTCCGGCACTGAAAATGTTTACGGAATAGCCGCCTTTGGCGAAGCAGCAACGGAGCATTTTGAAAATATGTCCTGCGAGATAGAAACAATGGAAAAAGTACGCGCCTACATATCCGAAGGACTTGCCTCTCTTGGCTTGATGGTAAACGAGCCGCTAAAGCATGCTCCTCATATAATAAATGTAACCATAGACGGCATAAGAAGCGAAACGATGCTCCATTACCTGTCGTCAAAGGGTATTTATGTTTCCTCGGGCTCTGCGTGCGCATCAAATTCAGCTAAGAAAGCAAGCTTGGCGCTTGTTTCGTTCGGTAAGACAGAGGATGAAGCTGATAGCTCGATAAGAATAAGCCTCTCACCCGAGAACACAAAGAACGAGGCGGATCTGCTTATATTAAATATAAAGGAAGCAATTTTGTCATTGCAAAAGAAAAAATAGCATGGTGAGCGTGTACTCTTTAACGGAGGACATGCAGTGATAAAAATCCTTTATTATGGCGGATTGAACGATACGTATAAACAACCGATTTCTTTGAAGAAAGTCTACATTTATAATTTGAAATTAGGACAATACCGCTTATGTGAAAGTCGGGCTTTATGCCCGATTTTTCTATATACGAACTGATAGTTCTGTTTTCGTATGTACAGTTCGTTATAATTCTTCCCCTGACAGTTTATAATATTAGTATGAATTTTAAACTGATAGCATGGGGGTGAGAAGGTGGATAAGCTTACTATGGGTGATAGAATCAAAGAGACCCGAAAAAAGAAAGGCTTGACTCAGGAGCAATTAGCAGAGAAGGTGGATATTACCTTAGAATATATTAGTCAAATAGAACGCGGCTTAAAAATGCCGAATATGCAGGTTTTCATTAAGCTTGTGGAAGTTTTGGACGTATCTGCCGATTATCTCCTGCGTGACTCTGTCTCTACTCGAAATTTGTACGGAGATAAGCAAATCGGATTAAAGCTTGAAAGATTAACTCCCAAGCAGCGAGTAGCGCTTGAGGCACTGATGGACACGTATATTGAATATCTTGATTGAGAAGAGCCTGAAAGTTAGGTTCTTCTTTTTTGTTATACAAAAAGAGAGAACATTTTACTTGTTCTCTCCTTCTGTTAAGAATTTTTATTGCTTTTGTTTATCATATCTTCAAGCGCAGAAAGTGCGTCACTAAGACCGCCGATAGAGTCTATAAGACCTATTTCAACTGCCTCGCGTCCGTCAATTATCGATCCTGTATCAGTTGCAATCTGATCGGTTCTCATCATAAGAGAGCTGAACTTTTCTTCCTTTATATTAGAGTGCGCGCACACGAAAGATGATATGCGCTCCTGCATCTTTTCAAAATAGAAATAAGTTTGCGGAGTGCCAAGCACAGTTCCGCTTATTCTGACAGGATGTATAGTCATAGTCGCCGACGGAACTATAAAAGATCTGTCCGAGCAGACAGCGAGCGGAACTCCGATAGAATGTCCTCCGCCAAGCACAAGTGAAACAGTTGGTTTTTTCATGCTTGCGATCATCTCGGCAATCGCAAGTCCTGCCTCAACGTCTCCACCCATAGTATTGAGCACGATAAGCAACCCATCGATATTTTCATCCTGCTCGCATGATACCAATATTGGAATAAGATGCTCGTATTTCGTGCTTTTTTGATCCTGAGGTAAAATATAATGACCCTCGATCTGACCGATGATGCTTATACAGCGTATCTGCTTTTTGCCGTCGTTTGAAACAACGCTTCCTGTTTCGCAAACATCGTACTCGTAATTTGAATTTTCATTATCCTTGCACATAATTCCTCCTGAACAATACAATATTAGTATTGAATAAAAAGAGGTTTTTATTCCTTATTTTTAAACATAGATAAAATGCACAAAAAAACGGTCGAAATGAAGCTTTTTTAGTCAAATTAGAAAAAAATAAAAAAAGTTAAAAAAAGTTGAAAAAACCTCTTGACAAAAGAGGGAGTAAATGATATAATAGCAAAGCACTGTGAAGAGCAGAGCGAAAAGATCCTTGAAAATTGAACAACGAAAAAAGAGAACTAAATGTACAAAGACGGAACTCTTAAAATTCTTTTAGAGAAAAAGAAACTCAAAACAAAAGTAATAGAGCAATCAGATGCTTTAGGAATTAAGATGTTTAGGTTCTGAGAAGGACTTGGATATACAATTTTTAGAGACTTTGATCCTGGCTCAGGATGAACGCTG
>JAFTXO010000030.1 GCA_017461765.1 Clostridia bacterium | reverse complement strand
AGTAACAGATATTACACTTATGCCCGGGGAGCCTACCGTTTGTCTTGGAAACGGAGAGCAAGGCTTTGAATGTTGTTGCGACGAGTGCGACTATTATTTGCTTTGTTTTCCCGAATTTGATCCAAAAAGCAAAGAAGAAAAATTGCTATGAACAGTAGGACGGACTCTAAAGGACTACTTTGAAATTTTATAAAAAAGATACTTACTAATAGAAAAGGCAGAGAATGTAAAACATTCTCTGCCTTTTAACAAGTTCTGATTTGATCAAAGACGAGCCTTAATCATAGCATCCGTTTATCAGTTAAGTCGGTTTAAAAACTGTCCTTAAGAGTACGCCCCATTAGCAACAGTCTCTTTTTTATTAAATTAAATAGGCTCTCCGTCAGCAGTAAACAGTGGAAGCTTTTCAAGATAGATTATATCATCTCTTTCGATAGCATCTCCCTCTGCCAAAATAGCCATTTTGCCAACTACCTCTCCGCCGGCTTCCTTTACAAGCTCCTCTATTGCATGAAGCGATTCACCTGTTGATATAACATCATCAACTATAAGGATGCGCTTTCCCTTCATTCTCTCTGCATCCTCTCCGTCAAGGAAAAGCTTTTGCTCCTTCGAGGTAGTGATGGAATTTACCGAAACCGAGAGAATATCCTTCATATAAAGCTTAGGGCCTTTTCTTGCGAGGATATATCTTTGATTGTTTTGCAGTCTTGCCATTTCGTGAATAAGCGGTATACCCTTTGCCTCTGCTGTTATCATATAATCGTACTCAGGAGCTTTTTCAAGAAGCGCCCTTGCGCAGGCAGTAGTAAGCTCGGGATCACCGAAAATAACGAACGCACCTATGCAAAGCTTATCGTTAAGCGGACAAAGCGGCAACGCTCGGTCAAGTCCTGCTATATTCATTTTATAATACATAAATCACCTCATAAATAGAAAATATTCTATATGACAATTGTAACATATATTTTTTAAATTGTCAATTATACTATTCTATTGCTTCTCCGTTTTTATAGGCTTCGAATTTTGCCAATTCTTCTTTTGTAATATTGTTTTGAGCATTTTGTAATACTATGTCGCAATCGTACCTTGTAATGCTTTGCATCTTACCAAGCTTAACTGATTTTTTGTAAGCCTCCAAGCGAATTTTATCACAAATAGCAACAATATCTCCTCCGCCAAAGCCTTCAAAAGCTTTTGCAAGCTCTGTTAAATCAACATCGTCTGCAAGCGGAAGAGCGCCTAATGATTTTTGCACTAAAAATTCTCTTGCTGCTTGGTCGGGAACACCCACATAAATTTGAGTATCAAAGCGTCCGCCGCGAAGCATAGCAGAATCAAGCGCCCAAGGTCTGTTCGTCGCAGCTATTAGCAGAAGCATTTTATTTTGAGTTGGTTTAAAGCCATCTACCCTCGTCAGAAAGGTAGCCACGAAGCGTGATATTTCCTTAGATTCATTAGCCCCATCTCTTTTGCCGGCAACGGAATCAAACTCGTCAAAGAAAATAATAGCCTTTTCGTGCTTTTCCACCTCGTCAAACAGCTTATTAAGCCTTTCAGAGCTTTCACCAAGCCATTTGGAGATCAAGTCCTGACAGCTAACGGAGAAAAACGGTGCATCAATTTCACCTGCAATAGCTCTTGCCACCAGAGTCTTACCTGTACCGGGGGGGCCATAGAGCAATATTTTTCCGCCCGGTTTGATTCCGTAAGCTTTCGCAAGCTCAGGATTTTTCATAGGCTCTAAAACGTGGAATCTTATTTGTTCCTTAACGTCATTAAGTCCTGCCACGTCATCAAAGGTAATGATACTGTTAGTTGATTCAGGTGTAAACATAGCATTTTCCTCTGTTGATTTGACAACGTTGTCACCGTTTTTCTTACTTTCGTCCTTTGTCGGTGTATTGTCAACGAATTTTCCATTTACAAATTCGCCCTCCAGCCTTCTACCATCTGCATATGTGAAAATTCCCTTTCCGTGAAGCTTACCGTTTACATAATTGCCCTCGTATCTGTCACCGTTTGCATAAGAGATAACGCCTTTTCCTATCGGCTTATCATCAGCGAAATCGCCCTCATATACATCACCGTTAGCATAGGTGCGTTTTCCTATGCCTATTAGCTTACCCTGTTCAAATGTACCCTCATCCTTATTTCCGTTAGCAAAGGTATAAACACCCTTGCCGTGTCGCCTTCCATCAAGGAAGCCACCCTCATATTTATCACCGCTTGCCATGATGTAAACGCCCTTGCCCGTGCGCTTGCCATCAAGCCAATCGCCGTCGTATTTATCTCCACTCCATTCTGTTTCCTTACCCCAAATGTGAACTCCTTTTCCATGGAATAGATCGTTCGCAAAATTGCCCTCATAGATATTGCCGTTTGTTTCGTAAAGAACACCCTTTCCGCAAAATCTGCTATTTTCGGAGTTGCCTACGAATACATCACCGTTAGCCCAAATATAAATACCCTTGCCGACTCTTAAATCATCCTTCCATTCTCCAAGGTATTTGTCCCCATTAGCCCAAGTATATATGCCTTTGCCGTTTCTTAAATCGTTTTTCCATTCGCCAACGTATCTTTCACCGTTATTCCAGGTGAAAATACCGTTACCGCATTTAACGTTGTCCTTCCACTCACCCTCATACTTATTTCCGTCTATACCCATATAAACAGCATAACCGTTAAGCTTACCACTGACAAAATCGCCCTGTTCAAAGCTTCCGTCCTTATAGGTGAAAACACCCTTACCGTTTATTCTGCTTTCCGAAAACTGTCCCTCATAGGTGTTTCCGCTTACAAAGGTATAAATACCATTTCCTGTGCGAAGGTCATTTTTCCATTCGCCCTCATAAATATCTCCCTCTGCCCAAACGTATCTACCATATCCTTCAAACTTTCCAAGGAGCTTTTCACCCTTATAGGTATCACTGCCATTTCCATTTAAGTTTTTAAGAGTTTGCACAGGAATATGGGTGAAGGATAGCGAGCCCATCTTTTCCGAACGCTTTTTGCAGCATTGTGATTTTATATCATCGGCAATTTTAGCACTTTCTCTTGCTTTCCTTGCAAATGCTTCAATCTCTTTTTCAAAATCATCGAATTCTTTATCATATTCCGATTTTATTGTTTCAGCCTTATTTTCAGCAACCTCTTTACTGTCCTCTTTTTTAGTGGCAAGTTCCTTTTTAATTGTAGTAGTCTTTTTAGCACTATCCTCTTTTTTAGGAGTAGATTCCTTTTTAACAGTAGTTGCTTTTTTAGCGGTCGTTTCTTTCTTAACCTCTTCCTTTTTTACAGTGGTTGATTTTTTAGCAGTTTCTTTTTTAGGAGTAGCTTCCTTTTTTGTTTTCGTTTCCTTGGTTGTATCTTCTTTTGTAATTGGTTCCTCTTGCTTAATTATATTAGGATTAGTTGTTTCAATTAGCTCATCATCCTTGTATTTTTCAGTATACTTCGTCCCATCGGGAAGAGTAATGGTAAATGTGCCGTGCTTCTTACCCATTTTAAAGCTTCCCGAACTAACTATTCCATCGTATGTGGTTAGCTTGACTCTGCCATCAAAAGAATTTCCCGAGATTGCGCCAACATAAACATTCATTTTACTATCTGTTTTCTGTGCCTTGCCCTTTTCAAATACTCCACGGCAAAAGGTGCCATCAAGATAGTCGCCATTTGGCAGTGTTTTTTTGCCCTTACCGTGGAATTTATCAGCAGAAAACTCACCTTTATAAGTATATTCGGGACGTTTTTCGATTCCGTTGCCTTCCTTCAAGCCGTGTCTGAACTGACCCTCATAAGTATACGAGCCTATTTTTTTAGTCAGCTTACCGTTGCCATCATATTTTCCGCATACAAAATCGCCTTCATACGTAGTAGAACCATCGGTGAATCTTCCTTTGCCGTTCATTTTATCGTAATTCCATTCACCTTCATAGCTGTATAGCTCACCATAAGACTTAGGGCGGTAAAGCTTACCCTTACCGCAACGCACATCGTCGACCCAATCGCCCTCATAGATTTCGCCGTTTGCATATTTCATCTTGCCCTTGCCGTGACGCTTTTTGGTAAACAGAGTGCCTTCTCCCTCGTATATTCCGCCATCCTTGTATTTCTTAATCATAATGCCCCCATATAAAAAATAAAATATATTATTATAATTCTATCATAATATAAATTTTTTGTCAACCTGACAAAAATTAAAAGAGGTCGCTAATGCGACCTCAAAATATTATTTTTTGCAAATAACAGTTTTTCCACCCATGTAAGGTTGGAGCACCTTAGGAATATTGATACTGCCGTCCTCGTTAAGATTATTTTCAAGGAAAGCGATAAGCATACGCGGCGGAGCAACTACTGTATTATTAAGTGTATGAGCAAAATATTTTTTGCCGTCTTTTCCGTTAACTCTTATCTTGAGTCTGCGCGCCTGAGCATCACCGAGATTTGAGCAAGAGCCAACCTCGAAATATTTCTTTTGTCTGGGTGACCAAGCTTCAACGTCAACGCTCTTAACCTTAAGATCTGCAAGATCTCCCGAGCAGCATTCAAGAGTTCTAACGGGAATATCCATAGTTCTGAAAAGATCAACTGTGTTCTGCCAGAGCTGATCGAACCAATAGGGGCTTTGCTCGGGCTTACATACGACGATCATTTCCTGCTTTTCAAACTGATGTATTCTGTATACACCGCGCTCCTCGATACCGTGCGCGCCCTTTTCCTTACGGAAGCAGGGGGAATATGAGGTGAGCGTTTGAGGAAGCTTGTCCTCGGGAATTATAGTATCGATAAATTTACCGATCATTGAATGCTCGCTCGTACCGATAAGGAACAGATCCTCACCCTCGATCTTATACATCATAGCATCCATTTCAGCAAAGGACATAACGCCCGTTACTACCTCGCTTCTTATCATAAATGGAGGGATACAGTAGGTAAATCCACGATCGATCATAAAATCGCGAGCGTAGGAGATTATTGCGGAATGAAGTCTTGCGATATCACCCATAAGGTAATAAAATCCGTTACCCGCAACCTTTCTTGCGCTATCAAGATCAAGACCGCCCAAGCTTTCCATAATATCGGTGTGATAAGGGATCTCAAAATCAGGAACCTTGGGCTCGCCGTATTTTTGAACCTCAACATTTTCGCTGTCATCCTTACCGATCGGAACAGAAGGATCGATGATATTCGGGATAGTCATCATTATCTTCTTTATCTTCTCGGAATATTCCTCTTCAAGCTTTTCAAGCTCTGCAAGACGCTCAGCAGCATCGGTAACCTGCTTCTTAACAGCCTCAGCCTCTTCCTTTTTGCCTTGAGCCATAAGCGCGCCTATCTGCTTTGAAAGCTTGTTTCTGTCGCCGCGAAGCGTATCGCCCTCAAGCTTGAATGAACGGTATGCGTCATCAAGAGCAATAACCTCATCAACCAAAGGAAGCTTCGAGTCCTGGAATTTGTTTTTGATGTTTTGTCTTACAACATCGGGATTTTCTCTTAAAAATTTCAAATCGATCATATTTTTCCTCCAAAAATACAAAACACCCCTGCAAATGCAAGGGTGCAAAATTTACACGGTACCACCTTGAGTTTAACTCACGCGACCTATAACGCGGTCAGACGGCATATTCATCATATGCGGCTCGGGAATGGAACGCCGTACACACAAACGACACCTCTCAGCTGATAGCATCGCTCTCTTTTTGCATGCTTACACGGTTATTTTTCCGTCATCGCTTCTTCTTGGCACAATTATACTATAAAAAATATGCGTTGTCAAGTAATAATGTCATTTTTTTATTCATAGAATTAAATGAAAGATTTTTTAAGGAGATAGAATATGAATGATTTCAATTTAAATGCATCATCACCGAAAAACTGCAATTTTACAAAATTCAATCTTGAAAATACCGTTTTTACAGAGGTGAGTGAGGATTTTTCCTTGCCCGATTACGTTCCCGAGGTAAGACGCGTACTGTTCGCCAAGGCAAGCGTTTTGCCCGAGAGCAAATTCATATCGGAGGGTAGCGGCGCATCTTCGCTTGAATTTGGCGGAACGGTCACTTATGCGATAATCTATGTAGATGATGAAGGAAAGCTATGCTCTACTCCGCTTTCAAGCTCCTTTGAGGAAAAAACATCGCTCTTGTCTCATCCTAATACCGTTTTTGTCGATACCTGTGTCGATAATTTATCATTAAGAGTTGCTGCTCCGAGAAAGCTGTCACTCAAAACAAGACTTAAGAGTAAGATATATTCGTTCGAGGAAAACGAGTACTCCGAAAATATAAAGCCAAGATCGAGCGCAGAGGAGCTTTATATAGAACGCTTGGGTAAAAGCGTAAGCTCGCTCGGAGTGAAAAGTGCGTCTATGCAAAATATCGGAATTTCCGAAAAATTCGACACTCCCTCAGGCAAAAATCTTGTTCCTGTATGGTGCGACGCTGATATGTGCGTCAAAAATTCGACGGTGAAAAGCAATTGCATCGAGGTCAGCTGTGATGTACATATCAAATGTCTTTGCGAGTGTGAGGGAGAGATAATGACTCTCGAAAAAACGATACCGCTTTACGAGGATGTAGAATGTGACGGCGTTTCCGATAAAGACAGTGTGCGCGCTATCGGCAGATGTGTCAGCCTTACCATATCAAGCGAGGAAAACGCGGAAAGCTCGTCTTTATTCTTTGATGTAAGATGCGAGATCGAGTGTGATGTGTACGGAAATTACGAAAACGACGTGACCTGTGACTGTTTCTCAACAAAATGCGAGGTTGAAACAACCTACAAAACTATGGATGTTTTTTCAAGCGTTTGCGCACAAAACAGATCCTTTTCTCTAAATGAGTCTATAAGACGCAAGAGCAAGGATATGGCTGATATAATAGACATTTCGCTGAGCCCTGTGGTTGAAAAAACGGAAAATAAGAACGGAAAGGTATCATTTCTCGGCAATTTAAAAGCAAACATCATAGGAAAGAGCGTTCCCGACGAAAACGCCCGATGGGAGTATGTATGCGAAAGCTATGAGATCCCGTTCAAATACGATACCGATATTCCTGCCGATAAAGAAATCTTCACACGTGTAAGCGCAAATGCGTTCAATTGCTCGTCAAGGCTTGATGAGGATAAGATATTACTTAACACAGAAATATATATCTGCTACTCCGCTATTGCCAAGGAGAGTATAAAAATTCTTGATTCCGCTCAGCTGAAAACAGAAAACAGCTTTGATGAGGATGAGGCATGCATAAGGATCTTCTTTCCCAAATCAGGCGATACGCTTTGGGATATTGCAAAAAAATATCACACACGTACAAAAGACATTCTTGAGCAGAATTCCCTTGAGGACGTGTCGTTAAACGGTGTTGATCACATAATAATATAAACAAAGACGCGTGAGCTTATGCACAAGCTCACGCGTTTTGATTTTGTTAATCCTTGTAGCCGTTTAAAGCCTTCTTCACATATATACCTGTGTAGGAGTTTGGATTTTGAGCTACCTCCTCAGGAGTACCCGTGGCTACTATTCTTCCTCCCTCGTCACCGCCCTCAGGGCCAAGGTCGATTATATAGTCAGCCGTTTTTATAACATCAAGATTATGCTCGATAACTATAACGCTGTTTCCTGCATCAACAAGGCGTTCAAGCACTCCTATAAGCTTATTTACATCATCGGAATGAAGTCCTGTTGTCGGCTCGTCAAGAATATATACAGTCCTTCCTGTTGAGCGCTTTGAAAGCTCTGTCGCAAGCTTTACTCTTTGAGCCTCTCCGCCTGAGAGAGTGGTTGAGGACTGACCTATCTTTACGTATCCGAGTCCAACGTCGCATATTGTCTGAAGCTTTCTTGATATTGACGGGATCTCGCTGAAGAACACAGCACCCTCCTCGGCTGTCATTTCAAGAACGTCGGAGATATTCTTGCCCTTAAACTTGACCTCTAACGTATCCTTATTATAGCGCTTGCCCTTACAAACGTCGCATTTTACATACACATCGGGTAAAAAGTGCATCTCTATCTTTTTAACTCCGTCGCCCTCGCAAGCCTCACATCTTCCGCCCTTTACATTGAAAGAAAATCTTCCCGGACCGTAGGAACGCATTTTTGCATCGGGAGTCTTTGCAAAAAGATCTCTTATCTCATTGAAAAGTCCCGTATACGTTGCAGGATTTGAGCGCGGTGTTCTGCCTATTGGAGATTGATCGATGGCTATTACCTTATCAAGAGACTCGTATCCTTCTACACTGTCACATTTACCGGGATAGGTTATTGCTCTGTTGAGCTTTTTCGCAAGCGTTTGAAGGATTATCTTATTCACAAGCGAGCTTTTGCCTGAGCCCGAAACTCCCGTTACCGCGACAAAGCATCCGAGCGGTATCTTAACATTTATATTTTTAAGATTATTCTCTCTTGCTCCGTTTACCTTCAAGAAGCTACCGTTACCCTTACGTCTTACGGTGGGAATTGCTATCGATTTTCTGCCTGAGAGATATGCTCCCGTTATCGAGTCCTCGCAATTCATTATCTCCTCCGGAGTTCCGCAAGCAACGACCTCACCGCCATGTACTCCCGCACCCGGACCTATATCGATTATATAATCGGATTCAAGCATCGTTTCCTGATCGTGTTCAACGACGATTACGCTGTTTCCGACATCTCTTAAATTCTTAAGAGTTTTTATAAGCTTACTGTTATCTCTTTGATGAAGTCCTATACTCGGCTCGTCAAGTATATATAAAACTCCGACAAGCGACGAACCGATCTGCGTTGCAAGACGTATTCTTTGAGCCTCTCCACCCGAAAGAGTAGCTGATTTTCTCGCCAAGGTGAGATATTCAAGTCCTACGCTCTTCATAAATCCGAGGCGCGCTTTTATCTCCTTAAGTATCTCCTTTGCTATCTCCTGCTCGCTCGGAGTAAATTCGAGTGAGTTTATGAAATCAAGCTCATCGGAAACGGACATTCGGCAAAATGCGTCAATCGTTTTTCCGCTGACAGTAACTGATGATGCGAATTTATTAAGCCTTTGACCATGACATTCGGGACAGGGAGTTTCCTCGATAAATTGCTCGTAGTATTCCTCGCCCATCATGCTCATTCGGTTTTCTATTATCTTTATAATTCCCTCAAACTTTACAGTCTGACGCTTATGCTGCTTTGCAAAATATCTGTCTATAGTATAATACTCGTCGCCCGTTCCGTACAAAAGCGCATTTATCTGCTCCTTTGTGAAATCCTTCAGCGGAGTGCGAATGGTAAATCCCATTTTTTCACCGACCGCCTTTACAAGCGGACCCATCCAGCTCTCGTCCTCTATCGTCTTGAAGCCGTTTACCGCGATCGCGCCCTCGCTAAGCGAAAGCTCATTATTCGGAATTATCTTTTCGGGAGAGATATTTCTCATCTCGCCTATTCCAAGGCAGTGCGGGCACGCTCCAAACGGATTATTAAACGAAAACGAACGCGGTTCAAGCTCACCAAAGCTAATGTTATGCTCCTCACAGGCGTAGTTCGTTGAGAATTCATATTCCCTTTCGCTCTCATCATTTTTTGGAACTGTAACAATAGATACTCTTCCATCTCCCGCCTTAAGCGCATTTTCAACCGAGTCGGCAAGACGCGCACGAATACCGTCCTTCATCACAAGACGGTCAACTATTATATCTATGCTATGCTTTTTGGTAAGCTCAAGCTCGATCTCCTCTGAAAGGTCGTAAATAACTCCGTCTATTCTGAGTCTTGCATAGCCGCTTTTTCTTGCATCGGCGATAACCTTTTCGTGTCTGCCCTTCTTGCCCTTTACAACGGGAGCGAGCACCATAAAGCGCTCTCCTTCGGGAAGCTCAAGTATTTTTTCGATTATCTGGTCAACGCTCTGTTGCTTTATCTCTTTTCCGCAAATCGGACAGTGAACCGTTCCGAGACGCGCATACAAGAGTCTTAAATAATCATATATTTCCGTGACCGTTCCAACTGTCGAGCGCGGGTTTTTGGATGTTGTCTTTTGATCTATCGATATAGCGGGGGAAAGACCCTCTATTGAATCTATATCGGGCTTATCAAGCTGTCCCAAAAACATTCTCGCATACGACGAGAGTGACTCGACAAATCTTCTGTGTCCTTCTGCAAAGATGGTATCAAAAGCAAGCGAGCTCTTACCGGAGCCCGAAAGACCCGTGAGTATAACAAGCTTATCACGGGGGATCGATACGTCGATATTTTTGAGATTGTGGACTCTTGCGCCCTTAATATCAATACTGTTTATCATTTTTCACCTTTTGTTATTTTAAGTTCCTTGATTTTATCACGCAAGAACGCAGCCTTTTCGAATTCGAGCTTTCTTGATGCCTCACGCATTTCCGAGGTATATTGCTCGATAAGCTTTTCCTTGTCCTTTGCGCTCATTTTGCGTTTTCTTTCTTTTTCGTCTGATTTTTTGCCGAGGTCGATAACGTCATGAACGTCCTTTATTACCGTTTTCGGGATTATTCCGTTTGCTTCGTTATAGGCTTGTTGGACTCCTCGGCGGCGGTTCGTTTCATCTATTGCATTTTTCATCGATCTTGTAACCGTATCCGCATACATGATGACCTTACCGTTTGCGTTACGCGCCGCTCTTCCTATTGTCTGTATAAGAGATGTTTCGGAACGGAAAAGACCTTCCTTATCTGCATCAAGTATCGCAACGAGCGACACCTCGGGAATATCAAGTCCTTCTCTTAACAGGTTAATGCCTATAAGTGCATCAAATTCTCCTATACGAAGCGATCTTATTATCTCCATTCTCTCAATGGTATCAACATTATGGTGGATATACTTGACCTTAAGACCGTTTTCGGTAAGATATTCCGTAAGATCCTCAGCCATTTTGGTCGTGAGCGTCGTAACGAGTACTCTTTCTCCCTTTTCGGCTCTCACTCTTATCTCGCCCATAACATCGTCGACCTGCATAGCTATCGGTCTTACATCGATCTCAGGATCTACAAGTCCTGTCGGACGTATGAGCTGCTCTGCCGTATTTTCGGAGTACTGCTTTTCAAAATCGGCAGGAGTTGCGGATACGAACACCGTTTGATTTAATTTTCCCAAAAACTCATCGAAATACAGAGGTCTGTTATCGTATGCTGATGGCAAGCGGAAGCCGAATTCGATAAGATTTTTCTTTCTTGCAAGGTCTCCGCCGCTCATTCCTCTTACCTGTGGGAGAGTGACGTGGCTCTCATCAATAAACATTATAAAATCCTTGGGGAAGTAGTCAAGAAGCGTATACGGAGTCGAGCCGGGCTCTCTTCCCGACAAGATCCTTGAATAGTTTTCAACACCGGAGCAAAAGCCTATTTCCCGCAACATCTCTATATCGTATTTTGTTCGCTCCTCTATTCTTTGAGCCTCTAAAAGCTTGTTCTGAGATTTGAAATAAGCGACACGCTCCTCCATTTCTTCATAGATCTGGGCAAGCGCCGCCTCTCTTTTATCATCGGAAACGACATAGTGATTTGCAGGGAATATCGCACAATAATTAAGGTGTCTTAATACTTCGCCCGTGAGAGTGTTTATTTCGCTTATACGGTCGATCTCCTCACCGAAAAACTCGACACGTATTGCCTTATCCGAGGAGGAAGCAGGCAAAATTTCAACCACATCCCCACGTATTCTGAATTTATCGCGGACAAAATTCACATCATTTCGCTCGTAGTTCATGCTGATAAGACGGCGAACGAGCGTATCACGGTCCATTTCCATACCTTCTCTAAGATCTATGAGCATCTTTTGATACTCCATAGGGTCTCCGAGAGAGTAAATGCACGACACAGATGATACGATTATCACATCGCGCCTTTCAAAAAGCGAGCTTGTTGCGCTATGGCGGAGCTTGTCTATCTCATCATTCACCATAGCATCCTTCTCAATATATATATCCTTACCCGGAATATAAGCCTCGGGCTGATAATAATCGTAATAAGAAACGAAATACTCGACCGCGTTATTTGGGAAAAGCGCACGCATTTCCGAACACACCTGTGCAGCAAGTGTCTTGTTTGGCTCTAAAATAAGCGTTGGGCGGTTAAGATTTGCTATAACGTTTGCCATAGTGAATGTTTTTCCCGATCCCGTAACACCGAGAAGCGTTTGCATTCTGTTGCCGTTTTTAAGACCTTGTGTCAAGCTTTTTATAGCTTCAGGCTGATCTCCCGTTGGCTTATACGAGCTTTTTAAGTCAAATGTGTTTTGCTCCATAGCGCTCTCCTTTCTTTTTCTGTACCTTTATCTTATTCTATGCCAAATTGCTTCAAAAAACTTCCTCAAACCGCAAAAGAGTTGAGGAAGTGTTTGTTATTTCAGCTTTTCAAGCTCTTTTTTAGAAAATTCATAGTCTATTGAGCTATCGTCCTTTTTATTAATTATAATATCGTTATATACCTTTGAATCAAAATCTTAGTCTAAGACCTTTATTTTAATT
>JAFTXO010000029.1 GCA_017461765.1 Clostridia bacterium | reverse complement strand
GCGGTAACACTTGGCTATATAGCTCAGAAGACAATAGATACGGATGAAACGATAAGCGATGAATATAAAGCAATTCTCGATGCTATAATCAACGTTTCCGAAACTACACAAACCGCAATTATCCCCTCAAACGAGGAATAATTTCAACTTCAAAAAGACGGGCTTTTCGAGTCCGTCTTTTTTTGCATCGAAATATTAAAAATAACAAGTGCTTATGGGAATAAAAAATGAAACGAATAATATTCATTTTCGGCTTTTGTCGTTATTCATTTTTGTTGAAAGTGCTGAAAATTTGTAAACTTTTAAACAACTAAAGATAGTTAGCAAACTAATGAAATTTGTGTATTTTGCACAAAATCATTTTAGGCAAAGACCAATTATGACCTTGAGTTGAAAAAAACTAAAAAAGTGGAAAACTTAGTGGAAAAAGTGCAAAACTACGGATAAACATTGAAAAGTTATCCACTTTTTCCTCGTTCGAGGTGTGGAAAACTCAACTTTTCCACCCTTAAATTCCACATTTGCCAAAAAAGGAAGTGTAGAAAATTAAAAATTTTCAAAAAAGACTTGACACAAAAATCATCAAAAATGAGATGAATATTTTCTGTTTTTGGAAAAGTCAATTTGACATTTTGCACAAAAATCAGAAAAACCTCTGTAAATAAAGGCTTCCGGCGGTCAGCATTGTGCTTGCGATAACGATACATTCGATCATATATCCGGTCAGTGAGCCTCTTATCACAAAATCCTGCATCGTGGCAGGTGATATATATAACCTTAAAAGATATGTAGCGCCTACTATAATAAGAATATATCCTAATTTCATAAAATTCATAATATGTCCAAGATATCGCTTGGGAAAATCGATCTTCATAATACCTCCTAAAAATAATCAGATCCCATAATAAATTATATCTTTTGCTTAAAAGCGCGTCAATGAAATATTTCTGCCAAATACGGAATATGCTTACAAATAGAAATGTGTACAAAATATGTTGAAAAGTTGAATTTACGGATTTTTTTTAAATCACTATTGCATTTTTTATTTATTTATTGTATTATATTATTTAAGATTTGATTTTTATTAAAATTTGTGGTGAGGAAGGACAATGCTTGAAAAGAAAATAGATGCTGCTGTGACGGCTTTTGATATGAAGTATGCGTACGGAAATATCATAATCGGCTTTTCCGGCGGTGCTGACTCATCAGCGCTTTTGCATTATTTTTCGTCAAGGGCAAAAAGACTCCGTGCAGTTCATATAAATCATATGATACGCGGAGATGAGGCTGACAGAGATGAAGAATTTTGTAAAAGAACGTGTGAAAAATACGGCGTGGAATTCGTATCTTATAAAATAGATATTCCCACACTTGCAAAGCAAAGCGCTAAGGGCATTGAGCTTACGGCAAGAGAGGAAAGATATCGCATTTTTGATATGGAGCTTAAAAACGGCTTTGATTCGGTGCTTACCGCTCATAATGCAAACGATAATACCGAAAGCGTTATTTTTAATCTTTCGCGCGGCAGCGGCTCAAACGGAATGTGCGGCATAAATCCCAATCTGAACGAAAAAATTTACCGTCCGCTCATTTATGTTACAAAAGAAGAGATAATTTCTTACTGTTTGGCAAATAATATAGAGTATGTTACCGATTCAACGAATTCGGATACCGAATATACGCGCAACTATATAAGACACATTATAGTTCCCGCACTTGAAAAATTAAATCCTTCGCTAAATCTCGCAGTGTCGCGCCTTTCATCGAGCGTACGTGCAGACAGCGAATTTATAGATATTTGCGCAAAGGATTTTATATCAGCAAGCGTTAAGGATAAAAAAATAGATACAAGCGAGTTTACAAGGCTTCACAGAGCCGTAGCAACAAGAGTCTTAAAGACGGTATCGGGAAAAAATCTTGATCATAATGCAATAAACGCGTGTATCGCTCTTGCAAATAACGGCGAGTGCGGCAGTGCTTGTAATATTCTTGAGGGCTTATCCTTCAAAAAGGAGCACGATCACCTTGCTTTTGTAAAAACGATCGAGCTTGAAAGGATCAGCTTTCAATATGCGCTTAATGAAGGAATTAACGATATTTCGAAAATACGCGAGATTGTCACCGTAGCCTGTGAGCTTCAAAACAAGACCCCGTATTTTGAAATATACCTTGATAGATCAATGATAAAAGGCGGGCTTTTCGTTCGCTCAAGAGCTGAGGCTGATAAAATATTTAGCGGCAAAATGAATAAAAAAGTAAAAAAATTGCTTTGTGAAAATCATATACCGTCGCATCTTCGTGACAGGATACCCATCCTTTGCGACGAGAGCGGCATAATCGCAATACCGAACGTTGCGCTTCGCGACGAAGTGAGATCTTCAAAAAAAGATCTTTGCATACGATTTTACAAGGCTTGAAAAATACATAGGCGTTAAATGCGTCGGACCATGGAGGAATAAATGAAGAAAAAGAAAAGTAATATTTTTACCATAGTTTTTTATGTATTGCTTGTAGCGATAATAATATTTGCAGTGGTAAAGATACTCGATCGCGATGAAGAAGAGCTTGCATACTCCGAAATGATGGAGTATTTCGAAAACGACAGGGTATATTCCTTTACGCTTAATGAAAGCACCCTCGTGCTTGAAGTTTATAAGGACGAAAACGCAACTGTCGAAAATAAAGGCGAGACGGAATTTATAGAATATGAGCTTCGTTTTTACGATATATTCTATAACGAATTTATGGAGCTCAAAAATGAAGGACGTCTTACGCGACTTGCCAAGTATGATTTCCCGCCCGTTCAGGAATCACCTTGGATAGTTCAGTATCTGCCTTATATCATATTGATATTACTCTTTGTAATATTTATGGTATTCTCTATGCGTCAGACAGGCGGCGGCAAGATGGGCGGCTTCGGTAAATCCAAAGCAAGAACCGTGACGACCGAAAAGGTACTTTTTAGTGATGTTGCGGGAGCAGATGAAGAAAAGGAAGAGCTTGAAGAGGTAGTTCAGTACCTTCGCAATCCATCTAAATTTACACGTCTCGGTGCAAAAATACCTCACGGCGTGCTTCTTGTAGGCCCTCCCGGTACAGGTAAAACCTTGCTTGCAAAGGCAGTAGCAGGCGAAGCAGGCGTGCCATTCTATTCAATGTCGGGATCTGACTTTGTTGAAATGTACGTCGGTGTCGGAGCATCGCGTGTTCGTGATCTTTTCGAAAACGCAAGACGCTCAAATGCTGCAATTATATTTATAGATGAGATCGATGCAGTCGGCAGACAGCGTGGAGCAGGTCTTGGCGGCGGACACGATGAAAGAGAACAAACACTTAACCAACTCCTTGTTGAAATGGACGGCTTTGATGGACATTCCGGAATAATAGTAATAGCGGCGACGAACCGTCCCGATATTCTTGACTCGGCACTCCTTCGTCCCGGACGTTTTGACAGACAGATAACAGTAGGATACCCCGATCTTAAGGGCAGAGAGGATATTCTTAAGGTTCACTCAAAGAGCAAGCCCTTTGAAGAAACAGTTGAGCTTCGCAGAATAGCTCAGATCACAGTGGGCTTCACAGGCGCGGATCTTGCAAACCTTCTTAATGAAAGTGCGCTTTTGGCGGCAAGACGCGGCAAAAACCTCATCGGTATGTCCGAGATCGAGGATGCAATGATAAAGATCACCGTCGGAACTCAGAAGAGAGCGAAGAAGATGAGTGACAAGGAAAGACGCAACACCGCAGTACACGAGGCAGGACACGCGATCCTTTCACATGTTCTTCCCTCACAAGACCCCGTACGTCAGATTTCTATAATCCCCAGCGGCAGAGCATTGGGATATACGCTCACACCGCCGGTTGAGGATAAGTACAGTGAATCAAAGCAGGAGCTCAAGGAAAGAATTGCAATGATGCTCGGCGGACGTGTTGCAGAACAGCTTTTGTTTGGTGATTATACAGGCGGAGCTTCAAACGATATTATGAGAGCTACCGAGGTAGCACGTAAGATGGTTACCGTATACGGTATGAGCGAGGAGCTCGGAACGATACATTTCGGCTCAAATCATTCTGACGAAGCCGTGTTCCTCGGAAGAGACTTCAATTCAAACCCCAGCTATTCGGATGCTACGGCGGCTAAGATTGATGCTGAGGTTAAAAAGATCATCGATGAGGCATATAATCTTGCTAAGGAAGTTCTTACAAAGCATAGGGATAAGATCGATTTCATAACTGAATTCCTTTTGAGAAACGAGGTTATGGATGACGAGCAATTTGAGCTTGCTATGAAGGACGGCGTAACAATGGAAGAGGTTGAAAACCTCATGACAGAGAAAAAACGCAGAAGCGAGGAAGAAAACAGACGCAAGGCTCAAAAGGCTGAGGAAGAAAAGCTTGCGGAGGCACAAAGAAGACGCGAGCTTGAAAAAATGCTCGGTATAAACGACGAAGAAAACGATGATGAACAATCGCCGCAAGATCAAAAAGAGCTTCCAAGCGAAAACGGTAAAGATGAATAATCTTTAAAATTGTTAAAAAATTATTAAAAATCACATCCGAATTTTTAAGGATGTGATTTTTTATTTGTGAAAACTATACAAAAATGGAACACCAAAACTGTCAAAATTCACGAAAAAGTCAAAAGTACTTGACTTTTCCAATATAATGTAGTAAAATTATAATATAAATTTTTTATAAATTTGTTTTTATACTTTTAAAAGGAGAGTATTATGAAAAAGAAAATAATTTTTTTAGTGCTTGCTCTTCTTGCTTTTGTATGTGTGTTCGTTTCGTGCGGACATGAATGTACATGGGCGGAGGATGCGGCGGCTTCTGTTGCTCCCACCTGTACCTCAAACGGTAAAAAGGTGATGAAATGCTCTGAATGCGGCGCTACGCAGGATGAGATAGTTCCCTCACTCGGAGGACACGCAACACAACAAATTACAGTAAATGCTACCTGTACTACAGAAGGCTCTATAACTGAGGTTTGTACAAGAGAGGGCTGTACTTACAGCCAATTGCTCCAAACACTCAAAACATCGCCTCACTCGTATGAGGTGACTGACAGAGTTGAGCCGACCTGTACAGTAAAGGGCTCGGAGAAACAGGTATGTAAGGTTTGTCAGTTTACAAAGACTGTTGACGTAGATCCTAACAATCATAACTTCGAAGCTAAAACGACTGTTATTACACCTGCATCGTGTCTTACAGTAGGTCAGTCCTCGACAATAGATACGTGTACAGTATGCGGAACCACACAGGGTATTGCAAAAACTGCTGAAATTCCCGCAGAAGGTCACGATATCGCACACTCCGAGGCATATAAAGTTGCAGAGGAATGTGTAACGGCAACGTGTACCTTGGCAAAAAAAGAAGTTTACAAATGCTCGAAATGTGACTATAAAGAGGAAGATGTCGGCGAAGCTCTCGGTCACGACATCAAGCACGAAAATACATATTTGGTAGAAGAGAAATCAGCTACTCCCACCTGTATTCTTGACGGTCAGAATGTTTATAAATGTACAAGATGTGCATATGAAGAAACAGATGTCTTGAATAAAACAGGTCACGATATAAAGACAGGCGATCCCTTGTCGGCATATTTCCTCTCTTCAACAGATGCAACGTGCTTGACAGCAAGGACAGAAACATATAAGTGCCTTAACGCTCACTGTGATAAGGACGAAACATCTACACAGACAATCTCGGTAGGTGAAGCACTTGGTCACGATATTCAAACGGGCGGAAACGCATCATCTCCCTACTTCAAGGAAAAGGTAACGGTTGAGACCTGCTTAAACGACGGCGTTTATAAATATAAATGCTTAAGAAAAGACTGTGAGTATACGGAAACAAAGACTGCGGCTGATACAAGAACAGGCCACGATATAAAAACAGGCGATACAAGCTCGGCTTATTTCGTATCTGCGGTAGAGGCAAACTGTGACAGCCCTCGCAAAGAAACATATAAATGTATCAATGCTAACTGCGATAAGGATCAGACATCGACACAGGTGATCGAGGTTGGAACAAAGCGTTCGCACGATATTCCCGCAACATCAGAATTGAATTTCAAGGGTACTGTACCCACCGAATATAAGAAATACTATCATGCAACAAAGGAAGCAGCAACCTGTACGACAGACGCGGTATATACCTTCAAGTGCGCATATGACAATTGCTCACATACGGTAGATGTACAGCAAACGGAAACTGCATCCGGACACAATGTGACATACGATACAGTGCACCTAAAGGAAACTTTTGCTCCTACGTGTGTAGCAAACGGCTATACAATGTATAAGTGCACAAATACAGGATGTACATACGAAGAAAAGGATCCTAACTCCATCGTACCTATGACGGGTCATACTCAGGGCGGAGAAACCGATAGAGCAGATAAAACTTGCATAAAATATGCTTACATTGAATACTTGTGTACAGTATGCGGTGAAGAGTATAAGGTAGAGGATATTGAAGGTGGCTTGCTTGATCACGGCGATTGGGCTAAGATAGACGGTAAGGGCGTTACTCCTTCTACGTGTACCGCGGAAGGATATACATATTATTTCTGTACAAGAGATACTGAATGTACCGTTACACAGAAGCAAAACGGCGAGCCTGTCAAATACGATACAACTCCCGTTCTTGACCATAAGTTCGGAACAAGCAAGGAGCTTAACATCATAAGATGTACAGTATGCGGAACTCCGTTCTATAACATCAATTATGTACAAAAGGAAGTAACGAGCAAGGAAGACGTTGAATTCGATACAGATGTAAATCTTGACGTAGAGGTAACTCTCGGTAAGGAAAACGGTGTATCTGCAATGATAACGAATACCGACACTCTTACGAAGGAATTTGCAACGGATGATAATCAGATATCCGTTATCAGAATTATTTCCGGAACAGATGCTACATACGTAGTTAAAGTAAACGGAAATGAGGTTACTGCAACAGAAAGCGCAGGCGGCGTGATCTACTACGATATTATCGAGATCGAAACAGTTACATCAATCGAGATAACTGCAATAGAGGGCGAAAGCGGTGAGATCAACGCAATGGTAGATATCTATCAGGCAATAGCAACAGCAGGAAAATAAAAAAATCAGCGGTGCGAATTTTTCGCACCGCTTTTTTTGATTTGTCACTTTTGAATATGTTCGTATAAAAATGGTGAAAAACTGCATAAAAACGCAAATTTATACTCTCTACCACTTGACTTTACTACACTCTAAGTTGTATAATAAAACATATATATTTTATTATATATAAATAAATTATAAGAAAAATATAAAGAGAGGGAGAAAAATGATAAACGAAAAAATGCTTTCACTCGGCAAAAAAAGCTCCGTGATACGTGAAATATTCGAATACGGTAAAAAGCGTAAGAACGAAATAGGAGCAGAAAACGTTTTTGATTTCAGTCTTGGCAACCCAAGTGTTCCTGCTCCCGAAGCAGTGAATGAAACACTTGTAGACCTTATAAAAAACACTCCTTCGACTCTTTTGCACGGATATACCTCAGCACCGGGTGATATCGGAGTTCGTACGGCAATAGCAAATTATATAAACGAAACATACGGAACAAACGAGCTTCCCGAAAACATATTTATGACCTGCGGCGCGGCGGCATCACTTACAATATCGTTGAATGCAGTGCTGAATAAGGGCGAGGAAGTGGTTGTTTTTGCTCCATTTTTCCCGGAATACAGAGTTTTTATAGAAAAAGCAGGCGGTATTTTGCACTCTGTAAAATCAAGAGAAGAGGACTTTCAGCCCGATCTTGAAAAATTCGAGCAAGCTATTACCGAAAAGACAAAGGCTGTTATAATAAACTCACCAAATAACCCTACAGGCGCGGTTTTGTCAGAAGAAACACTCGTGGCGCTTTCTGATATTCTCAGAGAAAAAAGCGAGCATTACTCGCATCCTATATATCTTATCTCCGATGAGCCGTACAGAGAGCTCGTTTACGATAAGGAAACAAAGGTTCCTTACGTTACTAAATATTATGAAAATTCAATAGTTTGCTATTCGTTTAGTAAATCTCTCTCCTTACCCGGAGAAAGAATAGGTTATGTGCTTGTTTCGAGTACCGCTGACGATGCAAGAGAGCTTTATTTTGCAATATGCGGCGCTGCACGTTCACTCGGATACGTTTGCGCACCGTCAATATTTCAATATCTTATCCCCGATGCACTTGGCAAAACGGGCGACATCGCTGTATATAAAAAGAATAGAGATATACTTTATACAGCGCTTACGTCTTACGGATACAGAGTATCAAAGCCCGACGGCGCATTTTACCTTTTTGTAAAGGCGCTTGAAAGCGATGCAAAGGCATTCTGTGAGAAAGCGAAAAAATACGAGCTTTTGTTAGTTCCAAGCGACGATTTTGATTATGAAGGCTATGTAAGGATCTCCTACTGCGTATCGACCGAGCAGATCGAAAGATCTCTTGAGTCGTTTGAAAAACTTTATAAGGATTATGAGGGAGTATAAAAATGAACGAACTTGAACAAGCGAGAAAAATAATAAACGAAGTCGACAGTGATATGGCTAAGCTTTTCGAAAGAAGAATGGAGGCTGCTCAGCTTGTCGCAAAATATAAAAAAGAAAACGCTCTTTCTATTCTTGACGAGGCAAGAGAAAAGGATGTTATCGCCAAAAACTCGGAAATGATAGAAAATAAAGAGATAAAGGAATATTATATAGAATTTCTTAAGAGCACCATGGCGCTCTCTCGCGCATATCAATCAAGACTTAACGAGGGAATGAAGGTTGCGTACTGCGGAGTTCCGGGAGCATACGCATATATTGCGGCTAAAAAAATGTTCCCTGATGCCGTTTACGTTTCGTATAATGATTTTGCATCTGCATACGCATCGGTTGAAAACGGCGAATGCGATACAGCCGTTTTACCGATAGAAAACAGCTACGCAGGAGATGTGGGAACTGTAATGGATCTTATATTTTCGGGTACGCTTTATGTAAATCAGGTAATCGACCTTGCAATATCTCATAACCTTATCGCGTGTAAGGGCGCAAGCGTAAACACCGTAAAAAAGGTAGTCAGCCACACCCAAGCGCTTACACAGTGTGCTGAATTTATAAAAAATCACGGCTACGAGACAGAGGCTTACGCAAATACCGCAATGGCGGCTGAATACGTTAAAAAGCTCAATGATAATAGTGTTGCCGCAATAGCATCCGATGAAACTGCAAAAATATACGATCTTAATATCCTTGAGAGCAGTATAAATACGAGCAGAATGAACACGACTCGCTTTGCCGCATTTTCAAGAGCTCAAAATAAAACTGACTCGACAAAAAAGAAGATGAACGAGCATTTTATAATAGTGTTCACAGTAAAGAACGAAGCGGGCGCGCTTGCCAAAACGCTCGATATAATCGGCGCACACGGCTTCAATATGAGAAATCTCCGTTCCCGTCCTATGAAGGAGCTTTTGTGGAATTACTATTTCTATATAGAGGCTGAGGGAAATATAAATACGACAAACGGTAAGGAAATGCTCCGTGAGCTTAGTGCGACCTGCGCACGTCTTAAGCTCGTTGGAACATACTATTCAAAACTCGAAAAATAAAGAGGTAAAAACATGATAATAACGGTAAATCTCGGCGAGCAGAGCTATGATATAGTCCTCGAGCGCGGAGCGCTTGGTAAAGCATCAACGCTTCTCAACCTTGAAAGAAAGGTTCTTGTCGTTACCGACAGCGGAGTGCCGAAACAATATGCCGAAACCGTAGCATCGCAGTGTAAGAACGCATATATAGTTACGATCGAGCAGGGTGAAAAGAGCAAATGCTTCGATAATTATACCATGCTTTTAAAGGAGCTTCTTAAAAATTCCTTTACCCGTACTGATGCAGTATGTGCGGTCGGCGGCGGAGTAGTCGGTGATCTTGCGGGCTTCGTTGCATCAAGCTATATGCGCGGTATAGACTTTTATAATATACCAACCACATTTCTTTCACAGGTAGACTCCTCAATCGGCGGAAAAGTAGCCATCGATTTTGAGGACGTAAAAAATATAGTGGGAGCTTTTTATCAGCCCAAAAAGGTAATAATCGACCCCGACGTTCTTAAAACGCTTGATAAACGCCAGCTCAGCGCAGGAATTGCCGAGTCTATAAAAATGGCGCTCACCTTTGATAGCGAGCTTTTTGAAATACTTGAAAAAACCTCGGATTTTGAAAAGGATGCCGATGTTATAATCGAGCGCTCGCTGAAGATCAAAAGGGACGTGGTTGAAAAAGACCCGAAGGAAAAAAATCTTCGCAGAGTTTTAAATTACGGTCATACGATAGGTCATGCCATAGAGAGCGAGAACGAGCTCGGTCAGCTCCTTCACGGCGAGTGTGTAGCGCTCGGTATGATACCTATGTCATCTGAGAGTGTGGTTGAAAGACTTATTCCCGTGCTTGAAAAATATTCACTTCCCACAAAGGTAAAAGCAGATCCCGATACGCTCATTTCATACGTGTTCCACGACAAAAAAATGTCGGGAGATGAGATAACCGTCATTTTCTGTGAGAATGTAGGAAGCTTTGAAATGCGTAAAATAAAAGCTACTGATATAAGAAAATATATCGACGGAGGTATTTTAAAATGAAAAATACATTCGGACAAAGCGTATGCGTTACCGTTTTCGGTGAAAGTCACGGACAAGCAATAGGCGCGGTAATAGACGGTCTTGCTCCCGGTATCACGGTTGATAACGATTTTATAGCTTCACAGCTTACAAAAAGAAGACCGAAATCGTCAATAGATACTTCGAGACAGGAAAAGGATGAGTACAGTATTTTAAGCGGTGTGTTTGAAGGAAAAACAACGGGTACTCCGATAGCAATAGTTATCCCCAACGAAAATACCCGCAGTAAGGATTACTCAAAAATAAGATGCTTGGCGCGTCCCTCACACGCGGATTACAGTGCATACTGCAAATATCACGGATACGAGGATTATCGTGGCGGCGGACATTTTTCAGGCAGAATAACAGCCGCAATAGTTGCTGCAGGCGCGATAGTTATGAAGGCGCTTAACGAAAAGGGAATAAAGATAGGAACTCATATTTTAAAATGTGCAGGCATTTCGGACAGCGCATTTTCAAATATAGAAAATGAAATAGATGCCCTTTCGAAAAAGGATTTTCCAACGATATCGGATATTGAGGATAAGATCACTGAAAAGATATTAGAGGCTAAGCTTCAGAAGGATAGTGTCGGCGGAATATTGCAAACCGCAATTATAGGAATGCCCGCAGGCGTTGGCGAGCCGATATTTGATAGCGTCGAGAGCGTTATCTCACACGCTCTTTTCTCGGTAGGAGCAATAAAAGGAATAGAGTTCGGCTCAGGCTTTTCGATGGCTGATATGCTCGGTAGCGAGGCAAACGATCAGCTTGAGATAAAGGACGGTAAAATAGTCACAAAAACGAACCATAATGGCGGAATAAACGGCGGAATAACGAATTCCATGCCGATAATTTTCAACTGTGTAGTAAAGCCCACACCGTCCATTGCAAAGGAGCAGGACACGGTAAACTTTATAAATAATAAAAACGAAAAGATCACAATAGAAGGCAGACACGATCCCGCAATAGTAAGACGCGCCTGCGTTGTTGTGGAAAGTATGTGCGCCCTTTGCATAGCGGATATGCTCGCACAAAGGTTCGGCACAGATTATCTGGGAGGAAAATAAGATGAAATACGGAGTTATAGGAGAACATTTAAAGCATAGCTTTTCTAAGGAGATCCATGCTCAGATCGCCGATTATCAATACGAGATAAAGGAAATAGAGCCCGATAATCTCGGCAAATTTTTGCTTGATGCTGATTTTAACGGCATCAACGTAACTATTCCTTATAAGGAAAAGGCTATACCGTATCTCTATTATATCTCCGACAGCGCAAAGAAGATAGGAGCTATAAATACCGTCGTAAATAAGGACGGTAAGCTTTACGGTTATAATACCGACTATATGGGAATGCGCTCACTCATTTTAAGAAATAAAATAGATTTGAAGGGCAAAAAAGCGCTCATTCTCGGTATGGGCGGCACTGCAAAGACGGCGTATGCCGTAATAAGCGACCTTGGCGCTTCGGAAATTGTAAGAGTCGGCAGAGCCATTGAAAATCCCGAGATCACATATGAAGAGGTATTGTCAAAGCATTCCGATGCTCAATTTATATTGAATGCAACACCTGTCGGTATGTATCCGAATAACGATGGCAAAATAATCGATGTAAACGATTATCCAAATCTCGAAGGACTTATTGATGTTGTGTATAATCCTTTGAGAACCAATATAGTTCTCGATGCTCTTGAAAAGGGCATAAAGGCAGAGAGCGGACTTTATATGCTCTCAGCTCAAGCAGTATATGCGGCTGAATTTTTTATGGATAAAAAGCTCGGAGAGGATATCTGTGAAAAGACGTTTAAAAACGTTTTGAAGGAAAAAGAAAATATCGTGCTCATAGGAATGCCAAGCTCGGGAAAAACTACAGTCGGAAGATACCTTGCAAGCATAACAAATAAGCTCTTTGTCGATACCGATGACGAGATAGTAAAAAAGATAGGTATGGATATCCCTTCGTATTTTTCAAAATACGGAGAGGAAAGCTTCAGAGATGTAGAGAGTGAAGTAATAAAAGAGATCTCCGCTAAAAACGGCTTGATAATAGCCACAGGCGGCGGTGCGGTTCTCAGAAAGCAGAATGTAAGATATCTTAAGCAAAACGGAAGAATATATTTTCTTAACCGTTCGCTCGATCTGCTCACACCTACCGATTCGCGTCCTCTTTCAAGCGATATAAAGGCACTTGAAAAGCGTTATAATGAAAGATACGATATATATTGCAGCTCCGCGGACGTGAAAGTACCGGGTAATGGAGAAATAAAGCAGGTAGCCGAAATAATCAAAGGAGAATTTTATAAATGAAAATTCTTGTTTTAAACGGACCGAATATAAATTTTCTTGGTGTGCGTGAGCCTGAAATATACGGTAGCGCAACATATAACGATCTTGTCCAAATGGTAACGGATCACGCCGTTACAAGAGGCGTTAAGATCGAGTTTTACCAATCAAATCACGAGGGCGATCTTGTTGACACTATTCAAAAGGCATATTACGATAAGATAGACGGAATAGTTTTCAATCCCGCTGCATATACGCACACGAGCGTTGCTATACTTGATGCTCTTAAGGCCGTTAAAATACCTACGGTCGAGGTGCATATATCAAAGGTTGACGAAAGAGAGGACTTCCGTCAGATAAGCTATATAAGACAAATAGCAATAAAAACGATCACAGGTAAGGGCTTTTTGGGCTACTGTGAGGGAATTGATGCTATAATTGATTATTTAAAAGGAAAGAAAATATGAATATAACCATAAGACCGAGTGTCGCAAAAGGCACGGTCTTTGCACCACCCTCGAAAAGCTACGCGCATAGAATGCTTATATGCGCCGCTCTTTCGGGAGAGGAGACTTCCGTATATAAGATAGCGAAAAGCGAGGATATGTACGCAACTCTTGACTGTATTGAGGCATTGGGACTTGAGTATACCTACAACCGCGGAAGAGTAACTCTGAAAAGATCGGAAAATAAGATTTTTGATAAAAGAATTTTTCGATGCAGAGAAAGCGGAAGCACACTCAGATTTTTTATTCCAATAGCACTTTCGCTTGGGGGAGTGTGTGAATTTTGGGGTGCTGAACGCTTGATCTCCCGCGGAATAAGTGTCTATGAGGAAATTTGCAAGGACCAAAATATAAAAGTAACCTATTCAAGTAATAAAATAATCTTTGACGGCGCTCTTAGCGCGGGTGATTTTAAAATAAGAGGCGATATAAGCAGCCAATTTATAAGCGGACTGTTTTTCGCGTTGCCGTTACTTGATGGCGACAGTACGGTAAAGATAACTACACCGCTTGAGTCAAGACCGTATGTCGATATAACTATTGACACACTCTCTCGCTTCGGTGTGAAAATACAAGAAAAAGAAAATAACGAATTTTACATAAAAGGAAACCAAAAATATATTCCCAATAAAGCAAGAGTTGAGGGTGATTTTTCAAACGCCGCATTTTTGGACGCATTCAATATTTTGGGCGGAGATGTGTCTGTAAAAGGACTCAAGAAGGATAGCCTGCAGGGCGATCGGGTATATATTGATTTGTTCGAAAAAATAGAAGAAGGCAATGTGTACGCGGATATATCCGCGTGTCCCGATTTAGCCCCTATACTTTTTGCTCTTGCGGGAGTAAAGAACGGCGGATATTTTGAGGGAACAAGACGTCTTAGAATAAAAGAAAGCGACAGAGCCACGGCTATGGCTGAGGAGCTTAAAAAATTCGGCATAGAGCTTGTAGTTAAGGAAAACTCCGTAGAGGTGAAAAACACACACTTCCACGTTCCAAATGAGATACTCAACGGACATAATGACCATAGAATAGTTATGGCACTCTGCGTAATAGCAACTCTTACCGGAGCGACGATAAGCGGTGCTGAGGCAGTTAAAAAGAGCTATCCGAATTTCTTTGACGTTATACGCCGGCTTGGCATTGAGGTAACACGATGAAATTTGATAAGAATTCAAAAATATTGATAGTAGGCTTGGGACTTATAGGCGGAAGCTATGCGCAGGCACTTACAGATAAGGGCTACTACGTTGGCGCGATCGCAAGGAGAGCAGAAACCGTAGAATACGCTCTTTCAAAAAAGCTCATAGCATCGGGTACAACGGAGGTTACACGGGACTATGTGTCGCAATTTGATATTATTGTATTCGCTCTGTATCCGAAGATATTTATCGAATGGATAGAAAAATATCAGGATTACATAAAGGACGGTGCTATACTTACAGACGTTACAGGCGTAAAGCGGAGCGTTGTATATGACGTTCAAAGAATACTTAAAAGCACTGTGGAATTTATAGGCGCACACCCTATGGCGGGTAAAGAGGTATACGGTGTTGAAAACAGCGACAAGCGTATATTCGAAAATGCAAACTATATCGTCACTCCCACCGATGATAATACGGGAGATGCGATCGAAATATGCAAAAAGCTCGGACACGAGCTTGGCTTTAAAACGGTAACTCAGTTAACTCCCGAAAAGCACGATGAGATGATAGGCTTTCTTTCACAGCTCACACACTGTATCGCGGTTTCGCTCATGGACTGTAAGGAGTCGAAGGATCTTGTTGACTATACGGGTGACTCGTTCAGAGATCTTACAAGAATAGCAAAGATAAATGACGCTATGTGGAGCGAGCTCTTCTTGCTCAACAAGGATGAGCTTCTTAAGCAAATGGATCTTTTCTCTCAAAAGTTTGCTGAATTAAGGAATACACTCGAAAACGAAGATATTAATAAAATGAGAGAAATGATGCGCATCTCGACAGAGCGCAGAAAATACTTTGATAAAAAATGATGGTAAACAGAAAGGAAATATAAATTATGAACATGAATTTCAAAAGAAAATTACCCACTCCTATGGAGATAAAGGAAATGTATCCTCTTTCGGACGAGCTTGCTAAGTTAAAGGCGAAGAACGACGAGGAAATTCAGTCAGTATTCACAGGCAAGAGCGATAAATTCGTTCTCATCATCGGTCCGTGCTCCGCTGACAGAGAGGACGCTGTTCTTGATTACATATCAAGACTCAGAAAGGTACAGGAGCAGGTAAAGGATAAGATAGTTATAATCCCCCGTATCTACACAAATAAGCCCCGTACAACAGGTGACGGATATAAGGGAATGCTTCATCAGCCTAACCCCAACGAAAATCCCGATATGCTCAAAGGCGTTATCGCGATCCGTAAGCTTCATATGAAGGCTATGGAGGAAACCGGCTTCTCCTGCGCTGATGAAATGCTGTATCCCGAAAATCACAGATACCTCTCCGATCTTCTTTCGTATGTTGCAATAGGCGCGCGCTCGGTTGAAAACCAACAGCACCGTCTTACAGCAAGCGGACTTGCGATCCCTGTTGGTATGAAGAACCCCACAAGCGGTGATATCTCCGTTATGATGAACTCAATAACGGCAGCTCAGCATAAGCATACATTTATATATCGCGGCTGGGAGGTTGAAAGCCAGGGTAACCCTATGGCACACGCTATCTTGCGCGGATATGTAAACAAGCACGGTCAGTCGCTTCCTAACTATCACTATGAGGATCTTGTGGCACTTCTTGAAACATATAATAAGACTAATCTTGTAAATCCGGGTGTTATTGTTGATACCAACCACGCAAACTCCGGCAAGAAATGGGCTGAGCAGGTAAGAATTGCAAAAGAGATACTTCACTCCACAAGACATAACGCAGATGTATGTAAGCTCGTTAAAGGTCTTATGATCGAATCTTATATCGAGGACGGCTGCCAAAAGGTTGAGGAGGGTATCTACGGTAAGTCGATAACAGACCCTTGCCTTGGCTGGGAAAAGACAGAAAGACTCATTTTCGATATTGCAGATCTTAGAAAATAACGACCGTGTGTCGATAAAATTAAAAAACCGAAGCTTGACGGCTTCGGTTTTTGCTTTAATTTACTTATGTGCTTGTTATTAAGTTTCTATATCAGCTTTTGAGCTTTAGTTTATAGCGTAAATTATTAACCCTGTGATAAAAGCACCAATAGCAAAGGATACGATAAGAGAAGAATAGATAAATATACCGAGACTGTATTTTTTGTCCTTTGTGCTTATACGCTCACCTATACATTCCGCGAGAGAACGCATATTTCCCGTACACATGGTCGTTGCAATTGGAAATGAATTTATGCTTTTTATTATTTGAAGATGAAGCGCAGCGCCGAAAGCAATTATGCCGTTAGCTAAAATATCGGGTACGTCTCCAAGAGGAAATAAAATTCCTATAACGTAAGCAAATGCAGCAAGAGCGGCAGTAATTCTTACGCCGTACTTTTTCTTGTATACGAAGGCTGCGATCGCAATACCTAAAATAAATGAAAATATAGGCGCTAAAAAGTGAAGAGCACCGTGAAAATCAGCCCTTGCAATACTTATACCTATTTGAACGATATTGCCTGTCTGCATAGTAAGGAATACTCCGCCGCGTAAAAGATACGAATATGCGTCGAGACCTCCTGCTATAAAAATCATAAATATTGCGGGAAAAAACTTTCTTTTTTCCAAATCGGAAAACTTCATTGATTTAAAACGACCTTTCTTGAAATGATTTAACGTCCTTTTGATAAGAAACAAATTTGGCAACGATATTTTATCACATAATAGCGCCTAAATCAAGGGGTTTTTACATATTGCGCGTATAAAAAGTATTGACATTATTAAAAAAATAGAGTATAATTCAATATAAGATGTTTACGTAAAAGGAGTATAATATGAGTAAAATCGACGAAATTTTCGGTTGTATGGTTTTTAATGACGAGGTAATGAAGTAAAGACTACCAAAGGAAACCTATGACTCGATCCAAAATACCATAAAAAACGGCAAGCATCTTGACTTGGCGGTGGCTAATATCGTCGCAAAGGCGATGCTTGAATGGGCTACCGAAAAGGGTGCAACACATTATACTCACTGGTTTCAGCCTTTGACGGGAATTACCGCGGAGAAGCACGATAGCTTTATTTCTCTCGGCAAGGACAATAAGGTTATTCTCAATTTTTCGGGTAAGGAGCTCGTAAAGGGAGAGGGCGATGCGTCAAGCTTTCCCTCAGGCGGACTTCGCGCTACCTTTGAAGCAAGAGGATATACCGCGTGGGACCCTACATCATACGCATTTATAAAGGATAATACACTTTGCATACCTACAGCCTTCTGCTCATACGGCGGAGAGGCTCTTGATAATAAGACCCCTTTGCTTCGCTCAATGGAGGTTTTGGCAAAGGAAACACTTAAAATATTGAAGCTTTTCGGAAACGAGGATGTTACTTCCGTAAAAACGACAGTAGGTCCTGAGCAGGAATATTTCCTTGTCGACAAGGAAATGTTCGAAAAGCGCCCCGACCTTGTATATACGGGCAGAACGCTTTTTGGCGCGAAGCCTCCTAAGGGACAGGAGCTTGACGATCACTATTACGGATCGATAAAGCCGAAGGTTCAGGCGTTTATGAAGGAGCTTGATATCGAGCTTTGGAAGCTTGGAGTGCTTGCAAAAACGGAGCATAACGAGGTTGCTCCCGCACAACACGAGCTTGCCCCGATATTTACAACAACAAATCTTGCGACCGACCATAACCAGATAACAATGGAGCTTATGCAAAAGATCGCTAAAAGATACGGTCTTGTTTGCTTGCTTCACGAAAAGCCGTTTGACGGCGTTAACGGAAGCGGTAAGCATAATAACTGGTCGATCTCCACAAATACAGGCGTAAATATTTTTGAGCCGGGCGAAACACCATACGAAAACGCGCAGTTCTTGCTTTTCTTAAGTGCGGTTATAAAAGCCGTTGACGAATATCAGGATATGCTTCGTATATCGGTTGCGTCGGCAGGAAACGATCACCGTCTCGGAGCATCTGAAGCTCCGCCATCCGTTGTATCGATCTTTCTCGGAGATGAGCTTCAGGCTATACTTGATGCTATCGAAAAGGAAGAAAAATACGATGCAAAAGAAAAGGAGCAAATGCGTATAGGAGTTCATATTCTTCCTAAGTTCCCTAAGGATACGACAGACAGAAACAGAACGTCTCCCTTTGCATTTACGGGAAATAAATTTGAGTTCCGTATGCTCGGCTCATCAGCCTCGATCGCTGATACGAATACTGTGCTCAATACAGCCGTAGCACAGGTGCTCAAGGAATTCTACGAAAAGCTCTCCCGGGCTGAGGACTTTACCTTGGCGCTTCACGATCTTGTGAAGGATACTATAAAGGCTCATAAGAGAATACTCTTTAACGGAAACGGATACGACGAGTCGTGGATCAAGGAAGCCGAAAAGCGCGGACTTTCCAATTACCCCTCAACTCCCGATGCGCTTCCTCATATGCTTGATGAAAAGAATGTTAAGCTCTTTTCTGAAAATAAGGTGTTCAGCGAGGTTGAGCTCAAGGCAAGATGCGAGATACTTCACGAAAACTACTCAAAGATATTAAATATTGAAGCGCGCACGATGATAGATATGGCAAACACGCTTATCATGCCTGCGGTATCATCTTACGTTGCGTCCTTGGCAAATGCAATTGTTTCCGCAAAGGTAATAGGTATAGATACGACATATGAGGCTAAGGTGTCCTTGAAGCTTTCGAAGCTTAACGCTGAAACCTATAAGGTCGTTGAAAAGCTTAAGGAAGCAGTGGCTCATGCAAATACAGTCACCGATGCTCAAAAATCAGCAAGAGCCTTCAGAGAAAAGGTGTTCCCTGTAATGAATGAGTTAAGAGAGCTCGTTGACGAGATGGAAACGATAACGGCAAAGGATTATTGGCCTATTCCTTCTTACGGCGACTTGCTTTATGGCGTAAAATAATAAAAAACAGCGAAAACGGAGCAAAAACGCTCCGTTTTTAAAATAATGTATATTTGAAAATATTTTCATATGAACAATAATAATATATTAAAACTGCAAATAAATCAAAATCATATTGAAATTTCATTTTTTCTGTGATAGAATACTATCGAAAATAATTCGGCAAAAATCGAGGTAACTATGTTTTCATTTCTTTTAGCAGTGATTTATCTTTCATTCATAAGTCTTGGCTTGCCCGATTCGATACTCGGTGCGGCGTGGCCTTCAATGCAACCGATGCTTGATGTCCCCGTTTCTTACGCAGGTATCGTTTCATCGATAATCGCGGTAGGAACGATAATCTCAAGCCTTATGAGCGACAAAGTAACAAGAGCTCTCGGCGCGGGCAAAACAACGACCGTAAGCGTCGGTATGACCGCTTTGGCTCTTTTGGGATTTTCCTTCGTAACGAAGTTCTGGCAGCTTTGCTTGCTTGCAATACCATACGGACTTGGTGCGGGCAGCGTTGATGCATCTCTTAATAATTATGTTGCACTTCATTATTCGAGTAAGCATATGAGCTGGCTGCACTGTATGTGGGGCGTTGGCGCGGCACTCGGCCCTTCAATAATGGGCGTAGCTCTTACGAATAGCTGGGGCTGGGATAAGGGATATTTAATAGTTTCTGTAATTCAAATGGTATTGACTGTGGTGCTCATTATAAGTCTTCCGTTTTGGAAAAAGAGATCAAAGGACGAGATCTGCGAAAACGGAGAGAAGTCAAAATCGCTTTCGCTAATTCAAGTCTTTAAGATCAAAGGCGCAAAAGCAATAATGCTTATGTTCTTCTGCTATTGTGCTATTGAGGCTACAGTGATCTTGTGGGCAAGCACCTATCTCAATTCCTATAGAGGTATAGATGCAGAAACTGCCGCACTGTTTGGCAGTATGTATCTTATAGGAATGACCGTGGGACGTGCAGTGAGCGGATTTATAACCGCAAAGCTGAACGATACTCAAATGATTCGCTTAGGACTTGGAATTACAACGGTAGGAGTTGTAATGGTGCTTCTTCCGTTTAATAATGCGTTGAGCCTTGCAGGCTTGATTGTAATGGGATTGGGCTGTGCTCCAATATATCCGTGCATAATTCACTCAACTCCCGAACGCTTTGGTGCTGATAGATCGCAGGCTCTTATAGGAGTTCAGATGGCAAGCGCATATACGGGTACGTGCCTTATGCCGCCGCTTTTCGGACTTATAGCACAGTATATAGGAATTTATCTTTTTCCCGTTTTTATAGCCGTTATACTGATTCTTTCAATAGTGATGCACGAATATCTTTGCCATTCACTTAAAAAAACGCAAAAATAAAAAGGGCTGTCGCATTAAAGTGAACCCCCAAAACTCGGCTTCGCTCGTTTCGGGGAACCCCTATACGCGAACCCCCAAAGCTTACTCCGTGCGCTTTGAGGAACCCCTCCTATACGTGAACCCCCAAAGCTACTAAAGAGCGCTTCGGGGAACCCCTATACAAGCAGAAAGAGCAAACACGCAAGAAACTAAAATCTTGTAGGTTTGCTCTTTTTTCTGTTAGTGATGTATTTGCTGACGAAAAAATGATGTTATGCTTCGCATAATGATGTTGCTCGTAAAAACTCGCAGTGATGTGATGTTTGCCACTGTGCCAAAGGCACAACATCATTGCCGTAGGCTACATCACTCACGAAGTGAACATCACTTGCCGTATCCCGGAGTTTTTGAAAATCCTAAAGGATTTTTGGGGTGAGAGAGGCAAACATCGTTTGGCGTGAATGCTCCGTTAAGAGCATCACGCTATTATCGACAGCCCTCTAAAAATTTTATGCTTTGTTAACAGAACCGAAAAGCTCCATCTTTTCTTTAACAGTAGCCTTGATAGCCTCAAAGCCGGGAGCGAGAAGCTTTCTTGGGTCGAAGCCCTTGCCCTGAAGATCCTTGCCTGCTTCAACATAAGCTCTTGTAGCAGCAGCGAAGGAGAGCTGACATTCTGTGTTAACGTTGATCTTTGAAACGCCAAGAGAAATAGCCTTTTTGATCATATCCTCAGGAATACCTGTGCCGCCGTGAAGAACGAGAGGCATAGATCCAACCTTTGCGCTGATAGCAGCAAGAACGTCAAAGTTAAGACCAGCCCAGTTAGCGGGATATTTACCGTGAATATTACCGATACCTGCAGCGAGCATAGTAACGCCGAGATCGGCGATCATCTTGCACTCGTCGGGATCAGCGCACTCGCCTGCACCGATAACTCCGTCCTCTTCGCCGCCGATAGAACCAACCTCAGCCTCAAGAGAAAGACCGAGAACGTTACAAGCATTAACAAGCTCCTGCGTCTTTGCGATATTTTCTTCGATAGGGTAGTGAGAACCGTCGAACATTACGGAAGAGAAGCCTGCATTGATGCACGCCTTTGCACCCTCGTAAGAGCCGTGGTCGAGGTGAAGAGCAACGGGAACTGTGATGTTGAGACATTTGATCATGCCCTTAACCATACCTACGATGGTCTCGTAGCCACACATATATTTTCCTGCACCTTCGGAAACACCCAAGATAACGGGGGAGTTGAGCTCTTGTGCTGTGAGCAAGATAGCCTTTGTCCATTCGAGGTTATTGATATTGAATTGTCCTACGGCATATTTGCCTGCTTTTGCTTTTTCAAGCATTTCTTTTGCTGATACTAACATTTTTATTTCTCCTTTGTGTTAATACAAATTTTTATTCCAATATATTTTACCACAAATGAAGAATAAAATCAATACTTTTTTGCAATGTTGGCTTAAATGTGGATATTAAAACAATCAAAAAAATTTTTCTTGCAAAAAAACATAAAAAATGGTAAAATAATAATATAAAGATATGGAGGTGCACTTTATGAGTAAAAACAACGTAGTTATCACAATAGCGCGTCAGTACGGAAGCGGCGGACGCGAAGTGGGCGAATTGGTGGCAAAAGACTTGAATATGGAATACCACGACAAGAGTCTTATCAACCTTGCAGCCGAAAAATCGGGAATGAATCCCGAAATACTTAAAAATGCCGACGAAAAAGCGACACCGAGCTTTCTTTATTCGATAGCAGTGGGCTCGATAGGAATGGTGCCCTTTTCGTACGGAATGCCTTACGATACTCCTATAAACGATAAGCTTTTCGTTCTTCAATCGCAGATAATTGAAGAGGAAGCGGAAAAATCGGATAGCGTGTTTGTTGGAAGATGCGCGGATTTCGTTTTAAAGGACTTTCCCAAGGTAGTAAGAGTATTTATATACGCCGATATTGAAAAGCGTGCGGAGAGAATAGCAAAGCGTAAGGATATCTCGCTTGGAGAGGCTAAAAATATGGCAGTGAAGATAGATAAAAAGCGCGCGAATTATTATAACTACTACACGACACTCAAATGGGGCAAGAGTGAAAACTACGATCTGATGATAGATACGAGCAGGATCGGTATCGAAGGCGCTGCCAAGCTCATTGAAGAATACGTAAAGATCATAAAATAAAGCAAAACAAAAGGAGTTCTCAGAACTCCTTTTGCTTTTGGTATATAACTATTATTTAATTGTCTCTTCAAGAAAATCAGCAACGTCACCAACAGTGATGAACTTGTGCATATCTTCTTCATTGAATTCTATACCGAATTCTTCCTCGCACATAAGAACAAGATCAGCAAGCTCAAGAGAGTTTACTCCGAGATCGTTTGTGAGTTCTGCATCGGGTGTGATGTCATCAGGGTTGATAGAAAGCTCTTCTACGAGAATACTCTTCAATTTTTCAAACATTATTAAATCCTCCGATAATGTATAAAACATTTTTTTGGGTTGCAATCGTGCAATCCTTATAAAGTTATAATATTAACTTTTGCTATGCACAGTAATATCTATTATAAATATTTTATTTCATTATGTCAATAGTCAATTTGAATAAAAACAATCATCATATGCACGAAAATTTTGTTCAAAATCAACATCCCGAGTTGATAAAATTCACGTATTTGACAAATTAGTCGATTTTTTTCGATTTTATATTGGCTAAAGGATTTGCATTTATGGCATCCTGCATACCCTTGTTTGATACGTGAGTGTATATCTGAGTGGTATTAAGCTGCTCATGTCCCAAGATCTCCTTAAGCACGCGAACGTCTACGTTTCCTGTCTGATACATAAGAGTAGCCGCCGTATGTCTTAGCTTATGAGTTGAATAGTGCTTGTATTCAAGTCCCGCCAAAGAAAGATATTTATAAACAAGCCACTGAACAGTCTTGTTGCTTATTCTTTTATGTTGCTTGCTTATGAAAAGAGCAGGATTGTTAAGAGTCTTGTACGTATCGCTTTTTCGTATTATAAGATACTTTGAAAGAGCATCTCTGCACGCATCGTTAAGATAGACGATACGCTCCTTGTTACCTTTACCGAGAACACGAAGGGAGCGAAGCTCCTTATCGATATCATTGAGATTTATTCCGCAAAGCTCCGAAAGACGCATACCGCAATTTAAAAAAAGTGTTATTATAGCGTAATCGCGCTCTCTTGTCTTGGATTCCTTGTCATTCGATACCGCCTCGAGAAGAGAAATGCTTTCCTCCATCGATAAAAATTTCGGCAGAGTTTGCTTCTTCTTCGGAGTTTCGATATCAATAGCAGGATTTTTTTCCATAAGGCGACGCTTTGTGCATATATATTTGTAAAGCGCTTTTATAGAGGAAAGCTTTCTTGATTTGGCACAGGATTTGTTTCCTCTTTCATTTGAAACGTAAACGAAGAAATCATAGATCTCTTCGGTGGTTATCGAAAAAATAAATTCGTTATCGAGCTTGGAAATATCAAGCTTTTCAAAAAATTCGGAATGGATATCGACGCCGTAGCGTTTTGCGTACATATATTTGAAAAACAGACGCAGATCCGACAGATATTCATCGACTGTTTTCTTTGAGCAAGCCTGAATTGTCAGCTTGTACGAAGCAAAATCACGTACGATAACGGGCATTTGTTCAACATTAAAGCTACCGTCCATAAATCCTCCTTAAATGCAATATATAATTATTTTATCACAAAATAATTTGTTTTTGTATAATTTTTTAAAAATTTTTCTTATCTGTAAACTTTCCTAAAGCCCTTGCAATTTGATGTTATTTTGTATATAATAGTTTTAATGAAATATGCGGAGGAAAAAATGAAGAAGTTTTTGAAGGAAAATCTACATATGGTCGGCAAGATCTGGTGTAACCATTTCGGAATGATGGTATTCGGACTCATGGTGTCGATCGCAATATCAATGCTTTCCGTGCAAATAAATAATAATGTGATAAAAATAATCGCAGGCGTATTTATGATCCTTATGTATATGTTCTTGCTCTATACGGTAATGTGGGAGAAGGGCGCTTCAGATAAGGTAAAGATAGACGGCGGACGACTAAAGAAAAATAAGCTTTACGGCTTGTACGTTTCGCTTTATGCAAACTCGCTTTTCATTCTTCTGGCGCTTCTTATAATAATATTTTACCACTGCGGACTGACTGACGCATCGTCCTTCCTTTCGGTAGTGTCGAGCTTTATAAACGGAATGTATATAATTTTTACGGGAATGTGTCCTACTTGGTTTGTATATATATATCTTATAATTCAACTCCCCTCGCTTATCGTATGTACCGTTTCGTACATCCTGGGCGTAAACGGAGTAAAATACATATTCCCCGAAAGCAAAAAGCAACGCGAACAAAATTTGAGATAAACAAAAAACCGAGCAACGCTCGGTTTTTGTCATATTACTCTGTAAATAAAGGCTGCTTGCCCAGGATAAGAAATACAATGTCAAGAATCCAAGTGATAAAACATCCAAACACGATCCAAAGAATACCGGCAACCATTGTTACCCAATTTTGAGTCGTTGCACCCTTGATAATACGGTATATAGCCCAAATAATATCAAGAAAAGGCAAAGCGAGCAAAATTTTAACGATTGGTGGAAGGTTGTCAATTGCTTTAACAAATGCCATTTGTGTAATCTCCTTTCATATACCTTTAAAGATATTGTATTACAAATCGAGCTAAAAATCAACACTTTAGCGCAATATTTTTTAAAATTAACAAAAAAATTAATGTAAATTCTTAAAAAGTATTGACAAAAAGGTATAAAAGTATTAAAATTTTTTCAACTTGAAAAGGAGTATTTTATATGGTTAAAAAATATTTAAACAGATATTTTATCGATGCGATGGGCGCTATGGCTCTCGGACTTTTCGCATCGCTTCTTATCGGAACGATATTCGGCACGATAGGTCAATATACACATCTTGAAATGTTCACTACTATGGCAAGCTACGCTAAAGCTGCCGCAGGAATGGCAATAGG
Source organism: Clostridia bacterium (assembly GCA_017461765.1). GTDB lineage: Bacteria > Bacillota > Clostridia > Oscillospirales > CAG-272 > RGIG2000. Next base: position 1,112 of record JAFTXO010000029.1, on the reverse strand, counting down.
CGTGGCAATAGCTCATAAGCTCGGCGCGCATCCGCTCGTTATGTTCTCATGTGCCGCAGTAGGCGCTATGAGCTATGATATGGGCGTTACCATATCAAACGGAGCAATCACAGAATGGGCAGTATCAAACGGAATAGATGCAGGCCCTGCGGGCGCATTTTTTGCAGTTATCATAGCCGCTGAGATAGGAATGCTCGTTTCAAAGAAAACAAAGATCGATATTCTTGTAACACCCGTTGTCACAATTATTACAGGCTTTGTGGCAAGCTGGTTGCTTTGTCCTCTTATTTCTTATGTGATGTACTATCTCGGTCAGTTTATAAATGTGACGACAGAGCTTCATCCATTCCTTATGGGAATTATAATATCCGTTATCGTCGGAATAATATTAACTCTTCCAATATCAAGCGCAGCGATCTGCGCATCAATAGGTATCGCAGGACTTGCAGGAGGCGCGGCAACAGCAGGATGTTGTGCTCAAATGATAGGCTTTGCGGTTATGAGCTTTAAGGAAAATAAGGTTAACGGACTCATATCACAAGGTCTTGGCACATCAATGCTTCAAATGGGTAACATATGCAAGAATCCGAAAATATGGATCCCGCCGATACTTGCGTCTGCAATCTGCGGACCTCTCGCAACCTGCGTATTCAAGCTTGAATGCACGGGTGTCAGCGCAGGAATGGGAACTTGCGGCCTTGTAGGACCCATCGGAGTTATTGCCGCAACAGAGCACGGAGCTCTTATGTGGACGGGCATAATTCTTGTATGCTTCGTTCTTCCCGCAGTTCTTTCTGTCCTCTTTGCAGAGATAATGCGTAAGATAGGCTGGATAAAGGAAAACGACCTCAAGCTTGAGGACTAAAACAAAATCAATGAGGCTGTTGCATTAGCGACAGCCTCTTTTTAGGGGATAGTGAAATGAGTGCAGAAGGCGTGAACTCGTACACGTTGGTAGGGGTCCTCAAGCTGAGGAACGAGGCTTGGGGTTCTCGTGGCATACTTTGTACGGTAGAGTGCGAGGTCGCGCCTAAAAAACAGACATAAAAAGAGGAGATGCTGCGATAAATCGCAACATCTCGACCTTATTTTTGCTAAAAATATGCTTTTAT